>CAZNCI010000437.1:0-2573 GCA_964571475.1 uncultured Saprospiraceae bacterium | reverse complement strand
CCACGACAAAACTTCTTTTACCGGATTGCGGCTGGATGCCAACAGCGTATTCTTTTAAATACCAATTGGCTCGTTTACCTTTGGTTAAAGGTACATTAATTTTCCCGTTATTAACAACCTCTCCTTTATATAAATCACGGGCATTGGTACCTGCAGTCATAATGGCAACGACATCATTTGTTTTTGGAATATTGATCACATCACCTGCTTTTAGTATATAATTAAATTTAGAATCGGGATTAGCCAAAACTTCATCCAGTCTTAAAATCAAAATACCCATATTGCCCTCACTCCTTTTCAAATAAGCCCCTTCCGGGAAAGCGTCTAAGGTCAGCCCACCCGCTTGATTGATAACGTCCAATAAGCGCATATTCGGTTGGGTTAGAGCATAAGGTCCCGGATAAACAACCTGCCCATCTATATGCACGACCTGCTGAAATTCAAATTTGGGTACTTTGCGTATAATAATCTGATCGTAGGGTTGGAGCAAAAACTCACCGCCGGATAATAGGTTCAGATCCTTATCAATTTCGAGGGTGGCGGCAATCGTTCTACTTGGGCTATTATCATTAAATTCTACTCTAAAAATTTCTACCTTATTGGAAGCAGCTTCCATTTTTAGACCTCCGGCCAAAGTGAGGACATCTTTGAGGGTCAGGCTTTCGTCGTATTTATATTCGCCAGGATTGCGAACAGCACCAGAGATAGACACATTGGAAACATCGGCGAAATAAGTATTGGATAATACCTCCACTTCGTCAAAAGCTTCTAAGGTCACATTATCTTCCGAAAGTGGATTTTCAATGGCATTTTTGATATTTATCCGCTGGTAAGAACGATTGGCAGGATTGCTCAAATCCGTCCGATAGATATAAGCAAAATCAGTTGCCGAAGCCTTCAGTCCACCCGCCAGTGTAATCGCATCTACTATTTTGATTCCGTTGGATGAATCCCAGGGGTATTCAATCGGATGACGAACAGCCCCCCTTACCTGAATGGTCGCTTTATCCGCATATTCCTCCAAAGAATAAACGGATAGTTCGTCCCCGGGTTTCAGGATCATATTATCGGTTGCATCGGGATTTTTCAGCACCTCCAATAGGTTGACTTTTATTAATTGGTGTGTATTATCCAACTTTTTTCTCAAAAGAAAAGCCACATCCAGTCGTGCCTCTTTCCCAATTGATCCTTTTTGCAGCAAATCGCTAATTCGCATATCCGGCATCATATCATAGGCACCCGGAAAATCTACAGCGCCTTTGATGGCGACTACATTTTCCAATTTACCGGGGATTTCCCGAACGGTTATCACATCCCCACTAAACAGGGGAAAATTAGTTTTATTACGTACCAGTTCCTTCCAATTCACATCAATCAAAACTTCTTCATCATCCTGTATTCTTTTGATTTGAATATTTTCGGTATAGGCATTATCCGCCAATCCGCCGGCAAATTTCATTAGCTCCACTAAGCCCTCCTCTTTAGTCAGTTCGTATTTAAAGGGTCGCTTAACCGCACCTGAAACCGTCACCACCTTCTCCGCAATCGGCACATAAATCAAATCATTATTAGACAGATAAAAATCATATTGAACAGCCGGGTCAAACATAAATTCATAAACATCTAATATTTTAGTCTCTTCGCCACGAATCACCCGAATATTTCGCAAGCTACCAATATCTGTAGGACCACCAGCAGCGACCAAAGCATTGAAAGCCGTATTAACTGCCGAGATAGTAAAACTCCCATAATTAAAAACCTCCCCAAATACATTGATAATAATCGTCCGAGCCGTTTGAATGCGAACAGAGAACTGTTCCGGTTGAAAAACATAAGCCTGCGCAAAACGTTTTTGGATTAATTTTTTGGCTTTACCATAAGGGACGCCCTTCAGAAAAATCCTAGGCAAGCCCGAAGGTTTGATATAACCATCTCTGGATATTTCGTAGGAAAAATCCCCCTGAGAGATTCCCCATATAGAAACTGATATTTTATCCCCCGCATCCAAGATATAAGCATCCGGCGGTTTAACATCATTGGTGGTACGAAATAATTGGAGGCTTTTATTTCTGAAAATTTCCTGTCCGTATATTTTCTCCTCCGGCAAATCAGGCGTCACTTCTTCAATTAATTTTTCAGATACGGCTTCTTCTTCCGTACTACCCTCCGCGACATCCTGCGCGACTTCATCAGCCGCTTGCTTCACTTCCGAAGCCTCGCCCTCTGCCGGTGCTTCCGCAGGTGTTTCGGCTTCAATTTCAGCAATCACCTCTTCAATCACCGGCTGAAGTGTAATCAATTGCTCCTGTGTCAGGTTATCAATATCGATGCCACGAGCTTCCATCTTTACTCTAAAGCTTTCTTCAGAAATACCCCGTTTCACCAATTCACTCAATGCCTGTTCCTTTTGCACAGGTGTAATAGTCTGAGCAAAGGAAGAAAAACTAAACAGTATTGCCAAAAGTAAAACAATACTTATTTTTTGATATTTATTCATTTATGATGTTTTGTTTGTGTCGTGAAATGCTCTTCTTGCCCCCGACCCCTAAAGGGGAGTCTGCGCTGTTACTTTA
>CAZNCI010000436.1:0-2622 GCA_964571475.1 uncultured Saprospiraceae bacterium | reverse complement strand
ATAGCCCGACCCGGAAGGAGGAACGACTGGAGGGGCACGCCCAAAAAAAATAAAAATATATGGAGCCATTAATTAAAATAAAAAGTACGGCAATTCCTTTGCCAATTGAGGATATTGATACGGATCAGATCATCCCAGCGAGATTTTTGAAGGCAGTCACCAGAGCTGGTTTTGGGGATAATTTATTTCGAGACTGGCGATATGAAAAGGATGGGGCAGCGAAGGATAATTTTGTATTGAATACAGGTGTTTATTCGGGGGAAATACTGGTCGCAGGCCGGAATTTTGGTTGTGGTTCCAGTCGGGAGCATGCAGCTTGGGCATTGTATGATTATGGATTTCGAGTGGTGATTTCTAGTTTTTTTGCGGATATTTTCAAGGGAAATGCGCTGAATAACGGACTATTGCCGCTTCAGGTGTCGGAGGAAGATTTGCAGGAAATATTTGAGTTTATAGAAGCCGATAAAGCAGTAGAAATTGAAATTGATGTGGACGCACAAACAATCTCTATTCCTTCACAAAAATGGACAAAATATTTTGAGATAGATCCCTACAAAAAAGTGTGCCTGTTGAATGGTTACGATGATGTGGATTATCTGCTGAGTATTCGGGACAAAATTATTGCTTTTGAACACGCCTCGGATTAGCAATCTTCTCTCCGTTCAGCTTACTAATCCGAAGCGGGTTAAAGGTGTCAAAGGAAAGGAGCAATTAATTAAACAAAAAAAAGATGAAGGAATTAAATAAAATAGTGGTATTACCCGGAGATGGTATCGGACCGGAAGTGGTAGCACAGGGGGTGAAAGTTTTAGAGGCAGTCATGCGGAAGTTCGATTTATCCATTGAGATGAGAGAAGGTTTGATTGGTTCGATTGCGATAGATGAAACGGGAGCGCCATTTCCAGCGGAAACCCAAAAAATGTGTGAAGAAGCGGATGCTATTTTGCTTGGCGCAATTGGTCATCCGAAATACGATAATGATCCAACACTAAGGGTGAGACCGGAGCAGGGATTACTGAAAATGAGAAAGGAATTGGGCTTATATGCTAATATTAGACCCATTCGGTTATTTCCATCCCTGGCAGAATTATCGGTTATCAAAGAGCCAGTATTGAAGGGGACGGACTTTGTGATTTACCGGGAATTAACAGGGGGGATTTATTTTGGGAAAAAGTCGAGAACGGCAGATTATGCGGTGGATGAATGTAGTTATCACCGGTATGAGATTGAGCGGATTGCCCGACTGGCATTTGAAGAAGCGATGAAGCGGGAAAAAGAATTATGTCTCATTGATAAAGCGAATGTTTTGGATTCTTCGCGATTGTGGCGAGAGGTGGTTGGAGAGATAGGGAAGTTGTATCCGGAAGTGACTATCAGTTATCTATTTGTCGATAATGCGGCGATGCAGATAGTCTTGAACCCATCTCAATTTGACGTGGTATTATGCTCTAATCTATTTGGGGATATTATTTCGGATGAGGCGAGTGTTTTGGTGGGCTCATTGGGGCTGTTGCCATCATCTTCTAAGGGGGAGGGGGCGTATTTGTACGAGCCGATACATGGATCGTATCCGCAGGCAGCCGGAAAGGATATTGCCAATCCTATTGCGACTATTCTATCAGTGGAGATGATGTTGCGGGATTTTGGACAAATGGAGGCGGCTGATGCCATCCAGAGAGCCGTGGATTATTGTATTGTAAATGAGATTTGGACGGAAGATTTGGGTGGCAATAAGAAATGTTCTGAAGTGGGGGATGCGGTAGTCGAGTATTTAGGGGCTAAATAAGTAAGTGGTTAGAAAAAAATAAAAAAATGACTCAAATAGTTGACATTAATCAAATAAATATCCACATTTGTTTTAACAAAATTAAAAGACAATCTTTTTTTAAGCAGCTTGGCTGTCAAAATTATGAATATTACATTGATCAATATCGTCGTCGTCATTATTAGCATTATTATTTATACCTAAATAATGGATGGACGAATTGTATAAATAAAAATAAATATCAAAGGAGCCATTCGCAATCGGATGGCTCTTTTTAATTTTAAGGAATAATGGAAAAAAATAAGTACAGCAAACACGTTACGCAAGACCCTTCTCAACCGGCAGCTCAAGCCATGTTACACGCTATTGGTTTGAGCCGGGATGATTTAAAAAAACCTCAGGTGGGTATTGTGAGTACAGGGTGGGAAGGCAATCCGTGTAATATGCACCTGAATGATTTGGCGATGAATATCAAAGAGGGGATGGGGCATTTGGATTTAGTGCCTTTGATTTTTCATACTATTGGGGTGAGTGATGGGATCTCAATGGGCACGGCGGGTATGCGTTTTTCCCTTCCTTCCCGAGATGTGATTGCCGATTCGATTGAGATCGTTGCTTCTGCACAATGGTATGATGCCCTTGTCGCTGTGGTCGGTTGTGATAAAAATATGCCCGGTGCTTTGATGGCATTGGGGCGGCTGAATCGCCCGGGATTGGTGGTTTATGGCGGTACTATTGCTCCGGGAGAGCATGAGGGGCATAAGTTGGATATTGTATCTGCCTTTGAGGCATTGGGGCAGAAGATTGCCGGTGAAATGACGGAGGATGAATACAATCATATCGTGGAAAAAGCCTGT
>CAZNCI010000435.1:0-2670 GCA_964571475.1 uncultured Saprospiraceae bacterium | reverse complement strand
TGCCTGCCAACTGCCAACTGAAGACCGCCCACTCCTCATAAGATAATACCTTTTGCTCTTCTCTTTTTCTCACCCTCAAAAGATATCACCTTATGCCTGCCAACTGCCAACTGAAGACTGCCAACTGAGTACTGAAGCCTGAAGCCTGAAGACTGCCAACTGCCAACTGAAGCCTGAAGCCTGCCCACTCACACCCCATAAGAAAGATGTCACCTTAAGCCCGCATTGAAACCACTTCCTCAGAACAAATCAAAAAAACCAAACAACCGCAGCAAAGCCACTACAATCACAAAGACCAATACCCTATACGCCCATTTATTGGAATCCGGGTATTTCACTGCAAATTCTGCCGTCAAATAGCCCCCGGTGGTTTGTCCTACGGCCATAAGGGCACCAATTTGCCAATTAATCAAACCTTTATAGTGAAATATTGCCAAGACAATAAAGGTATAAATCAAGATGACCGCCGATTTTAATACGTTGCTCTCCAAAAAAGAAAAATTAGCGCCCAATACCATCACTGCCAAAAAAAAGATCCCAAAGCCCATCTGTACAAATCCGCCATAAAATCCCAACGCCAAAAACAAGGGAATACTCAGCCACAAAGGCAAAGGGCGTTCCGGTCTTGCTTCTTTCAACCACCTCGATGGCTTGACCAATACCACCAATAACATCACCACCATCAAATAACGAAATACCTGCGCAAAACCCTCATTAGATATTTTAGCTGCCGCAATTACGCCCATGATAGCCCCCGTCACAATCAATAAAATATATAATTTATTCTTACCAAGATCTAACTTTCCATTTTTATGATAAGAAAGGGTAGAGGCCATATTCTGGGTAAAAATCCCCACCCGATTGGTTGCATTTGCCACCGTCTCAGGCAGTCCCAATACTTCCATTAGTATAGTCAATGTAATCGTGGAGCCATTCCCCGCCAGGGTATTAATCCCCCCTGCAATCATACTGCCGACAATTGCAATCAAATATTCATACCAATGAAAAGTCATAGCAAAATTATTTTGTAATTTCCTGACACAGTTCAATCAACACTCCATTCGCACTTTTGGGATGCACAAAACACACCAGTTTATTATCCGCACCCCGCTTGGGCTTTTCGTTTAATAATTGAAAGCCCGCTTCGGACAAACGTTTCATTTCCGCCTCAACATCCGCTACTTCAAAGGCAATATGATGAATACCCTCCCCGCGTTTTTTTATAAATTTTGCGATAGGGCTATCCGGCTTCGATGCCTCCAATAATTCTATTTTTGATTGCCCTATTTTAAAAAAAGACGTATTGACGCCTTCCGAATCGACCGATTCCACCTTATAGTGTTTTGTGCCTAGCAATTTGGCGTACAAATCATTACTTTTCTCTAAATCCCTGACGGCTATTCCTAAATGTTCTATTTTTTTCATTTTTTTTATTTTACGCTGTTGTGCGAAAGCGCTCAATCATCCTTTTTCACATTCCCCTTCCGATTTTCATTCATATAAACATACCTCAAAAAGACGCCCCATGCCATTACGATGCTAATGATAAATCCGGCTTTCCCATCTCGAAATCCCCCCTTCAAAAAATAGTGCTTTACGAAGCGGAAGGCTGGTTTAAACCACAGATGGAAGAGTCCGATGCGACCCGTTTTTGCCTCGTGATCCTGTGCCGACCATTTGGCATAACGCCGCATTTTATCAAGGAATTGATCCATATTTTGATAGGTATAATGGTCTAATTTCCCCTTCAGGAAACCTATGCCAATACCTTGAGTAACAATCTCCTCATGCACCTGTTTGTCATCGTATCGGCAGCTCGATTTAAAGAATCTAATCACTTTATCGCCCTGCCAACCACTGTATTTTATCTTTTTTCCAAGGAAGTAATTTTGCCGAAAAATCCAGTAAGCATCTACCCCATTTTTAGGAGACTTCAACAATTCAAGAACCTCCATTTTTAAATGCGGTGTCACCCGTTCATCAGCATCCAGTAGCAAAATCCATTCATTCGAGGCTCGCTGAATTGCCCAGTTTTTTTGATCAGCAGGCCCTTCGTATGCTCGCTCATAGATAATCGCCCCCTTACTTTTTGCGATAGCGACCGTATCATCTGCACTAAAGGAATCTACCACGATAATTTCGTCTGCCCATTGGATATTATCCAGTAGGTCAGCTATATGAAAAGCCTCATTATAAGTCGTGATGATTACTGTCAGCATATTTTTAATTCATTAAAATGCAGGACAAAGATAAGGTAAAATTAATCAATACAAATATTATTTAGGCGGGTACCACGCTAAGGCGTGGTCGGGTCATCCATGGGTTCCGTGCCTCCTTCGTCGGCACAGCTTCCCTCTGGTCGCTCCATTCCTACCCCTACCCGAATAGGTCCCGGTTGTCAAAAAGCATCCCGTCCGATTTATCTCCTGCCAACAAAGAGAACAGTCGGACAGCAGGATGCGTTATTCATGACAAGAAAAAAGGAATTTTTAAGCCTATAAAATTATTTTTCGGGCAAACACGCCCCAAATTAATTCCAGCTGAAAAAATTGAATAATCTCAGTAGGAAGGACCAATTTTGTCATGATTTTTGCAGAAAACTGCAAAAATTACGCCAAAATCAAATGAAGCTTTAATCATAAGTCCCCGCCTTAAAAGGCGGGGCAAAAA
>CAZNCI010000434.1:1097-2714 GCA_964571475.1 uncultured Saprospiraceae bacterium | reverse complement strand
ATAAGACAATATCAGGGGGCTGATGCTCAAAATGTAATAAAGCCTCTTCTGCCCTAGGCAATACACCCATGACTTCATACCCCAATTCCGATAAATAAAGGGATATTTTAGCCCCGATAATCATTTCGTCTTCGACCACTAATATTTTTATTCCATCCATTATTAGATTCCTTTTTCCAGTTTGAAATTAAAAGAAACAATGGTTCCGTTTTTCACTTCTTCCCACATAGTACCATTTAATTGACGGGTCAATAAAGTGATTAATTGCCCCCCAAAACCAGTACCTTTTGTTGGAATGGAATCTGACTTACCGATACCATTATCGGCAACTTCAAGGTGGAGTATATTTTCATCTCGTTTTTCCAGTTTAATTTTCACATATCCTTTTTTTTCATCCGGAAAAGCATACTTTAGCGTATTGGTCAATAATTCATTGACGATTAACCCTAAGGGGACGGCGGTATCAACATCCACCTCTAGTTTTTCCATAGCACATTCTATTTCGACCTGTTGCTCTGCGCCAAAAGTATCGAGGATACTTTCACTTAGATTGAGAAAATAGTCTTTCATTTCAATAGCAGCCAGATTATCCCCCTGGTATAATTTCTGATGTACAATGCCGATGGACTGCACCCTGTTTTGCCCTTCCTGCATGGCATCTTTTACTTTGGGATCGTCCACCTGTGCAGATTGTAATAATAGAAGACTGGATACGACTTCCAGGTTATTTTTGACCCGATGATGAATTTCTTTGAGTAGCAATTCATTTTCTGCATTTTTTGCGGAAAGCAATTTATTGGCTTTTTTTCTTATATTTAGGTTTCGATAAAAGCTCAGCGTTAAGAAAGCCAAAACTGCGGCCAAGCCCAAACCCAGCCATTTGATTAATTTTTGTTGGGTGATAACCGCTTGTTGGGAAGTAATTATTGCCTCTTTTTTCTCCGTTTCGTATTGGGTACGAAGTTCGGAGATGGTCTCATCGCTTTTTACAGAAGCCGTACTGTCACGTAAAACAAAGGCTTTTCGCTGGTATTCAAGGGCAGATTTGAAATTCCCCAAATGCTCGTAGATTGTGCTGGTATGCTGATAATTTTCGACGAGATTGCTAAAATCCTTATTTCTTTGCTGTAACTCAACTGTTTTTAATTGATAGGGTAAAGCCTCTGCGTAATTACCCATCAATAAATTTATTTCTCCCAGATTGCCGACAACGGCAGATGTAGCATTTCTGTAATTGGCTTTTTCAGCATTTTTCAAACAGGCTTCATAATCTTCCCGTGCTTCTTTGTAATGCCCAAGCCGTTTATGGGCATTACCACGACTGTTAATGATATCTGCCAAATTAATAGGTCCCAAATTCAAGGTGTATGCTAAATCAACGGCCTTATTGTAATATTCGAGTGCCTGACCTGGATTTTCATCGGCAATACAAGCATTGCCAGCTGTAGAAAAAGCGTAATAAAGTTCTTCTTGAAAATCATTTTTCTGACAAATGTCAATTGCTCTCTGAGCGTACTCCAAGGCCTCTTTCTGTCTTCCCTGCCGGCTCAAATCTTCTGACACCCTACCAATTGCATTAGCGATACCTTCTTGGTCGTCCAGTTGTAGAGCCAAATT
>CAZNCI010000434.1:0-1087 GCA_964571475.1 uncultured Saprospiraceae bacterium | reverse complement strand
CATTAGGCGCAAAGCCTGCAAGTCAGCAGCCATGGCTTTATCGATTTTCTCCTTTTTTTTATATACCCAGGCAATTTTAAAGAGGGTAGTCGCCTGTCCTTTCTTATTATCAATAGCGGTATAACCGGACATCGCTTTATCGAAAAAAAGTCTTGCGGAATCCAATTGTAAAAGATTGGCGTGCATTCGTCCCTGCATTTCGTAGAATTTAGGCAGGTTGGTTTCATCATTGGTTTGCTCCGCAAATGCCACGCCTTGTCTGGCATAATCCAAGGCAAGCTTAATGTCAAATTTAAAAGCGGCATCAACCATAAGATTCAGTAATTCCAACTTTCCTGCTTCCTCTTTTTCTGTTATAAGCTGGGATTTTAAGCTATCCAATTGTTGTTGCTGGCTAAATAAATTAAAACTTGGCAATATAAAAAATAACAGCAAAGTAAATTTATCCATACAACAAAAGTAATAATATTATACCATTATTACCATTCGGACGCTATTTTTTTTTATTCGGACAGTAAAACCTGTCATTCGGACAATTCAGCCGGATAATCCCGGCAATTGCCCTTAATTTTGGGGTATTGAATTTCACTTAAAATTTATCACAATGAAAAACACCAAAATATTTTTGTCTTACGCTATTGTCATTCTTGTAATCTTTTTATCGGCACAAATAATTATTGCGCAGCAGGAATACGACGATAAATTCACCCTGGCAACTAAAATGAGAAAAGCGAGCATTATTCAGGAAAAGGATTTTTTAGACTATATGATGGCTGAAGAGCAATTAAACAGCTCCTCCTCCAAAGAAAATGTCAATATCATTCGAAAAGTTTACGATGACTTTGCTTCCGGTGATATTGCCAAGGTACTGGATGCTTTAGATGCGAATGTGGTCTGGAACGAAGCGGAAGGCAATACGCTGGCAGACGGTAATCCTTATATAGGTCCGGATGCGGTGCTCAAAGGTGTTTTTGCCCGTATTGGAGCACAGTATGAGTATTTCAAACTTAAAGATATCCAACTCCATGAAATGAGTAATAATATGGTCTTAGCGACCCTTCGGTATGATGCTAAACTTAAAGAAAAT
>CAZNCI010000433.1:0-2743 GCA_964571475.1 uncultured Saprospiraceae bacterium | reverse complement strand
CAATTCCTTGTTCAATTCCTTGTTCAATTCCTTGTTCAATTCCTTGTTCAATTCCTTGCGCCCTCCCTTGGGCAAGCCCCTCTTCAATAGCCTGTCGTTTTAATTCTTCCCGAATACCTTCTAATATTCCCATACTTTTTCTTGGTTTAACTAATTCTTCAATTTTATCCTCAAAGATACGTTTTTCTTTTGGTTCTGTCAAATCAACATAGTTCGCAATAAAATTCAAAACCAATTTGGTTGTATTCTTATCATATCCCTTATTTATCAACTGCCGGGCCAGATTGAGCTTCATCTCCAATAAACTGAATTTCTTCTCTTTCTTTAACGCAATCCAAGCGGATTTCATTACAATCGAAAACGGATTTTGAGGTAAACGCTCAAATTCCTGCTCATCTTTTTCTAATAACTTATAGGTATTAAAAGAGTAAGAGATTTCCGTTCCCCAATGAGCACTCTCAAATTTTTTCGGATGATAATTGGGGCTAGCATCCGTATAAATTGCCAAAGCTGAAATTGGCTTATTATGCTTATCCAAAAGTCGATAATAATAAACAAACATCCGAAAGGGGAATTCCTTATCAATATAGCCCTGCACTTCAATGTGGATTAAAATCCAACCAACATCGCCATTTTTTAAATACACCTTAACTAATTTATCAATCCGGCGTCGTTTAGAATCACTCTGAAATTGAATCTTTTCCAACTCTTTATCCAGAAATTCAAACCCTCTGGAAAAATCAATCTCCATTGATTTTTTTGGATAAAAAAACCACATAAACTCCTCAAAAAGATCTTCGATAATTCCTTTCCACAATACATCTTTGGCTATCATTTGCTTTTATTTTATTACATAGAATTTGTGCAAAGATAATAAAAAAAATAAAACAAACAAAATTTAATTTAATAAAAATACATACAACAATATGTTTCAAAGCAACCCTAAAATAAAAGTGATTTGCTATAATCATCCCCGCTATAACTACCGCAACATCCGTTTACAAACGTTTACAAACGGATACAAACGTCATTAAACGTTTAAAAAACGACTATCGCCTGACAATGCCCACATCTTTGCACCGAAGATAATTCAACAGAGTACTTCTAATGATTTAGGCACTAAAGCCACCGAATACTAATTATATATTATTTAATAACAAACACCCATACAGGGTAAAAACAAACAATTATGAATACGATTAAAAATTCAGTTTTACTCATCGGTCAATTAGGAAATAATCCGGAAATCAAAAAATTCGATACCGGTACCAAAGTCCACTTTAGACTTGCCACTCACGATTATTTCACCAATAAGGAAGGAGAAAAAACAGAAAAAACAGAATGGCACAACATTATTGCCTGGGGCAAAACAGCAGAAAACATGGACCGATTATTACACAAGGGGCAAAAAGTCGCTATTCGTGGCAAACTTACTCACCGACAATATGAAGATAGTAAAGGACAAACAAGAGATATAACAGAAATCATAACAAATGACTTTGAATTATTCTCTATTGCAAAAAAATAATATCAGTATCAGTTTTTTGGAGGCTCAAAGGGGAAACTCTTTGGGCTTCTTTCTCTACAGGCAGTTACTAAAACACTGCCTAAATGTGTATTCCTAATAAAAAACCTCCCCCGATCCTCACATTTGGTTATCATAAAAAAATTGTCGAAATTAACCCGAAAAAATTAAGACAAAAATGCAAAACCACAACATCACGTATCGTCTCATTCAGCCTACTGACAATCCATTTCTCTCAAAAATAATCAAACAAACCTTCATTGATTTTGGGGCAGATCACCACGAAGGCACTGTCTTTTCAGATGATACAACCGACTTCCTCTATCAATACTTCAACACTCAAAATGCCTTGTGTTGGGTTGCCGAAGAATCAGGAGAAATTCTCGGTTGTGGAGGTCTTTATCCCACTAAAGGACTGCCAATCGGTTATGTTGAGCTAGTAAAGCTGTATCTCTCTAAAACCGGACGTGGACGTGGCATCGGCAAAACTATTTTTAATAAATGTATTGAATCAGCCCAGAAATTGGGCTTTAAGAAAATATACTTAGAAAGCCTCCCCGAATTTCACAAAGCAGTAAGCATCTACGAAGAAGCAGGATTCAAGCACATCAACCACTCCCTTGGTGAATCAGGGCATTATGGATGTAATATTTGGATGGTGAAGCAATTATGAAGCTGATGAAATAACGTCTATTTTTTGTCTAATCGAGCCAACCAATGTGGTGTCCCGCCTGGCAGCCCCCGACAGGTTTATCGAGATAAGTGCCCCATTTATTGGTGAAGAGTAGGCGAAAAAGAGCAAGTTTAATATGTGTGTTATTTAGTTTTTAAGACACTGGTATAAGGTGACATCTTTGTGGGCAGGCAAAAAATACCTTTATATTTTGTTTTTTTTGCATAATTCATTTTTTTTGTTTAACTTTATCGCAGTATTGAGTCATCCCGAATAGTCAACACCCAAAAAACATGCTTTTATTTTGTAGATTTTGTCATCAGAGATCACTCTTATAGTGATTTCAAAAATGTTTATTATATATGAAAACAGTAAATATTCAATTCCCGGTGAAAGTAGCGTTAGCTAAACGCATTTCCTTCCCATCAGCACAAAGAAAGAGGCGGGGCACACATTTAGATCCAGCCGAAGACGGTGTGTTATTTAGTTCTTAAGTCCCTGGAAATAGCAAATGCCTATTCGAAAGGGGTGGATTGGTTTAGTAG
>CAZNCI010000432.1:0-2775 GCA_964571475.1 uncultured Saprospiraceae bacterium | reverse complement strand
GCATCGAAGCTTTAATTGATTTTGGCGTGATTTTTGCTTTTTTTCTGCAAAAATCATGACAAAATCAGCCCTTCCTCCCGTTATTATTTCATATCATCAAGGAATCAATTTTGGTGTGGTTGTTTTATTTCTTCATAATCAAAGTCTATTTTTTTACCTAAATAGATGAGGGTATCTCCTTTCTCTATGGTTATATTATCGCAAAGTGCCGGAATGAAAATAAGTTGATCTTTGCGTTTGAGGAAAAGGGGAATTGTTTTTGGGGATAGATTGATATTGTTGATAAGTTCAATGAAAAACTCCTTTGAAGGAATATTTACCCGATGGACAGTTGGATTGTCCCTGACGACTTCGCTGAGGTTGAAGTAGTCACTTTCACAGGAGAATAAACCGCTGGAAGTGAGGTCGTCCTTGCCGCCTTTAAGCTCGTCAGAAGAGATGAGCCGGAGCCCATTTTCCTTATTAATCATACCACCAAATAGGTCAATTGCATATTGGTTGATTGTTGTATTACCAGTGAGTGCCAGCACATAGCTGATTTTTGTGTGCGCGAATTGTTCGAGGAAATCATCGGCATAAATGTCCGCCTGGGTAGCTTCTATCCCTTCTTTATGTGCTCTTTCTATGAGCGGGGTGGAACGGTCAATCAGTGTGACTTCTTTGCCTTCCTGCCGGAGTATTTTGGCAATGATTCTGGCGGCTTTATTGGCACCGATGATCAATATTTGTTCTTTGGGGATGATTTTTACGCCTAATAATCGAGCGACCCATCCCGCCGTAGTCGCATTGATAAATACGGTACCGGCAACAATCATAAAAACTAAAGGGGTGATATATTCCGCATTCGTAGTCCCTTTTTGAATGAGCTGTAAACCAAAGAGAGAAGCGATACCGGCAGCGACGATTCCCCTGGGTCCGACCCATGAAATGAATAGCTTTTCATTGATGGAAAGTGCCGAATTATAGGTGCTTGCAAATATGCTAACCGGGCGTAAGATGAAAATGACAAATAGAAATAAAAGAGCAACTTTATAGTCCAATAATAAGGAGAGGTGTTCCATATCTATATTTGCGGAAAGCAGAATGAAAAGAATAGATATGAGTAAAACACTGATGGATTCCTTGAAATCTAAGATGGACTTTAGCTCCTTGATGTCCATATTCCCAAGTACCATTCCCATTACCACGACGGATAAAAGCCCTGATTCGTGCTCAAATAAATCCGATGCAACAAAGACACCCAAAACTGCTGCCAAAATGAAAACATTCAGCAAATAATGCGGGATGAGGTGCTTTTTAATCATGAAATTGAGTAGGTGGGCAGCAGTGAAACCAAAACTAAACCCAATGAAAAGGATTCTCAAAAAGGCATAAATAGCATGGAGCGTGAAATGATCTCCATCCCCGGAAATAATAAAATCATAGACCAAAACTGCCACCAATGCACCAATGGGGTCGATGAGGATTCCCTCCCATTTTAGTACGGTTGCCACATTTTTATTGAGCGACACATTTCTTAATATTGGGGCAATGACGGTAGGGCCGGTTACGATAATTAACCCGGCAAAGAGGAAGCTGATTTCCCAACTGAGGTTCATGATATAATGTACGCCAATTGCTCCTCCAAAAAAGGTAATGGCAGCGCCCAACGAGATGATTCTGGAGATGGTTTTTCCGGTATGGGCGATTTCCTTTAGTTTGAGTGTCAGACCGCCTTCAAATAAGATGATGCTGATGGCAAGCGAAACGAAATTGAACAGGCTATTGCCTGGAAAAAGACCTCTGTTTTTGGATTGTTGGAAGATGGGTTGTATCCATTTACTGTGATCGTCTGTAAATAAAGTGGAGATAGGACCAAAGAATAAGCCGATAAGAATTAAGGGTAGGATCGCAGGTACTTTTGTGCGCCACGCTACCCATTGGGCTAATATTCCCAGTATTATAATTCCAGCTATTTCGAGCATATATTTTGTTTTTATGGGGCGAATATACGATTTTTTTGCGAGTTTTCAAGGAGGAGGAAGCTGTTTAGATTCCTAGTATTTTGGCATCAATAGCAAAAGTCGCATCCACCTTAATATCGGTGTCATGGAATAGTATTTTATCGGTTTTGATGGTAATATCCAAGGTGAATTTATCTTTTTTGATATATTCCTGAAGGTCGAGATCAGGGACTAACTCCATGTCCAATACATTGCCGATCGTATTTGGGATGTCGTATTTAAAGGCTACTTTTTCTTTTGTTAAACCATCCGCATTTATGAATATTTCAATTTGATTTAGGAAGTCGAAGTCACCATCCTCTGGGTTGGTAATGGTTACCTTTAGCTTTTTGACCAATGCCTGCTCGATTAACTCTACCTTTGAGTTATTGAGTTCTAATTCTTCTGAAATATTTGTTTGGATACTGGGTGTGGGAAGATCAAAAGGAAGATCGATGCCAATGACAGATCCAATGGTCGTCTCGTAAGTATAGTCTTTGTCGAATTGGGTTAGTTTGTCAATTTTTTCACAGGAAAGAGTAGCAATGGTCATCAAACTAAACAGAGATATTATTATACGGTTCATCTTTTTTTTGTGCAAAAGTAGGGGATGGCTGGGTGAATATCTGTGATGTGTTTTACAGAACTAAGGGAAGGTGGGGAGTTTTCAGGCTTCAGGCTTCAGTCTTCAGTCTTCAGTCTTCAGTCTTCAGTTGGCAGTCTTCAGTCTTCAGTGGGCAGGCATAAGGTGACATCTGTTGAGGGGAGGAAGGAGAAGGGCAAAAGGTGTTAT
>CAZNCI010000431.1:0-2783 GCA_964571475.1 uncultured Saprospiraceae bacterium | reverse complement strand
CGCCGATGGTGCTTTTTTGTTTCGGAGGAATGGTCTCAGCAAGTCATTTGATGGCTACAAATATGCAGTATATGAAACCAGTTTGAACTTACGAACATTTATTTATATCTCATTCCTTAGTCTTTTTGGCACGAGCCTTCAGTACAAAAAATCCAATTAGCCCGATAAAAAATAAGATAACCGCGATAAATTCTGCTTGTGTGTATTGAATACCGGCAAAATCGTATTTAATATTGACCCTAATCTTTTCAATAGTAAATCTTTCTAATCCATTAAACATAAGATAGACAAAAAACAAGGTACCGGGAACGGTTAGTTTTTTGCGTAAAGCCATTAATATTCCAAATATAGAAAAAGCCATGATGGACTCATACATCGCCGTGGGATAAACAGCCTCTGGCAGGTGTCTGCAATAACGAACAGTGCAACCGTCAATGGGCACTCCTTCATTGATCACATTGTGGGGGTAGTCGTAAGCCCATAGCCAATCCGGGAATATCCACCAATTGGGGATTTGGCTTAGATGAGGAATTCCCCAATCGCCATCTCCTGCAAAATGACAGCCAAAACGGCCAACCCCGTAAGCTAAAATCAAAGCGGGAGCAACTGCATCCAGTACGTGAATGACAGGAATATTTTTCTTTTTTAAATAAAGGGATACTCCAATAAAACCGACAATTAGTCCACCATAAATAGCTAATCCACTGCCCGAAAAGAAAGTGCCAATAGGATCACGTAAAAAAGCAGGAATATCCTCCAGTAATGCAAATATTTTAGCGCCAACAACACCATAAATGGCTGCCAAGACTGTAATTTGTCCAATTAAGTCATGGGGATAGACCTGTTCCTGCTGTAATTCAACGGGTAATTTCTCTTTTTTTAGCTTTAGCCAATAGTAATAACCACCCATTGCCAATCCGCCAAGAATACCAAACAGCCAATTTCCCTGTAAGGAAAAAATAGCACTGGCAGGATCCATTTTAACGGCTTCCAAATGCTGGTAAATATAGGGTAATTTGAACCCCAGCGCCCAGCCCCAAAACGAATTGGAGATAATTTCGCCATTGGTTGGAGGGGCATTTTTATTGACCTGTCGGAGGGTTGGAGAGAACTTTCCCTCCTTCGCCTTTCGTTTTAATTCTCTTTGTAAAATAAAAGCTGCTGATAAAATAGCCATCACCAACAACAGTCCAAATGTTTTGAACAAAGATAGAGCCCCGTCAGGAGCCATGCCAAAAAAGTGGTAAAAGAAATAGGAAAGATCTGGATACATAATCGAATTTGCTATGAAATATTATAGTGGGTTATTACCCACCAATTGAGGGGTTAAATGGCTTATCAGGACGTTACCTTCTTTTGAAAATGAATCCAACTTAACAGTGACCACCTGATTTAACAAAGCGGGGCTCATTTCCGTCTCTATTTTAATATAATTATCCGTAAAGCCGGTCATTTTATCTGCCTCTTTATGCTTTTCGAATAACACTTTTCGTTGTTCTCCTAAATGCTGCTCATAGAATGCCCGTTTTTTCTTTTCGCTTAAAATAGTTAGCATTTTATTCCGTTCCCGCCTTTTTTCAATAGGTACGACCCCGTCCATTAAAATGGCAGGTGTATTCGCTCTCTCTGAATAAGTAAATACGTGCAAATAAGAAACATCCAACTCATTGATAAAACGATAAGTCTCTAAAAAATCTTCATCCGTTTCTCCGGGAAAACCCACAATAACATCTACACCAATGCAGGCATGAGGAATGACGGACTTTATTTTTTCAATTCTCTGGGCGTAAAGCTCGCGTTTATATCGCCTTTGCATCAGAGCCAATTGTTTATTATTACCGGATTGAAGTGGAATATGAAAATGAGGGGCAAAACGTTTTGATGTTGCCACAAAATCAATTACTTCGTTGGAACAAAGGTTGGGCTCGATAGATGAAATACGAAACCGCTCAATCCCCTCTACCTCATCCAGTGCCTGGATTAAGTCAATAAATAATGCTTCCTTTTTGGGGCGAAGACCTTCGATTACTTCAGTCCCATTCCCAAAATCTCCGATATTTACCCCGGTGAGAACAATTTCTTTCACTCCGGCAGCGGCAATCTTTTCAGCATTGGCAACGACATTTTCGATGGTATCACTACGGCTGCTTCCCCTTGCTTTGGGGATTGTACAGAAAGTACATTTATAATCACAACCATCCTGTATTTTCAAAAAGGAACGTGTCCTGTCTCCAAACGAAAAAGCATTGACAAACTCGTTGACCGTTTTAATATCTCCAGCCTGAACCAATCCTTTTGCACCGGCTTTTTCCAAATTGTCGATGTATTCAAGGATCCTAAATTTCTCGGCGGCTCCGAGCACTAAATCTACGCCGGGAATATTGGCAATTTCTTCCGGTTTTAATTGAGCATAACACCCTACAACAATGATAAGCGCCTGCTCATTATACCTAAGTGCCTTCCGAACAATTTTTTTACACTTTTTATCCGCAAAATCTGTAACCGAACAAGTATTAATTACATAAATATTGGCCCCCTCTTCAAATTTGGAAATATGATAGCCATAATCTTCAAATAATCGAGCAATTGAAGAGGTCTCTGCATAGTTTAACTTACAGCCCAAGGTGTAAAACGCAACCGATTTTGGTGTCGCCATTTTTTTTATTTTAAAATTAATTCTAACGGTATCCCTCCCTCTCTAAAGACGTAGCCTGCCCACTGCCCACTGCCCATAAGATAATACCTTTTGCTCTTCTCTTTTTCCCTCCCTCAAAAGATATCAC
>CAZNCI010000430.1:0-2824 GCA_964571475.1 uncultured Saprospiraceae bacterium | reverse complement strand
GGTCATAAATATTTCCGGCACGTTTTGTGCTGCTTTCCTTTTGTTTTTTCATTGGACAAATATAAACATTTTAATGTAAATAAAAAAATAACAAACATTTTATTTTTTAAAATTTCACATCAAACCGCCCGGACCTAATGTCGTAGGTTAAGCTATCGCTGTCGATTAGACTCATTTCAAAAAGTCCTGAGACAATTCGACTTTTTAAGTCAAATTTTAAAATGGTCAACTGGTTCGTTTTATTTGTGTCTAGTCTTGAATACGTAGGGAAATGCCTTGCACTATATAAGGGATAAGTCTTCTCACCGAAGACGTTTCTGACTGAGAAGGAGAGAGATTGTATGGTATTGCCTTCGCTATCTATCTGGTTGCCGCTAATGTTCAGGATGCCATGATCGGGATAGTATTTTATTCTTATTTTTCTTCGGGAAAAAATGAAATAAACATCATACGCTACAAAAATATCCCCATCCACTTCACAACTGAAATTATTTATTCCTATATTAGTGATAGGCGTTAATATTGGAGGGGGGACTGATTTCTCGCATTGAGAAGTCAATAAGGTGAGCATTAGTAATAGAATAGTCGAGCAGCAATGCCGATCTCTAATGAATAACAATGAAGTCCAAAATTTAGTAATCAACAGAAGTATTGGCAATAGCGGTTTTTTCATAATTCCTTTTCCTTTTGAAGCCTTTTAATACTTCAAAAATAGGGGATTTTATTTTAGTATTTTGACAAAAATGGTAAACTCGATATATATTTTTTCACGAATCGTAAATTTTTCGAGAGAGTGAGTTTATTTTTTTTACAAATTATAAAATCAAGAAACTATAGTTTACGATTTGTAAACTACAGGTGGGCTTGTAATTGAGTATAAAATAGTAGCTTAAGAACTAAATTACTACTATATTAAGCGCCGTCTTTTTTTGTCTAATCAAGCCAATTTTCCCCAATCTCTTAACGACAGATAAAGCCATCACCTCCTAAAAACAAGGTGACGGCTTTGTCTTTATTCCAAAATAATCACCTGACCTACACTAAGGGTATTATGAGATAAATCATTCAGCTCTTTTAGTTTTGAAACATCAACTTTATAAGTCTTGGAGATACTCCATAAAGTCTCGCCTTTTTCTACAATATGGGTACGTGGATTGCCAGCACCTATTACCAATTCATCACTAGGAAAATCCTGATCAATCACCTCGTTATCCTGCTTAATCTTTGCCTTTGACAGGGGCTTTTGTTTGGCTTCTACTTTTGCCGGCACCTCAAAATCGACAACCCCATGTAATTGGGATTTATGCTTCCTGCGGTTGGACTTTGGGCTGGATGCAGCCAGAGCAGGCCTTTTAGTTACCGTAATACCATCTAATTTAATTTTTGTACCAACAGCCGGCTCCATACCTTCTACCATTTTATTCTTGAAGTACAACCAGAACAAACGGATACCATATTGTTGAGCAATACTTTCCATCCGATCTCCTTCTTTTACGAGGTGATAGCCCGTGGCTGTATTTCGATTATTTGACTTCTTAGCATGTAGGAATACAATTTGCCCTGCCTCTAATTTTTGATTGGCAAATCGAATATCATCATTGTATTTAATCAATTGACGAGTGCTTGTATTCGTTCGTTCTGCTACAGAAAATACAGTTTCACCAGTCAGGGCGGAGGTGTATTTAACACCGTTAATCGTACTTATCTCCGGGCTGACAACCGTTTCTTCCTTCGATTCCGGTGTAGAAATATCCACAACCGCTGAGGTCGATTGCGTGTCAAATTGAGCCAATCGGTACTTTTCGATTATTCCAATCAATAATTGAGGATACTCCGGGTTAGAAGCATAGCCCGCCTCTAACAAACCATGAGCCCACCCAATATAATCCGTCAATTCCAACTCAAATAAAGGGAGATACCAGGGTTTATTAGGTGAATGCAAAAAATCAGAATGATCGATAAAACTTTCCTCAAAAGACGGATACTTTCTAAAGCAGGATTCCACGAGTTCGCCTGCCACATTTCTATCATCATCAATTTTATGATAGGTAGGACCATCCCAGTTACTACACTTTATCCCAAAAAGACTATTGGCTTTTTGAGCCATCTCACTATTCCCCCCATCCGACTCCAATATCGCCTGTCCAAGTGTGATACTAGCCGGTATATGAGCCCGCTCCATCTCCCTAATGGCAACATTTTTATACTTGGCAATAAACTCCACACGAGAAAGGTATGGGGCAGCAGCCATCAGTAAGGAAGTTACCATTAAAAGTAAAAACGCCGGGAATAATTTTTTCAGATTAAACATGGTTGATATACTTATGTGAAGTATCTATCTATCCATTAATTTCGGTTTTTGTTAAAAAAGATGATGATCTATTATGCGCTTTAAAACGGGTTTCTAGAAATTAAATTGCTCCATTTAGATGAATTAGTCTTTTCTTAACATAACCCCGGATAAACCAAAAATCATGAATATTTTTTGGACAATTTGGGCATATCCACGCGAAAAGCGTGGTCGGGCTATCCGCACTCACTTCTTTTAAAAAAAAGAAGTTCAAACAATTGCTCCTATCCCTTATGCGAAAAAAATCTATGTTCTAGTGGGCAGTGGGTAGTCTTTAGTTGGCAGTTGGCAGTACTCAGTCTTCAGTGGGCAGTGGGCAGTCTTTAGTTGGCAGTTGGCAGTACTCAGTCTTCAGTGGGCAGTGGGCAGTTGGGGCATAAGGTGACATCTTTTGAGGGAGGGGGAAAGAGTAGAGCAAAAGGTGTTATCTTATGGGATGTAGGCAGGCTTCGGTGGGCAGTTGGCAGGATTCAG
>CAZNCI010000429.1:0-2868 GCA_964571475.1 uncultured Saprospiraceae bacterium | reverse complement strand
GGGATCGGTCACTCATAAGAGAAGGAACCGCGCTAGCGGATGGGGTGGCAATAAATAGATAAAAAAGAAACACTATCAGCCCAGGGAACCAGCCCCAAAAAGCTAAAAAAACTTTTGCCCCGTCTTTTTTGCCCCGCCTTTTAAGGCGGGGACCTTGAAATCTAAATTTCATTCTATTTTGGCACCATTTTTGCTTTTTTTGCAAAAATGATGCCAAAATCAGGTTTGCGCCATGCGATTTACCATAATGCCGCGCTTCCAGCGCTTTAAGGTGCTGTTTAATGCCGCCGGTAACCAGTAATGAAGAACGCCGATAGGGGGGGGCGAATAGTTGCATTAGCGGCATAGAGGGGGGGGCTCTGAATTTAATTTGAACTTACAATTAGTCTAAGTGTATAATTATTGCTGCGAGCTTCAATCCCATTAGCATCTGTCGGTGTTAATGCCTGACAACAAAACAATAGGATAGATAAGTAACCGTTTTTTGTGTAAATAATTTTTCCTTACAAAAAACAAAACAAAATGAACCGTCATTTATCCCATATTTTACCATTTTTATTATTCATGGTATCCGCTTGTACTAAAACCATAGAAATAGATTTGCCGCAGCATGATTCAAAAACAGTCGTGAATTGTTTTTTTCAGGTAGATTCGCTTTTTTCTTTAGAGGTCGGAAAAAGTTTTTCTATTTTTGATAAAAGACCTTCCCCTATTAAAAGTGCCAAAGTAGAATTATTTACAGAGGGACAATCAATTGATACTTTTTATTACGATGGAGAAAGATACCGGTCTCACATCTATCCTGAGGTGAATAAAAATTATCACATCGAAGTAACAACTACAGAGGGAGAGTTGGCATCAGCAGACAGCTATATTCCCAATACACCAATATTGGAATTTATTTCATTAGAGGATAGTGTTTATACCGACGAGGAAGGATTGTTTATTGCTCAATTGAAGGTAATCATTTCAGATACGAGCTATGCTGATAATTTTTACGAATTGAAGTTATTGGGCAAATCGGTAAATTTTCAAAATGATTCCATACTATTAGAAGCTTATTATGATTTGATAAACGATCAGGTCTTCAAAGAAGAAGAACTACTTGCCTATTATCCGGAATCTTTAGTTTTTAGTAATGCATTATTTAAGGGAGAAGATTACGCAATGACCGTTAATTTCAGATGGGGTTCAAGTCACGACACTTACGATGGATTAATTATTATATTACGGGCAGTAACGAAGGAATATTATGAATACAAAAAGTCTTTAACCTTACATATTGAAAGGCAAAGCGGGGATATTTGGGATGGAGTGGGCGCTCCGATAGAAATGGTCAGTAATATTGATAATGGCTATGGGATATTTGCCGGTTATTCGGAGCTAATTCAAATCGTAAATAAATGAGAATGAGAATTTTGATAATAACACTGCTGTTCTGTTTGAGCTCTGCTGCTTATTCCCAGTCGAAAAAAAGTAGCATCAGCGGGTATATCCGGGATAAAAAAACGGGAGAAGACTTAATTGGAGCTACCATTTTTGAAACAAACAGCAGCCAGTGGGCAGTTAGTAATAATTACGGATTCTACAGTTTAACAGTTCCTACAGATACGGTACTACATTTGGTCGTTTCTTTTGTAGGGTATTCCTCCGTCAACAAAGAGTTTATTGCCAAAGAAGACCAGGTGTGGAATATATTTTTATCATCAGGTAGTACTTTATCAGAGATCGTAGTGACCGGTGACAAAGAAAAACCGATTGAAAAACGAGCCGAAATGAGTGTCATTCGAGTTCCTGTCAAAGACGTTAAATTATTGCCATCTTTGGGAGGAGAGTCGGATATCATCAAGGCGTTACAGTTAATGCCTGGTGTACAATCCGGTTCTGAAGCATCGGGTAATTTATTCGTTAGAGGAGGAAGTCCTGACCAAAACCTGATGCTGCTCGATGATGTCCCTTTATACTATGTCAATCATCTGGGAGGCTTTGTTTCGACTTTTAATACGGATGCCATCAAAAATGTAAAGCTGATAAAAGGCGGTTTTCCTGCACATTATGGCAGTCGCTTGTCATCCATTGTTGATATACGCATGAAGGATGGCAACGCCAATGAATTCCACGGAAGTGGTATGTTAGGTATTATTGCCTCCAAAATATCAGTGGAAGGTCCTATCAAAAAAGATACCACTTCCTATATTATTTCTTTCCGGAGAATGTTATTGGATTTGATTACCAGGCCGGTCACCAAATTGCTTTTCGATGGTAATGGCATTGGGTATCATTTTTATGATTTTAATGCAAAAATCAATCATCACTTATCAAATAAGGATAGATTATACCTGAGTATTTACCTTGGTAATGATGTGTTTGCTACATCATCCAAAGGAAGTCGAAACAAAGAAAAGTATAAAACAAAGAGCCATTCTAGATGGGGAAACAGTCTATTCGCCCTGAGGTGGAATCATCTCTACAATCATCGATTGTTTAGTAATTCTACTTTGAGTTATACTCGCTATAAATATTTTACGGACACGTCCTACGACGGTGCATCTGAATACTCCCTTGGTAGCTTCGCTTCCGGCATATACGACTTAGGCGCAAAAATAGATTTTGAATATTTCATGACACCTGCCAATAAGTTAAGATTTGGACTGGGTAGTATTTTTCACACCTTCAAGCCGGGGACCACAAATTATCTTCACACAGAAGCAGGAAAACCAAAGGTCGAGAATACATTTGGCAAAGATCAAAATTTAAAAGGCGTTGAGCACACTTTGTATTTGGAAGACGAGATGAGCTTAGGGAAGCGTTTGAACGCTAATATAGGGTTACGATTGAACACTTATGCGGTAAAAGGGAAACAATTTT
>CAZNCI010000428.1:0-2875 GCA_964571475.1 uncultured Saprospiraceae bacterium | reverse complement strand
CTTGATTTTGGCATCATTTTTGCTTTTTTGGCAAAAATGATGCCAAAATCAGGTTTGTGCCATGCGGTTTACCATAATGCCGCGCTGCCAGCGCCTTAAAATGCTGTTTAATGCCACCGGCAAATAGGAAATGAAGACGCTAAACCGATAGAAGAGTAAGGGCGAATTATCGTATTAGCAGCATAGAAGAGGATGCTCTGAAATTAGTTTGAACGTACAAAAAAAATCAATCCATCCATCATATTTATACTAAAAAGGTCAATTAAATCATTAAATTTGGAGTAACTTCATTCATCACTTCATATTTTAGCACCAACTTTTATTATGACTCGGTATTTTCGTTATTTATCATGCCTCTCTTTAGGTCTATTTCTTTTCATGGCTTCATCGAATGGACAGATTATTAATTTCCAATCCACTTGGGAAAAATTTCTTGAACAGGATAAAACTTCCAACTTCAGTGAATTAACCAAACCTCCTAAATGGCAAACAGCTAATTATGCAAAATATGCGTTGATGTATGCAACCAAACATTTTTGCGCAGGAGATGCTCGTGCTACACAGGATCTCGTTAAGGAAATTGAAAATATTGGCAAAGAAGAATATAGCGCGATCCCAGGATTTGAAGAAAGATTTGATGATTTGAATTTCAAAATAAAAGCGGCCCGCGAAGTCAATAAACTCTGGAAAAAATTCTTAAAAAACAGGGATGTAAGTCTGGCGGATTTAGAAATTGAATACGCTGACCAGATTTGTGACAAAGCAGTCCTGTCTAAGTTTTTTTATATGAAAAGTGCCGCTCACTATTGTAATGGCGATATTAAAAATGCAAAATTTGACTTTGAAAACAGGGTACTCAAGCTCGTGGACAAAACCTCTTTGAAAATTGAACACGTTCCCGGCTTACAAAAAAACGTTGATATATACCGAGACCTCTTTAATGGATTACCTAAATTGGGTAAAGCATGGGTTTCTTTCCTGAATACAGGAAAATCAGATGGTTTTACGGAGCCTTTTCCCGTCGTACCGTGTTTTTCCATTCCTTCTATGAAAATCTATATACTCGAAGCCGCTTCCGACCTTTGTGGTAAAGGAGCAGATATGTATGCCAAAATACAAGCCCTGCAAAAAACAAATTCACACCCAATTGATAAAGACCTCGCAGACAAAATCAAGTGGCTCGCAGCGGAAGTCGATAAAAACAACCAGGATTTGACCGCCCTGAAAAAAGCATGGAAGGCATTTTTGCCCGAAAATAAATTAAATGGAGAAATTAATTTTGGCTTTGAATACTGCGACAAGGAGGCTCAAATCCAAGCCTGTCTCATAGACGGTATTGTGAATCATTGCCAAAAAGGACAAGAACGATTAGACGATATTGACCAATTAAGGAAGGAATTTAACCCTGCTTTGTCGAATGCAACAATGGAAAAAATAACCGTTCTTAGCAAGATGCTAGCCCATACGGAAGCCGATCTTTCCAAACTCAATAACTATTGGAAGGAGTTTATTCAAAATAAAGATACCCTTACCGGAGCAGTTGACTTAGCCGATTTTTATTGTGATAAAATAGCTCAGGTGAAATCATGGACCATCAAAGGACACCTTAATACCTGTGAAAGCGGACAGGCAAATCTGGATAAAATTGACGATTTCACCCGTTTGCACAGCCTGACCTTCGATAAAGAACTAAGCTGTAGCATACAACGCCTGCGAAGGGAAATCTGGTGGTGTAGATATATGGAACTGGTGCGACAGGCCCGGAAAGAAACCCATGAAGAACGGGAACGATTCGGACCTCAATCTGCCGAAATCATGAGAGCCGACTTAAATGGAGAGGAACTCCCCTGTGAAACAACCGTCCAATACGAACCTCTTGGTAATATCGGCATCAAATACGTCATCACAGCCTTCCTTTGTCAGGATATTGATTTAGCAAAAATGGGAGATCCCGATTATTACAAAAAGATAGCCGCCTGGGTGGATACCGAAGTCCTCCAAAAATATTGCGAAACGGGTATGCGCTGTAAGGAAGATTTCTTTATCTACCTCGAAGGACATACCGATGGCAACCGTTTCAGAGGTGCCCGATACAAAGAATCACTGGAGATTCCTGATAGCACCGCTTTTACACACTATACAGAGGATGGCGCAGAAGAAATGGTAACGAGAGCCATTACCAATACACTCAAAAATAATATGGAATTGGGTATCGCCCGTGCCTGGACGGTCAAGAAACAACTGGACTTCATGTCTGTTCCCATCACGATTGGCGCCTACGAACACCCCGAGGATGAAAAAGGTGGTCAATTCCGACGCATTGAAATTGAATTAAACATCACCAATTTATTATTGGATTTCTATGAAAAGAGATTGAAAATATTATTAGAAGAGTCGGGAATTGGCACGCAACCGGGGGTATGTGAATAAAACACCTCACATCCCCAGCAATGGAAAGGAGTACCTGCTGCCACCCTAAAACTGAAGGGTGTAATCTCCGATCGGGCAAGCGGTAGTAGCGGTATCACGCCCAAGCGGGATAATAGCGGATGACGCGACCACGCCCCAAGGCGTGGATGACCCCAAAAAATCAAAAAAACAAAAATCGCATACTAAAACCCACCCGTCAAAAGTTATCCTATCAAAATAGATCAATGGCTTCAAGAATACTAATACCACTCCTTTCTCTTTTTATGCTAGTGGCCTGTCAGCCAAAAATACAATCTTTTGTATATCAAATACCAGCTGACGAAACCCGGTCCAAGGCGCTCAGCAGACCCCAGTCCTACAATAAAATCGCTAAAAAACCATGTAGGAATTACCTTGGCTATGCCCCTGACACCAACCATCTTGAATTCCCCCCCATGAAATATAT
>CAZNCI010000427.1:0-2904 GCA_964571475.1 uncultured Saprospiraceae bacterium | reverse complement strand
CTTCCTTTTTTTCTGATTAGTTGCCAATCGGACACAACTTCAGGTCAATCAAAAAAGCAGGTACAAACACCTCCTTCAGCGAGTAAATTTGAAAAAAAATTCCCAAGTATCCAGCCAGATCGTTTGACGATGTTGTGGGATAGTGCCTCAAATGTAGATGTCATTTTTTATAATCTGGACTTTTCCCTAAGCCAAAATAAACTTCAGGATATCAGAGGCATGATTAATACCATCAGCCCGGAAGTTCCGGATATTAACCCCGGCTGCCCCGCCATTGGTCGAATGTTTTTTGTCGTTGATGGCAGGAATGAATTGGAAGCAGATATGTACTTCCAAGACGAATGTCACTATTATGTCTTCTATGAAGATGGCAAACAAAAATATGCCAATGAAATGACAACTGCCGGTATCAACTTCTTTAATAATGTATTCAAAAACGTACGTACCCAGATGACAAAGGAGCAGGCCAAGATACAAAAAGCTATTCAGAAACAAAAAGAAAATTAACCTTGGACAAACACCTTGCTGTAATTGATTTGGGGACGAATACCTTTCATCTCATCATCGTTAAAGTATCGGCAGATCAAAGTTTCAGGCAGGTTTACAGAGAACGAATCCTTGTAAGCCTGGCAGAAGAGTGTATTGATAAAATATGTTCCTCCGCCTTCAAACGTGGAATCAAAGCTTTAAATCATTTTAGCCAAAAATTATACACCTACAAAGTAAATAATTACCGGGCCATTGGTACTGCAGCGCTGCGAACAGCCTCCAATGGACTGGAATTTATTGCTGCAGCAAAAAATGCTACGGGGATCACCATAGAGTTGGTAGATGGAGAACAAGAGGCCAAATTGATATACCAAGGGGTTCAACAGGCGATTACGATCGAAGCGCCTGTCCTTATCATGGATATTGGAGGAGGCAGTGTAGAGCTCATCCTTGCCGACAATAAAGGAATTATCGCTGCCCAAAGCTTTCCAATCGGCATCGCAGTACTATTTAATAACTTCATTCATTCAGATCCAGTCACCAGAGAAGAAATTGAAAATATTCGGGCATTTATCATCCATAACACAAGCCTTTTCTTCCAAAAAAACCACCCCTGCCTTCCCCTAAAATCACTCATAGGAGCCGCGGGAACATTTGAAATACTCAATCAAATATTGGAATGTCATTACCACTCCCCTGTAGCTATTACAACATTTCACCAGCTATTGAAAGAAATAATAAAAACCACCCACCAACAAAGGCTTCTTTCACCCAACATCCCCAACTCAAGAGCAAAAATGATCGTTGGAGCGCTACTACTGACGGATATTATCTCTCAGCAGGCAGGCATCGAAAAAATTCTCATTTCCCCTTATGCCTTAAAAGAAGGAGCGATTTCACAAATGATTAAAAAATAATTCTCCCCCATTATACAATAAGTTTTCACCATCTCCGTTTTGGTGTATATATAAATGCAACGAGCCATTTTTTTTATCAAATACTTGCAATTTAAAATCTAAGTGTTTAACTTTGGCTCATCAATTTAGAGTTTTATTATCTATTCATTTAGATTCAAGATATAACTGGGGTTTAGTTTTATTTTCGGAAAAGTGCATGCTTTTAGCATAGCACTTTTCCCTTTTTTTATCTATCTTGCCGCCGAATTAAGCAAAGATAATAGATGAATATATTTCCAATAAAAGCTGCCGTCCCCAATCTCAATATCATTAGTTCCCCTGATGCTTTTTTTGCACGGGTCAAAGAAGACTTCCCAGAGTTCGAACAAAGTGGTTTTTTTCAAAAAAGCAAAGAAGAATCCATTTACATTTATCGTATAAAAACAGATTCCGGTCGGGTATTCACCGGACTAATACTTGCCACAACCATCGAAGATTACATTCAAAAGAAAATAAAGAAACACGAAAAAACCCTCGCACCCAAAAGGCAAATGCAAATCCAATTACTACTAAAAAGACAGGCGGCCGTCAAACCTATCCTACTGACCTACCCCAATGTTCCGGAAATCGACCATTGGATGGAAACCAATATCACCAATGCAACGCCCTGCTTTGATATCTGGTTTGAAAAAGAAAAACAACACCATTTCTTTTGGCGCATTAGTGACACCAAAGCAATCAAAGAACTACAGGCAACCTTCAAAGAAAACGTCACACAATGTTATATTGCCGATGGACATCACCGTATAGCTGCCAACAAAACCCTCGCAGAGCAAATCGACAAAGCCGGAGATAAACCACACTTTAGCCGTGTATTGACCGCTTTTTTTTCTACTTCCGAGTTAGACATTTACGATTTCAACCGGATTATTAACACCAAAGACCTCGTATCTCTCCCAAGATTGATGGCAGACCTAAGCCGCATCTGTACCATCACTCCCCTATCAAAAGCCAGAAAACCAACAAAAAAAGGAGAATTAACCCTGCTCATCGGAAAAGAATGGTTTTCTCTTCAATGGAAAAAAACCTTTTTAAAAGAAAAAAAAGACATCCATCATTCTACCGATGTGCAATTGTTCAACCAATATATACTACAGGAAATCATCCACGTCAAAGACATCCAAAACAATACCGTCGTCGAATACCACGAAGGCATCAAAAGCCTATCTTCTTTTGAGAAAAAAATAAGAAGAACTCCCTCAATGATTGGTATTTGTCTCTACCCGATTCGTATGGAAAAATTCCTCCATATCGCAGACGCCCACCTCACGCTACCGCCCAAATCCACCTGGTTTGAACCAAGAATGAAAAATGGCTTATTAGTAAAAGAATACTAAGAATGAAAATGTGAATCAAAATTAGAATGAAAATTAGAATTAAAATTAGAATGAAAATGAAAACTTACCTGGCCTGACGACATCCTTATAGGTCAAAATAATGCAACCCAACGCGCGCAAGG
>CAZNCI010000426.1:0-2909 GCA_964571475.1 uncultured Saprospiraceae bacterium | reverse complement strand
TCGTAAATTTATAGCTGGGAAAAATCGTCCCTTTTCAGGGATAAAAACGATCGAATCCCACTAGCACAAACGCATCAAAATTGACGCTATATGAAATATTGAATCAATGCGACAGGTGTATTTCATTTTGTTATATTTTTTGCAGAAAAATGCAAAAATTACGCCAAAAACAATTAAACTTCCGATTTCAAGTCCCCGCCTTAAAAGGCGGGGCAAAAAAAAGGCGGGGCAAAAAAAGCCTGAGCAAAGATGATAAAAGCTCTTGACACCGGACTTTTAAGAAACCCTATCACCGCTCCCGCTCCTCCGCTTTATACGCTCCACGCTGATGCAAAATCCATTTGGATTCATCCAACGGGTTCACCCCTTTGTATTCACGAGCGACACCTTCGCCTTTGGGACAGGGAGCATAACCGTGCATTTTGAGATGGATACGACCTCTACCGGAGGTAACGGAGCTCAATTTAATGCTATAATCCAATGATGTCGCAGCAGGCACAGTACCATGTAGCGTAAAAATGCCCTGCTCAAAGGCGGGATTAGCAAAATGGGCGCGCATTCTGGTAAGGTCGCTGGCTATTTTGCCTAGATATTCTTCGGGAGCTTTAATGGTAAAAGCCAGAATGGGTTCTAGTAATTCGGTGCCGGCAGCCTCCAGCCCTCTCATAATACCCATGGGTGTTGCTAATACAAAATCACCCGGTTTACTGTGCATAACGTGATCTTCTCCGGAGATGAGGGTGATTTTTATATCGGTGACTTCCCAGCCTTTAATACCCTGTTTGAGAGCTCTTGGAATGGTGCGTTTGACTTCATTTTGGTATTTGAGGTGAATGTCACTTTGTCTGACTTTAGAAGTATAAACGACGCCTGAGCCAATTTCTCCCGGTTCGATGAGGAAGGTCATAATTGCCCAGCAGGGTTTGGGCATCCAGTAACGGACGTAACCTTCCGCTTTTTTCAGGGGTCTTTCCTTATAAATAACGACAGGATCTTGGAAAGTTGCCTGTACATTGAATCTCTTTGCTAACTGATCCTTTAGTATTTCGGTTTGAATAGGACCCATTATCTGGATATGGAATTCGTATTCGTCTTTATACCATTTTAAGGATAGAGAGGGGTCTTCACTATCCAATATCTGCAATGCCTGACTAAGTGCATTATAATCGGACATCTTATCGGGAACTACCTGAACGGTCATGACGGGTTGTTGGAGATTTTTTTCGGGGGGGATTGGACTTGGGTTACCCAAAATATCACCGGCATAAATATCGCTCACGCCCGTTATTAGTCCTATTTCTCCGGCTTTAATGCCATTGACATCTTCCAGTTTGTTCAAGGATATTTTTTTGGTGAGCCCAATTTTTTTTTCTTTCTTTTGAATGGGAAAGGACACGATTTCTTTGGCATGAATAATGCCTTCAAATACCCTGATATGTGCCAATCGCCCATATAATTTATCGTGTTCTACCTTATAGACCAAGGCGGATAAAGGGCGACTTTCTTCCCGTTTTGCAGCCGGCAGATATTTAATAACGGCATCCAGTAATTCCCCCATGCCAATTTCATTCTTCGCAGCTCCGGCTATAAGAGGAATCAGTTTTTGTTGATGAATATTTTGTTCAGCACTTTTCCAAAGGTCTGCCTTTGATATTGGATTTTCATCCAAATAATCCAACATTAATTGGTCGTCCAATTCAATGATAGATTCTGTAATTTGATGGTGTAAGCTCTGAAAATGAGGGGGCAGGTCTGTTTCCCAGTAAGAAAAGATACCAGCTTCTTTACTCCCTTCATTTAAAGGGGCAAAAAGAGGAATAGGTACGACTTTTAAATCTTTTTTTATATCCTGCAAAACACCTTCAAAATCGGCGCCTTCCCGATCAATTTTATTAATAAAAAAAACAAAAGGGATTTTCATCTCCAAGAGCGTTTCCACAATGGTGACCGTATGTGCCTGTACGCCTTCGACTGCCGATAAAACGACAATCGCTCCATCCAATACCCTCAGCACCCGTTCTACTTCAGCCGAAAAATCTATGTGACCGGGGGTGTCCAATAAATTGACAAGATGATGTTGCCATTCAAAGGAAACACAGGCGGAGCGAACAGAAATGCCCCGCTGGCGTTCTACCTCCAGATGATCGGTAATGGCAGAACCGGTGTCCACACTACCGCGTTGACGGGTCGCACCACTCAGGAATAAGAAATTCTCGGTGATGGTCGTTTTACCGGCATCAACGTGTGCGAGTATGCCAATGTTTCGGATTGTTTTCAAGCCTTAGTTTTTCAAAACCAATAAAGAAATACTTTCAATATGGTGGGTATGCGGAAACATATCAACTGGTTGTACTTTCACAACTCGATACTTATCGGAGAGCAAATTAAGGTCTCTTGCCTGAGTTGCTGGATTACAGCTCACATAAACAATCTTTGGCGCTTCCAACGCTAATAACATATCGACGACTTGTTGGTGCATACCTACTCGCGGTGGGTCGGTGATTAAGACATCGGGTTTGCCGTGCTTTTGAGCAAATTCGGGGGTGAGAATATCCTTCACATCTCCAGCATAAAAAACAGCGTTGGTAATATTGTTTAATTTTGCGTTGACCTCAGCATCTTCAATGGCTGCTTCTACTTCTTCGATACCGACTACTTGCTTGCATTTATGAGCGATGTAAAGCCCAATACTTCCGATGCCCGTATATAAATCATAGACGTTTTCTGTCCCTTGAAGGTCGGCAAATTCAACGACCTTATCATAAAGAATTTTGGCCTGAGTGGTATTGGTTTGGAAAAATGATTTAGGACCAATTTTAAACCTGACATGCCCTAATTGTTCCTCCACAAAATCGGGGCCTTTATAGGCTATAATATCTAAATCCCGAATAATGTCATTTAATTTGGGA
>CAZNCI010000425.1:0-2928 GCA_964571475.1 uncultured Saprospiraceae bacterium | reverse complement strand
ATTTATTTCGCCTCTTTAATAGCTGCTAAATACTTACTCAATTCTTCCTTTACCTTAGGCGCTAAAATAACCAATCCTATCATATTGGGAACCATCATCGCAAAGATCATCGCATCTGAAAAACCGATCACCGAGCCAAGACTTGCGGAAGATCCAATAATGACAAAAATACAAAATAAAATTTTATAAGTGTATTCATTCTTTTTGCTCCTGCCGAAAAGATAAGACCACGCCTGAAAGCCATAGTACGACCAGGAAATCATCGTACTGAAAGCGAATAGAATCACAGCGAGTGTCAATACATAAGGAAACCAAGAGATGACCGACCCAAATGCAGAGGAGGTCATTAAGATAGCCTGCGCATCATTCATGCCCGCATTTTCAGGATTCACAAAGCCCGTAATAATCAAAACAAGAGCTGTCATGGTACAAACGACTACGGTATCAATAAAAGGCTCTAATAAAGCCACCATACCCTCTGAAGCAGGGTAATTTGTCCGTACGGCAGAGTGTGCAATAGATGCAGAGCCTATACCGGCTTCATTGGAGAAAGCCGCCCGCTTGAATCCCTGCACCAATACACCAATAACGCCTCCTGCAATTCCTGCGCCCGTAAATGCGCCATTGATGATTTGTCCGAAAGCATCACCAATCATATCAAATTTTGCAATCAAAATAAAAATTGATGCTGCTACGTAAATCACTACCATAAAGGGAACGATTTTATCCGTTACACTGGCAATCTTCTTGATTCCACCAATGATGACAATCCCGACCAAAACCGCCATAACCAATCCAAACAACCAGCCGCGATCATGCAGGAAGGAGGCGTCACCTCCTGTGATATTTTCCAATAATTTGAAAGCCTGATTGGCCTGAAACATATTTCCGCCACCAAAAGAACCTCCGATACAGAATACGGCAAACAATACAGCCAAAACTTTACCCAGCCCTTCCATATTATTGATCTTCAGCCCTTTTCTCAAATAATACATTGGTCCCCCATAAACGGTTCCATCTTTTTCAATATCACGGTATTTTACACCAAGTGTACACTCGACAAATTTGGAAGCCATCCCCAGAAAACCGGCTATAATCATCCAAAAGGTCGCACCTGCCCCACCAATCGTCAAAGCGATGGCCACTCCTGCAATATTACCCAGTCCTACTGTTGCTGATAAAGCGGCAGTCAAAGCCTGAAAGTGGGATACTTCTCCTGAATGCCCTTCTACCCTTATAGTATCGGGGTTATCCCCATCATCCGTATAAACGCTGTCAGAAACCTCCACCTTATGGTCAGGTCTGTTTTCTATTTCGTCGTACTTACCACTTACAATCTTTATGGAAGTAAAAAAACCACTAAAATTGATTAATTTAAAATAAAAAGTAAAATAGGTCGCACCAATGATCAATGGAAATAAAACCCAATAGACTTTTATATTTTCACTAAAAGGGATTTGATAAAAAACCAAATTGACAAACCAGCCTGTTGCATTTCCAAATGCCTGATCAATTTTTTCATCAATCCCCATTTTATCAGAGGCCTCCTGAGCGAAGGTAAGAACAGGCAATAACAAGACCAATAACGACAGTAGATGTTTCTTCATAATAAATTATATAAGTTAAAGTTAAGAGGCGATTAAATAGTGTCCTCCAGTTAGATTTATGAGAAAAATGGATGTTTCTCAATCATTTTAAACGCACAATATCTCATTAATTACCCATTTGACAAAAGATTTAGACTTTTTTGTTATCCAAAGCTCTATCTTTGCCCTTAGAATCTATAAGTTATGGCAGGTAATACTTTTGGCAGTTTATTTAAAATTACAACTTTTGGTGAGTCTCACGGTAAGGCCATTGGCGTTATCATAGATGGCTGTCCGGCGGGTTTGGAAATAGATAATTCGTTTATTCAATCTGAGCTAGACAGACGAAAACCCGGGCAGTCCAGCATTGTTACACAGCGGAAAGAGTCCGATATTGTACATATACAATCCGGTATTTTTGAAGGAAAAACGACAGGGACTCCCATTTCGCTCATTATCTATAATGCAGATGCCCGTTCCAAGGATTATTCCCATATTGCGGATAAATACCGACCCTCTCATGCCGATTTCACTTATGATGCCAAATATGGACATAGAGATTACCGGGGTGGTGGTCGCTCCTCTGCACGTGAAACTGCCGCCCGAGTGGCCGCCGGCGCTATCGCCAAATTAATACTGGCTCAATTCGGTGTTACAATAAAAGCTTTCGTTAGCCAGGTTGGTTCTATTCAACTCCCCTACCCTTCGGAGCAAGTCGATTTTGGCGTCATAGAAAAAAATCCCGTCCGTTGTGCCAATATGGCTTTCGCCAAAGAAATGGAAACCCTCATCAAAGCTGTCAAGAAGGAAGGAGATACCATTGGCGGAGTGGTTACCTGTGTTATTGAAAACTGCCCCAGCGGCTTGGGCGAGCCCGTTTTTGATCGGTTGCATGCCGATTTGGGCAAAGCCATATTAAGCATTAATGCCTGCAAAGGTTTTGAATATGGATCTGGCTTCGCAGGGGTCGAAATGCGTGGTTCAGAACACAATGATACCTTCTATAACGACCATGGAAAAATAAAAACAAAAACAAATTTTTCAGGAGGCATACAGGGAGGTATTTCCAATGGAATGCCTATTTATTTCCGTGCTGCATTCAAACCGGTTGCTACGATTATACCCGCACAGGAATCAGTAGATAAATACGGCAACGCAACCACCATTGCCGGAAAAGGGCGGCACGATCCCTGTGTGGTGCCCAGGGCAGTTCCCATTGTCGAAGCGATGGCAGCCTTGGTTTTAGTCGATCACTGGATGAAGAACAGGGCGGCGAAATTGCCTTAAGGAATGAGTTAAAAATAACTATCCATTCTTAACTGTTTCTTTTGCCCTTATTTTC
>CAZNCI010000424.1:0-2955 GCA_964571475.1 uncultured Saprospiraceae bacterium | reverse complement strand
GAGGCAGGGATCGCCGCTACGATGTCGGTTGAAACCGACGGTAAAAAACCGACGGCAAAAAAAATGCCGGCAAAAAAAATACCTGGGGCTGGAATGGTGCTGGGGTTATGGTTTTTTGGCTGCTTGGTGGCTGGTTCCCTGGGCTGCCAGTGTTTCTTTTTTATATCTGCACACTTCGTGCTGATACTCGGACGGCGACTGAAGTCGCCGCTACGAGTAGTTAAAAGTGGCAATTAGGTCTTGATTTTGGCCATGGGGTTTACCATGATGCCGCGCTTCTGGCGCTATAATGAAACGGTATGAGGGTAATGCCGCTCACGGTGCCAACCGCTCCCGCTCCCACTTTCCTTCTTCCAGCCGATACCGAATCCGATCGTGCAAACGGCTACTGCGCCCCTGCCAAAATTCAAAGTAATCGGGGATTAAAATATATCCGCCCCAGTTTTCAGGGCGGGGGAGTTTATCTAATGATTTATACTTTTCATTTAGCCTAAGTACTTCTTTTTCCAGTTCTTGGCGATTTTGCAGGACCTGGCTTTGGGGGGATGCCATTGCACCAATCTGGCTTCCTTTGGGGCGACTTTGAAAATAGGCGGTAGAGTCCTCCCGGCTTATCTTCTGCACATGCCCCTGTATTCTGATTTGGCGCTGCATTGCCTCCCAGTAAAAGACCAATGCCGCCTTGGGGTTGGCATCCAGTTCCTGTCCTTTTTGGCTTCGATAATTGGTATAAAAGATAAATCCTTCGTTCAGCTTCATGCCTTTCAGCAACACCATTCTTGCATTAGGCTGCCCATTTGCATCAACGGTCGCGAGTGTCATTGCAGCAGGCTCGGGCAGCTTTTCCTTCAAGGCAGACTGCATCCATGCCGCAAATTGCTCATACGGATTAGCAGCCGTATCGTTCAATTCCAGTGCACTTAGTGCATAATCCTTCCTAAGTTGTTCTAAGTTTAATAACATGCTTTAAATTTATTCGTTCCCTAACCAAATACAACTCACCTCCGCTCACTCATCAATTTCCACATAGCCCCAATTTTCCCCTTTTCGATTTAACTACATATAGGTTATGCCAAAATTTCTGGCTACTATTTTTTCTTGGTTTCGCCCTTTATTGGGATGACACCCACGCCTAAAAGTGTGGATACCGATACCACTACTACCCCTGTCACGAGATTTATGAGCACACCGACAGTCGTGTAACAGAAGCGGATACTTCCTGTGCAGGATCAACAGAAATGGCTGTCCCATATCCCTGATTAACCGGCAATAGTCCCGACCATATTGGTAATTTTTCATCCGCCTTATCATCAATGGGCATCCCTGTCCTCCTTTTGGCAGAAGCCTGCTCTAAAGACAATTTCAATACGGCAGTTCCTTTTAATTCTTTTTTATTCGGAGCTCTTACTTCATCCCATCTACCCCGAATAATATGATTGGTAATCACCTTCAGCGCCTCTACCTTTTCGCCCTCCCCTTCCACGGGCACTGCCTTACCGAAGATAACAACCGATTCGTAATTCATCGAGTGATGAAAAGCCGACTTTGCCAACACCAGGTCATTCACTTTGGTCACCGTTGCACAACATTCAAATCCCTGTGCCAAATTTTTCATCATCCTGCTCGCAGTAGAACCATGTATATAAATACAATCCCCGGAGCGCCCATAAACAGTGGGAATCACTACCGGAAAACCCTCATGAACAAAACCCAAATGACAGATATTATTTCGGTCGAGTATTTCGTCTATTTCTTCCCGATTATAAATCCCCCGTTTAGGGGCTCTTTTTACCTTTATTTTTTCATCCATTTATTCAATTTTATACACTTCTAAGTTGTCTTCGTCCTTTAGTGGCGAAGGAATGAGCCAGGAATCAACGACTATTTTCAAGGTGCATGATAAGAACAATATCTTACAAAAAAAAGTGATCGGCACAAAAATCACCCCAACAGCCATTTTGCTTCAATAAGATGCCCTTCAATTGCCCCGCTTTTGCCCCGCCTTTTTGCCCCGCCTTTTAAGGCGGGGACTTAGCATTTGATTTTGAGTCCACTCCGAAAAGTCATCAACACCCAAAATGCTTCTTTTGGCGAAATCTCACACAGAAAAATTGAGTAGTGTCATAATGACCGCCTTGGGGGAATTGAAATCAAAGTTTCATTTACTCTATTTCCCTGACTTTTATGCACCCAAATTTTAAAACCATATATAGTTTTGTACCTTTGCGCCCACAAAAAATAAAAAACACGTATGATTCATAAAGAGGGACCCAAGGTTATTGCAATCACCATACTGACCGTGACAGCACTATATTTTGGGTTAACTTATCTACTTCCGGGTTTATTCTGGTTATTTGCAATTGCGGGATTTATCGCTATCCTATTCACTTTTTCCTTTTTCAGAAATCCCAAAAGACCCGTTAGTAACCCCAGTAACAACCCCATTCTTGCCCCCGCTGACGGGGAAATAGTTGTCATTGAGAAAACCATAGAAAAAGAATATTTCAAGGACGAAAGGATTCAGGTTTCCATCTTTATGTCACCGCTTAATGTACACGTTAACCGCTACCCTACCAACGGCATTATCGAGTACGTCAAATATCATCCCGGCAAACACTTTGTCGCCTGGCATCCTAAGTCCTCCACCGAAAATGAATGCTCCACCATCGTCATCAATAATGGCATCAAGCCCATCCTGCTCCGACAAATAGCCGGTGCCATGGCAAGAAGGATTGTCACCTACGCTAAAGTAGATGATCAGGTATTACAGGGAACAGACCTCGGTTTTATCAAATTTGGATCAAGGGTTGACCTATACTTACCACTTGATGCTATTATTAATGTTCAAATTGGCGACGCCGTCCGTGGCAATGAAACGGTTATTGGAAGCCTGGTCTAATTGCTAGTGTCTCAAGAACTAAATAACACACATATTAAACTTGCTCTTTTTCGCCT
>CAZNCI010000423.1:0-2958 GCA_964571475.1 uncultured Saprospiraceae bacterium | reverse complement strand
GTGTTTTTTCCTGTTGCTGGATATATTTTTCATATCCTTTTTCGAGTGATGTTTCATCCACACTCTCTGTGCCGCAGAGGGATATTACTTCATTTTGGGCATGAAGAAATGGATTAAACACAAGCAATAAAATACCTAGAAGGGAAAAGTTAATTATTTTCATTAGTGAGAAATTTCATATTGGATGCAATATAAGTCTTTTTTGATTTTTTTCAAGGTTAAGCTGCGGATACGAGAATGAAATCTAATATTTGACATTTGGATTCAAAATTTTCAAGTTGGCTATTTCATCAAATGCATTTGCCCAATAATGATTTGCGCCTTCGCTATTCACTACTGATAGCAACCGCCCATTTTCATTTTTTATGTAAAATGCTTAACTATCAATATAAAAGTAGGAGGAGCTACCGAAGGACAATCGGATTCTTTGAAACCCACTGTTTTACATTTAAAGTTTTACATTATTTTGACTAGCCGACGTTCTTCAGGCTAGGCAGGTTTTTACATTTTTCTTTTACATTCAGTATTTATGATTTGAAAATTTGTTCCAAACTAAATAATTTTTGTTTCTTGCGCTTTCAATGTGAAAATTTAGAAATATGGAACTAATTAACGGAAAATATCAGTGTAATGGAGGGCTTGACCCACTTGAGGTAGGTAAGAATTATGGTTATCCCTTATATATCTATGAATCAGCCATTATGAAACGGCAATTAGATCGACTCAGGGATGCTTTTTCCGTTCCAAAATTGAAGATTAATTATGCCTGTAAAGCGCTAAGCAACCCCGCAATATTGAAATTATTTCGAAGCTGGGGAACAGGTCTGGATACCGTTTCGATCAATGAGGTAAAATTAGGGCTATTGGCTGGTTTTGCTCCGAAGGATATTATTTTCACGCCTAGCTGCATTGGTTTAAAGGAGATGGAAGACGCCATAAAGCTGGGGGTCAAAATCACAATCGACAGCATTACCTTATTAGAACAACTGGGGCAAAAGTACCCGGATTTGCCGCTTTGTATTCGGGTAAACCCTCATATTATGGCAGGCGGCAACCACAAGATTTCCGTAGGGCATGTTGATTCTAAATTTGGCATTTCTTTTCATCAGATGCCGCATGTTTATCGGCTGGTGGAGAGTCTGGGGGTGCGTATTGAAGGTATCCACATGCACACGGGGAGTGACATATACGATGCCGATGTTTTTCTAAAGGGAGCTGAAATCTTATTTGATATTGCCAACCATTTCCCAAGTGTGGATTTTATTGATTTTGGCAGTGGATTTAAAGTAGCATATAAAGAGGGTGATATTTGTACGGATATTGAATCTTTAGGACAGCAATTATCGGTACGCTTCAATGAATTTGTTAAAAATTATGGGCGACCATTAACCCTGATGTTTGAACCGGGCAAATATCTGGTGAGTGAAGCTGGCACCTTTTTGGTGGAAACCAATGTAGTAAAACAAACAACGGCTTCTACTTTTGCCGGGGTAAACTCCGGATTGAACCACCTCATCCGCCCCATGTTGTATGATGCTTATCATGATATTTTGAATATTTCAAATCCAGATGCTAAAAAGAGGATTTACAATATCGTTGGTTATATTTGCGAGACGGATACCTTTGGTGTCAATCGCCGGATGGATGAGATAAGGGAAGGCAATATTCTTGCTTTTCGCAATGCCGGAGCCTATTGTTTTTCTATGGCTTCCAACTATAACTCCAGGACGCGCCCTGCCGAGGTACTGATACACAAAGGAAAGGCGCATCTCATTAGAAAAGGGGAATCTTTTGATGATTTATTGGAGAATGTCGTGGAGGTAGAGCTATAATCATTCCAAAGCCCCTGCACCTTCCAAAATCATAGTCAAACGGATGATACAACCCAATATAGCGCAAAAAACACTACCTTTGCCAAATGAATCAGGTTTCAAATCAAGGTAAATGGCTTCCAATCACTTGGAAGGAGGTAAAAGAAAGGGGATGGCAGGAGTTAGATGTCGTACTGATAAGTGGTGATGCCTATATTGACCACCCCTCCTTTGGCGCTGCCGTTATTGGCAGAATTATTGAATCTGCCGGATTCAAGGTGGCGATTGTTCCTCAGCCTAACTGGCAGGATGACTGGCGTGATTTCAAAAAAATGGGTCGCCCCCGGTTGTTCTTCGGCGTCACTTCGGGGAATATGGATTCTATGATTAACCACTATACGGCCAATAAGAGAAAACGCTCTTCGGATGGTTATACACCTGGGGGCAAATCGGGTTTTCGACCAGATTACGCAACGACAGTCTATACCAAAATCCTAAAAGAACTATATCCTGATGTACCCGTCATTATCGGAGGTATTGAGGCTTCTTTAAGGCGGGTTTCTCATTATGATTATTGGGCGGATCGGTTATTTCCTAGTATTTTGGTGGAAAGTGGGGCCGATTTATTATTGTACGGAATGGCTGAAAATGCCATTCGGGAAGTGCTCAAGCTGCTAGATAAAGGAGTGCCATTCTCCTCCCTTCACTCCGTCCCACAAATCGCATTCACCACCGATGAAGAAAAGGGCATCCCCAAAAATAAAAACTGGAAAAATATCGAAATTGCGAGTCACGAAACCTGTCTGGCTGATAAAAAAGCATTTGCTGCCAACTTCAAAATTGTTGAACAGGAATCCAATAAATCCTATGCTCGAAGGATCATTCAAAAAGCAAAAGGCAAAACCCTCGTTATCAACCCCCCCTACCCGGCCATGTCGGAAAATGAGATTGACTTCTCCTTTGATCTGGATTATAAACGTGCGCCTCACCCTAAATATAATAAACGGGGTCCCATTCCGGCATGGGAAATGATTAAGTTTTCGATTAATACCCATCGAGGATGTTTCGGCGGTTGTAGCTTCTGCACCATCTCCGCGCATCAGGGAAAATTTATTGCCAGTCGCTCAGAAGCTTCCATTCTAAAAGA
>CAZNCI010000422.1:0-2999 GCA_964571475.1 uncultured Saprospiraceae bacterium | reverse complement strand
ACTAAAGATATAATTTATGAAAACTAAACTAATCATCATTTTGATTGGGTTAATAGCTGTATCGAAAGCACTATTAGGCCAAACACCATTTGTTTGTCAGGGGCAATATTTTTTGAGTTTATCAAGTACAACGACCTCCTCTTCTGGTTTGTTTTTGGTGGAGATCGACCCTTTGACAGGAAATACCTTCTTTAATGAAGTGGCTTCTTCTTTAGGAGCGACTGTTAATGCAATGGGATATCGGCGCACAGATAATTTTATTTATGGCATCAATCCAACGCCTCCATTTTTTAATTTATATCGAGTAGGATCGGATGGTGTTGCTATTGATTTAGGTATCCCAACAGGCATGATTAATGACGGGCACTATTATTATGCCGGGGATGTGACACCGGATGGGAATTATTTAGTGTTAATTGGTCAAAAGGACTATTTGGATCAGGAAGCTGTGATTGCAAAAGTGGATTTAAATGATCCTGATTTTCAAGTGACGTCTTTGATCGTTTCTAATTTATTTACGAGTATTTATGATATCGCTTTTGATCCCCAATCCGGGCAATTATATGGTTTTAGTACAGGAACGGGGAGATTGGTGAAGATTAATATTGACAATGGGACGATTACCAGTAGTTATCCTATTCAGTCTCAGGTGAATCAATTGGGGGCTTTATTTTTTGACGTTTCGGGCAATTTATTTGGTTATGGTCGAATAAGTGGCAGCAGTACGCTGGTCGCTATTGATAAAAATACAGGGATTATGACTGCTGTTGCAAATGGTCCTAATTCAGGAGGAGAGGATGGCTGTTCCTGTCCTTATACGGTTGCATTAAAAAAAACAGTTTCTGTGCAGGAAACCTTCCCCTGTACGCAGGTCGTTTACTCCTTTACGATTAATAATGCAACGGGGCAGATACAGGAGAATTTGCAATTAAAAGACATAATGCCTGAGGGTTTTACAGTGCTTGAAATTTTGAGCAATCCACTTGGTGGAACACCGGTGACGAATGGTCGATTTTTGAGTATTAATGGGTTAGATGTACCTAGCGGAAGTTACACCATTGACGTTTTGGTAGAAATAGGGGAAGACCTGAATGGTGTTTATCAAAATCAGGCAGTTTTGAGTGGTTTGCCTACTTCATTGGGTGAGGAGACGGTTTCTGATAATCCAGCGACCTATATTGCACTGGATAGTACGCCTATTACGATTGTGCCACTTGAGGCTTCTTCCATCATGGAGGAGTATCATATCTGCCCTGGAGAAGAAGTCAATGTTAATGCGGGTATCTTGGGTGTTGATTATTTATGGAGTGATGGTACGGAAGATGCTACTCATATATTTGATTCTGCAGGGGATTATTCCGTTACGATTTCTTCTGGCTGCGAGGAAATAGTGGCGGATTTTAGTGTAAATATTGATATTAATTATACTTATTTTGAGGAAGAATACCGACTTTGTGGAGACGATACTTTGCGGCTTGATGTAAGCGAACCCGGTGCGACATATTTATGGAAAAATGGCGATGAAAACGCAGTGAAGCTTATTACCGAAGAAGGCGATTATAGTGTGACGGTCTTTGTGGGCTGTGAGCAAAAAAACATTCAATATCACATTACGGCACTTCATTATTTTGTGGATATTATTGAGGAGGACGCTACTATTGAGTTGGGAGACAGGGTTAATTTGGTGGCTAATTACTGGGCTGGTGAGGAGGAGCCTGTTTTTGAATGGGTTGACCCTCTTGGCAATAGTTTGTCTTGTACTGACTGTCTTTCTCCTATTGCCAGTCCTTTAAATACAGTTGTTTATACCTTGAGTATGCTGGTTGATAATTGTGTTTATTCAGATGAGGTATTGGTGCGTGTTCAGAAAAACAGAGCTGTTTATATCCCCAATGTATTTAGCCCCAATGATGATGGTATCAATGACTTTTTTTACGTGCAAAGTAACAGAGACAACGTCCGAATAAAAAAAATGTCTATCTTTGACCGGTGGGGAAACTTGGTGCATCAGGCATTGGATATTGATGTCAATCAGGCATCCTTAGGATGGGATGGGATCTACAATGGGCTTCCGGCGCAAAGTGGCGTCTTTGTCTATATGATCGTCCTTGAGTTTATAGATGGAGTAGAAGTATTGAAATACGGAGATGTGACGATTTTGAGATGAAGTTTAGAATGAAAAATTATGATTGAACACGAAGAACAACTTAAACATTTGTACAAAGACCAAAAATTAAAAAGCATCATTGAGACCACAACCCTCTCCTGGTCGGATACTTATCGAGATGTATATGCTCAATTAATCCGGTCAATCGTCTTTCAGCAATTATCAACAAAGGCCGCTACGACGATTCATGGGCGATTTATGTTGTTATTCCCGGATGAATATCCTGATGCAACACAAATTTTGGGCATGAGTACGGAGGAGTTGCGCTCCGTAGGCTTATCCAAACAAAAGGCAGGATACATTCAAAATGTAGCAGCATTTTTTATTGAAGAAAATCTTTTCGATACCGATTGGGACACCTTCGATGATGGACATATCATTGATTTGCTTACGCAAATAAAAGGGGTAGGAAAATGGACGGTGCAAATGTTGTTGATGTTTACCCTCGGAAGAGAAGACGTATTTCCATTAAATGACCTGGGGATTCAACAGGCAATGATCCGACTTTATGAATTGGAAGGCGACAAAAAAGTTATCCTGAAAAAAATGGAACAAATCGCAGCATCCTGGCGCCCTTACCGAAGCCTCGCCTCCTATTATCTTTGGCAATGGAAGGATTTGAAATCAAAATGAAAATCAAAATTAGAATCAAAATTTAAATTAAAATTAAAATGTAAATCAAAATAAAAATGTAAAATGATAGGTTTCAAAGCCCCCGTTCGTCCTTCGACAGCCGCTGCCTACTTTTAAATTTATAATTTAGCCTTTTTTATTTTAAATTTAAATAAAAACATACCCAACGCGCGCAGGGCTTCCTTTAGGATCGAGGCGC
>CAZNCI010000421.1:0-3014 GCA_964571475.1 uncultured Saprospiraceae bacterium | reverse complement strand
TTCTTTTTCTTTTTCAAAATGTAAAATTGGACGAGGTACAACCTGAAAAGGTTTCTGAGGGATTGTTAAGTACAATTATCAGTAGTGGCCCTTTGGGGATTGGTATCGTTGCAATATTATTGGTGTTGGCGGTTCTTGGGTTTTATATTTTCTTTGAACGATACGCAACCATCACTCGTGCCGGTCAAATTGATCAGGGGTTTATGAATAATATCCGTGCCAATGTTCAGTCCGGTAATATTCAGGGTGCAAAAGCACTTTGCCAGTCAACGGATTCCCCAGTAGCAAGAATGGTAGAGAAAGGCTTGCAACGAATTGGAAAACCACTGCGAGATATTGATGCCGCTATTGAGAATGTCGGTAATCTGGAAATTTTTAAACTTGAAAAGAATTTATCCGGATTGGCCAATATCGCCGGTGCAGCACCGATGATTGGTTTTTTTGGTACGGTGACCGGTATGATTGCTGCCTTTTATAATATGTCGCATGCGGAAGGGGGGATTACACCAGACAAATTAGCGGGAGGTATTTATCAGGCGTTATTGACGACCGCATTTGGCTTATTGGTCGGTATTGTCGCCTTTGTTGGGTATAATATTTTGGTCGCAAAAGTGGATAAGGCCGTTTATCAAATGGAGCGAAATACCGTTGAATTTATGGATTTATTACAAGAACCAACTGCTTAAATTATGGCTTTAAAGAAAAGATCAAAAGTAAGTGCTGAGTTTAGTATGTCTTCATTGACGGATATTATCTTTTTGTTGCTGATATTTTTCATGTTAACATCAAATACGACCAATGTCAAAGCCTTTGATTTGCCAAAATCAGAAATCAAAACGGTTGCTCCTGTTTCGGTAATTGTATCTATTGAAAAAGACGGAACATTGGAGGTAGATCGGGTAGAGACGACTTTTGCCAGATTGGAAATTCCTTTAAAGGATAAAATTTTAGCAGCACGTGCCAAAAATCCCAAAGAGGTTCTGGTAACGATTGTTGCAGAGACTGGAACTCAATTTAATCAGGTAATGAAGGTGATGAAGATTGCCGCAAAGTACAAAGCGGACGCCTTGATTGCTACACAGCCAAAACAATAATTTATGGGCTTAAAAAAGAATTCAAAAGTTTCGGCTGAATTTAATATGTCTTCACTGACAGATATTATCTTTTTGTTGTTAATATTTTTCATGTTGACTTCTAATGCGATTTCGCCGAATGCCATTAATATGAAATTGCCGGGTAATAGCCACTCTGCCAGTACCAACGCGCCTTCGACTACACCGGAAGTACGAGTGACAGGTAAGGGGAATTTTTATTTTAATTCAAAGAAATATTCTTCTGCGAATGCTTTAGAAAGGAGAATGTCCAGAATTAGCGGAAAGGATATGATTTTAGCACCGGATCGAAAGGCAAAAACGGAAGATGTCGTAGCGGTCATGGATATTGCCATTCGATATAATATTAATGCTATTCTCGCTGGAGAGGGAGAATAATTCGATACTTTTAAAATAAAATTACTATGGAAGAGGAATTAACAGCTATCGAACGGGAAGACCGTCAGAAGGCAAAAATAAAAAGTGGAGTTGCTTTTCTAATATTGTGCTTAATATTGGTTTTGCCTATCATGTCTTATCAAAATCCTCCGCCGGAGCGGGAAGGAGTCTTAGTAAGGCTTGGAGGGGACTTTGGGCAGGGACCTGACAATTCGTCTAAATCTGATGCAACACCACCACCTACGGAAACGGTAGAAGAGGATGTCGCACCGCCTGTTGAAGAAACAAAGAAGCCCAAGGAGAAAACAAAACCCAAAAAGGAAAAAACAAAACCTAAAAAGAAAAATGTCGTTACGAGTGATAACTCTAAAGAGATTGCCATAAAAAAGGCCAAAGAGAAAAAGGCAAGGGAGGAGAAACAAAAAGCTGATGCAGCTGCTGCCGAAGCCGCACGAAAAAAAGCTGCTGCGGCTGCCAAGCGAAAAAGAGAGCAGGATGCCGCTAATAGCATGGACTTTGGTATCAAAAATAATAAAAATGGAAAAGGGGGAGGAACAGATGGAAAACCCGGAACGAGTGGTAGGCCAGATGGCAGCCCTGATGGCTTGAGTAAATTAGGCTCAGGTCATGGTAAAGTTGGAGGGGGACTGGGAGCCAGAGGTCGCTCAGGGACGGTACCACGGCTTACTGAAAAGTCAAATAAAGCGGGTACTGTTGTGGTTCGAATCTGTGTCAATGCAAGCGGAAAGGTTATTTCGGCCTCTGTTACACAAAGTGGCACAACTATTCAGGATGCCGGATTGCACTCTGCCGCTGTTAGAAATGCTAAGATGTTTAAATTTAAGCCATCTAGTATGGATAAACAGTGTGGAATTGTGACCTATAAATTTAAAGTGCACTAAATAGGGCAGCAATTTTTAGTATTGTACGGAAAACCGCATTTGACTTTATCAAATGCGGTTTTTTTATGCTCAAAAGTTAAAAAGTATTAAAAACAGTTAGGAACTGTTAAAAACGGCCTTATGAATGGTGAATAAGGTGACGAGACAGCTCATTAGGCGTTTAATAGGGGAAGGATGTTATTATCTTACTTTTATTAATCTAATTGTGATGTCAGTAAAAATTTCAAATTCCAATAATGTGTCATTAAACAAAGCTAGAATTATCACGACCCTTGTTCACATCATCTTGATTTTGCTGGCAATCTTACCCCTGCTGGCATTGAAGCCTGCCTCCGTTGAAGTGAAAAATAAACAGGTAGATAATACGGAAGTAAACTCCAAAATAACAACCCAACCCATTGCCGGATATGAGGTGAGTATCCTCTTTAGAATGAATGGTGGACGCCGTGTAAAATGCCTTACCTTGTGACAACAATTTTTTCAGATATATTTCTATTTTCCAATTCGATATTGATATAATATATTCCGGCAGGTAGTTGGCTTACATCTATTTGTGTATTATTAAGCCAATGGATATTTATACTTTTACCGGAATAATTAAACAAAGTAACCTTAGGTTGTT
>CAZNCI010000420.1:0-3016 GCA_964571475.1 uncultured Saprospiraceae bacterium | reverse complement strand
CATTTCCGCAGCTAGTACGATTTGAAGCCCGATATTATCATTGATAATCATATCTTTGGGGGTGCCCATTAATCCGGAGTGGAATTTGATACCCCAATCTGTTCGATTGATGGTAAATGGTGATGTTTTGAGGGCAAATTGTCCTTCTCTCATGCCTGCTCTTGCCGGAATTTCTATACTTTTGGCAATGCCTTTGATGGTGAGATTACCGGTGATTTTGATAAAACCTTCCCCTGCGGCGGTATCCTCCATCACCTTGGTGATTTCAAAGGTGGCAGCAGGATAATTGGCTACATCAAAAAAATCGTCACTTTTGAGATGCTCCTCTAATTCTGCTTTATCCTCCGGGGCGCTTAGGTCGGAGTCGATCAGGGAGTTCATATTGATTGTGATTTTTCCCCCGACCAGTTTTCCCTCTTTGATGAGGGCAACGCCATCTTTAATAAAGATAATCCCCTTATGACCGCCGCCTATTTTTTTTGTGCCCTGCCAGTTAATGATACAGCTATTGACATTGAGCGGTAAAGATAAATATTTCGTGATTGCTGTTTTTGTGGGAACAACAGCATCTTTCGCTACGACTTTTTCACCAATGGGGGCATTATTGCAGGCGGTGAATGTCAAAAAGAATAGACTGCTTATCAAGAGGGTGAAACGATATTTTTTCATAAAACTATATTGATGACTGACAAGATGAATGAGATTTGGAATGCTAACATTTTTTTGCTGCGAATTGTTGTTCATTTCAAATGAAAGGTGTAACTTCCCACCTCTTTTTAGGGGCGCATATGCCTACTAATAATTTATATCGAACTTTTTTGCCAAAAATTGACTATACATAGCCTATTGTCGGCTATGTTATAAAACATTGTTTATGTACACAATTGAAGATTTACAGAATGTAAAAAAGCGGGAAGACTTAATCAATATCGCTCGCAGTAAAAATATGAATATTGAAAAACAGATCAAAAATATTCGATATGAATCAACATTGAGAAAGCTCCAGGCCGAAATGGTGAATTTGCAACAATGGATAATGGATCAAAAATTGCGGGTAGCGATTATCTTTGAAGGAAGGGATGCTGCAGGAAAAGGGGGCGCTATTAAACGCTTTACAGAGCACCTTAATCCCAGGAGTATGCGCGTGGTTGCTCTAAACAAACCAACGGATGTAGAGCGGGGGCAATGGTACTTCAGAAGGTATATCAAAGAGCTTCCGAATCCGGGTGAAATCGTGTTTTTCGACCGAAGCTGGTACAATAGAGCGGTAGTTGAGCCCGTCATGGGATTTTGCAATCAGGCACAGTACGACCAATTCATGGTACAGGTGCCGGAGTTTGAGCACATGTTGTATGAAGATGGAGTAAAGGTGATTAAATTTTGGTTTTCAATTAGCAAAGAGGAACAGATCAAACGATTTAATGCTCGTTTGGCGAGTCCGCTGAAACGCTGGAAGTTTAGTCCGGTAGATCGGGAGGGGCAAAAATTATGGGATAAATACACCAAATACAAAGAGCAGATGTTTGCTTATACCCACAATAACTTCAGCCCCTGGATGATTATCAAAACCAATGATAAAAAAACGGCCAGACTGGAGAGTATGCGCCATGTTTTGTCCCGATTTGAGTATCCGGGTAAGGAAAATGCGGGCACTTCCCTCTTCCCTGACCCCAATGTAGTATTAAGGTATTATCGAAATGTGAAGCAGATTGACGTATAGCGGTTGTTGGGATTATTACCTTGCGTGAGGGCACGCCCGAATTAATTTAAAAATGGTTTAAAATCAACACCATGAATTTGACAAAAAAAGATATAGAAATAATCAATAGCAAAATAGGAAAAAAACAATTATTTGCTGATAAGAAAATAAATTTAGAGAAGATACTCCGAAATACGAATTATGAACTGGAATTGGTGAAACTTCAGGAAGAACTCATTAAACTCCAAACGTGGGTGATTGAAAATGGCAAACGGGTTGTTGTTTTATTTGAAGGAAGGGATGCCGCCGGAAAAGGGGGCGCTATTCGTCGGATAATTGCTCATTTGAACCCAAGGCACTTTAGAGTCAGAGCGCTACCCAAACCGACTTCTGAAGAAAAGGGACAATGGTATTTTCAGCGATATGTAAACGAATTACCCAAGCCGGGAGAGATGGTTTTCTTCGATCGAAGTTGGTATAATCGCGCAGTCGTGGAGCCAGTCAATGGGTTTTGTACTCAGGAAGAATATGAGATATTTATGGGGCAAATCAATGACTTTGAACGGATGATTTGTGAATCGGGATTGATATTGATTAAGTTTTATTTTTCAATTAGCAAGGAGGAACAAGCCAAGCGTTTTGATGAAATCAAAAAAAGTCCACTCAAAAGATGGAAGATGTCCCCTGTGGATGAAAAAGCACAAGAACTTTGGGATGAATACACCAAATATAAGGAGCGTATGTTTGAAAAAACGAATACGGAACTCCATCCTTGGATCATTCTAAAAGCGAACCGAAAGACAGAGGCACGACTAAAAGCAGCACAATATTTATTAGATTTGGTGCCCTATAAAGAGGGTTGAGAGAAATAATGTTGCTAAAACAGCGGTTTTATCGCCTAATTTAGTGATTTTCAATAAAAAATGTATGATAAATAGGTTTGGTAACTTTTTTAGACTTATCTTCGTGCTTTAATAATTTTTAATTTTTTATAATGAACGAAGGTACAGTAAAATTTTTCAATGAATCAAAAGGTTATGGATTCATTACACCAAATGACGGAGGAAAAGACGTTTTTGTCCATGCAAATGGATTAGTTGACGATATAAGAGAAGGAGATACAGTGAGCTATGAAGTCGAGGAGGGAAGAAAAGGTTTAAACGCAGTTGATGTGAAGCGGGTATAATACTTACTTCATAATTGCAAAAAGAAAGCCCGTCGTGAAAACGATGGGCTTTTTTTTTGCCGCCCTTACTCCCTTGCGGCAATCTCCACAAAATCCATGGAACTGATGATACCTGCCACTTTATCCTGATC
>CAZNCI010000419.1:0-3045 GCA_964571475.1 uncultured Saprospiraceae bacterium | reverse complement strand
TGTAACGAATAGCGCTCAAAATAGTTTAATTTGCTTTCAATTCCTCCCGATACCAGCGGATTGTTTTTTCCTGTTCTTTGATGAAATCATTTTTTTATCATTGTACGCCATGCCGTGCTGCTGTTTTTCAATGGACAAAAAATGATAAATCACTGATGTTGAATAATGACTCATTTTGAAAGAAAAGTCCTTATTTGATTCACCACCTGTTCTGCATTCTCCCTGGAGAAACACAATGGCGGTTTACTTTTAATCACACTATCATCAGGACCATCGGTGCTGATGAGGATATTATGCTGCCGTAGATGGTTTTTGATATTTGACGCCAGTTCTCTGTCGGTGGTCAGCGTTTGGGCGTTTTTAATGATTTCAACCCCGATGAATAATCCACTACCTCTTACGTCGCCGATACACTCGAAATCCCGTTGTAACTCGCGGAATAATTGTTGGTAATAATCGCCAACATTTTTGGCGTTTTGTTGCAGTGCTTCTTTTTCGATTACCTCTAATACTGCCAGACCGGTTGCGCAGGAGACAGGGTTTCCTCCAAAGGAGCTGAAAAACTCTACACCCTGCGCAAACGAACCTGCTATCGCTGACGTAGTGACAACGGCTCCCATGGGATGTCCATTTCCCATTGGCTTGCCAAGTACCACAATGTCCGGAATAACCTGCTGCTGTTCAAAACCCCAAAACACCTCTCCCAATCGACCAAAACCAGTCTGTACTTCATCACTAATACAGACCCCTCCCTGCGCTCTGATAGCGGGATAAAGTACTTTTAAATAACCCTTTGCCAATGGGATTTGACCACCGCAGCCAACGATGGGCTCACTAATGAAAGCAGAAATTGGCGAAGGGGATTGCTTGATTTGAGTAATGGCGTCAGCCGCATATTTCCCGCCGGCAGTACCATCATTGTTTTGGTATTGTCCACGATAAGTATCGGGGATGACAGCTTTGGTGATATGATTTTGCTGCCCCTGTCCAGCGCGGTGGCTAAATTTGTAATCACTAATGTCGATGCCATTCTGGGTATGCCCGTGGTAGCCGTGTTCCATGACCATGACGCGTTTGTGCCCGGTGTGGTTGTTTGCCAGACGAATCGCCAAATCACTGGCGGCACTCCCCGAATTAACAAAATAAACCTTATTGAGGGAAGCCGGAAATTTAGCGAGTAACCGCTCCGCATATGCTGCTAATTGATCGTATATATACCGGGTATTAGTATTGAGCTGCGCCATTTGTTGCTGTGCAGCAGCGACCACTTCGGGGTGACAATGTCCAACGTGTGGAATATTATTATAGGCATCTAAATAGGTGTTGCCACCAGCGTCGTACATATATTGAAAGGCAGCCCGTTTCATATATATTGGACGCCGGTAACTCAAGCTAAGGATAGGGCTGATAAATTTGTGGCGTTGCTCTACTTTTGTTTCAATGGAGGGCGGTTCAATTGGTGGAAATGAAAGTGCCTTTCTGAAAATATTTTGTGCATGGATGGGGTTAATCGTCAACCAATACCGCAACATGCGCCAGGCTGGTTTTTCACTGATGGTGATGTATGGGTTGTCGGGGTTTTGCTTCAGGGCAGATGCAGAGTTGCAAACACTAATACATAATTTGATAGCAATCAGGTAGTATAAAACGGCAATTTCTTTTTCCTGTAAAGGCAATATTTGATGGTAAGCCCGAAGAAATGGAATGGCTAAATCAATTCCCTTATCCTCTCGATACAGAATATAAGTCAGCGTTGTTGCGACCTCGTTAATGAGCGGAGAATAGACCATGTCGCCAAAGTCAATAATACCGGACACCCGATTATTATCGAGCAGAACGTTCCATTCGTTGACATCGGAGTGAATAATACTCTTCCTCAACTGGTCTTGGAGTGGTCGCACATTTTCTTTGTATTGCTGAAAGAAATAGGCTACTATTTTTCGGTCTTCCGGTGCCTGAATGTGCTTAATAAGAGGTTCGTTTAAATGACAGGAGGCAATGTCCCAATTGTACTGCCTCGCCTGTATGGTGTAATGGGTGATTTTCAGAAGTTGGGTGTTCATTGTGGCAACTGCTGTACCTAAAGTGCGCAATACCTCATTATTAAGGGTTTGGTCGCCAAGGAAGCTCCCTTTTAGATAACTCAATAAGCGAAGGATCGTTTTTTGACCGGATATTTTGCCTACTGAAATGGGCTGTATGGGCGCTGAATACCGGTTTTTGACTTCGGTATTTAACTGTAAAAGTACTTCGTTCTCTGCCTTTAATAGATCAAATAGCGATTGCTCAAATGGGTAAGTTTTAAAAATATATTTTACACCATTATGCTCAATTCGGTAGTTCTTATTAGCGTAACCATCCAATTGGCGAATGCTCGTCGGCATAAAGCCATATTGTTGAAAAATGATGTTTTTTATTTGGGTATCCATGCTTTTATTTTTGTTAAGTAATGGGTAAACTAAATTTAAAGCCAAAAAGGCTAAATGGAAAATTAATGCAAGCAAAGATACAGCCTAAATTTGGAATGCTGGCTCTAAATTGAATTTAGGTAAAAAGGAGCGCACTTCTAGGGGGAATTAACCGGTTTTCTACGGCAAATTTTACTTTTTTTTTAAAAAATATCAATATATATTGTGTTTTTAAGTTTTATAACGTATATTTGCGTTATAAGACGTAAAAAATAGTTTTAATTATGCAGAAATTAACAAAAGCTGAGGAGGAAATTATGTACCATATATGGGCATTGGGGCGATGCACGGTGTCGGATGTGATTAAAAAATTAGGAGATCCCAAGCCACCCCATAGCACTATTTCTTCCATTTTTAGAATCTTAGAGAAAAAGCATTTTTTAGGACATAAGGCTTATGGGCGAACCTATGAATATTTTCCTGTGATTGAAAAAAAGGATTATTCCAAAAGTAGCCTGAAGAATATTGTGACTAATTATTTTGACGGGTCAGTCAACAAAATGATCTCTTTCTTAGTAGAGGAAGACGATTTAAGCTTAAAGGATTTGGGGGAGATTATGGAAAAGCTAAAAAACAT
>CAZNCI010000418.1:0-3050 GCA_964571475.1 uncultured Saprospiraceae bacterium | reverse complement strand
ATGGACACTTGATGCATCTGTTGCAACAAAGGCCTCTTTCATGTTCAGATAAGCCTCAGATATTGCCAGTAATTGCTGCTTGAAATCGGGTGGGGTAGAGGTGGTGTAATCCGGTAAATGTGGGGTCATATCCATGCCTTCCACCATCACATTTCTATTCATCATACTTGTTTGATTGTTCAATTGAGCGGCTGCGTCAATGGTGAAGTTTCCGTAAGTAACGACCTCTTCTCCCGCTTCGAGCCCTGCTGAAATACGGTAAGTATCTCCTAGTGACTCTCCTAGTTCTACTTCTCTGAATTGAAAAGAAGGAATGCTTGTATTAGGTACTTTTACATATACTACAGAGCGTTTGCCCGTCCACAATACAGCAGTTTTGGGGATGGTTAGTTTATGTTTAGTATCTGATTTTCCTTTTAGTGTTCCATTGACAAACATTTCCGGCTTTAACATCCCCTTTGTATTATTCACCTCTGTTCTTACGGAGAGGGCTCTGGTTTTGGGGTTGATGACCGGATCAATAAAGGTAATTCGACTACTGAATACTTTATTGGGGACGGAAGGCGTAGTAAATTCGATTTTGTCCCCCAATCCAATACTTGGGAGGTCATCCTCATAGGCGTCAAATAATACCCATACTCTTTTTAGGCTCATTAAATCAAATAGGGCTGTTCCTTTTTTAACATAGTCACCCACACTAACTCTTCTGTTGGTGACAATTCCCGATTTATTGGCGAATAAAGTGAAGGTTTCCTGAACTTTCCCATTTTGTTCGATATTAGTAATGGTCTCGTCACTAATTTTCCAATATCTTAATTTATTTCTGGCGGCTTCTAATAATCCCGGATTCACTTCTTGTAATCTTAGTGCTTCGAGTAGTTCTCTTTGCGCAGTGACCAGCTCCGGTGAATATAAGGTGGCTAGTTTTTGCCCTTTGAATACCTGTTCTCCGGTAAAGGAAACGTATAATTTTTCAATTCTTCCTGGGACATGAGCAACCTGACTTGATGCTAATCGTTCATCCGCCTGAATTTTGCCGGAAAGGCGAATGACTTTTTCTGGACTTTTTGAATCCATCCCAATGCGTGATGTTTGGATATTAGCCATTTTTACAGCTTCCTGCGTCATCTCAAGAACCAGCGGGTCATCATGCCCTCCTGCTTGATCGGCAGGGATTAAATCCATGCCGCAAATAGGGCATTGCCCTGGCTCTTCCTGTCGGATTTGTGGGTGCATGGAGCAGGTCCATATTTCTGCCATCGAATCCCCTTTGTCGTGATTATGAACTTCCGTAGTGTCATGGGCGTCATTTTTGTTATCGCTGGCGAAAAGGAAATACCCTACTCCCAGACCTATGGCTAATGCTAGGATGATGGTGGTGATATTTTTTATATTATTCATTGTATTATTATTTGTCTTTTTATAAATGGTTTGATTATTTGATGATAAATCGTTCTATGTTACTTTTATTAATATGACTTTGAACAATTACTTTTAGCATTTTTAAATCATAGTCGATGAGTTCTTTTTGAAGTCTTAATAACTCATCAAAATTACTTCCTTTTGTGCTGTATTTTACCTGTAAAATATCGATGGCCGTTTGGGTGATATTGATTTGTCTATTGTATAAATCAGCTTTTAATTGTGCTGTTTTATAACTGGTATAGGCCTTTTCAATGATTGCTGTGAATTTTGCAATTACATCCTCCTTTTTAAAATCTAAGGATTGAATTTTGAATTGCTCTTCCCTTTCTTTGGCCTGATATTTCTTTTTATAAAGCGGTATTTTTACGGTCGCTCTGAATTGCACAATATCTCTTCCATTGTGTATTGGCTCAGCATCGGTTCTTTTTTTGACCAAAATGTAATCCATTCCAACCCCAAAAGAAGGCTTGTTATTTAACTCATTTAAGGAAATAGCCTGCCTTGAAATATCCTGTTGCAGTTCAAACATCCTGATTAGTGGATGCTTATTGCTTAGGTTTGCAGTGAGTTGCTCTTTGTTAAAAGGAATGATTGCAAATGAAAGGCTATCGGTTGTTTGAATCGCAGTCTCTAAAGGGCGGTTCATCAATTGATTTAGTTCAACAGTAGGATTTATTTTGTTGACTTCAATAATTTTTAACTCCTGTTGCATTTCCTCAATTTTTAATTGAACCCGTAGTACGTCTGCTGCCGTTGCTTTCCCACTTTCAACTTTGGCCAATGCCAATTTTTCCAAAGATTTTAAAATATTGATATTTCGTTGGATGATTTTCTGACTTTTCTCTAATTCATATAGGCGGTAATAATTGGTTTTTATTTGGTAAAATAAATCCAATTGTCTGGCTGCTATTTTTTCATAGAGGGCTTTGGCTTTTGCATTTTCGAGCGCTGCTTTTTGTTTCAAAACTCCCTTCCATGGAATATTTTGTGTCACACCAATTCGAGTCAATTGTGCACCTAACCTAGTCTCTACCGGCAAGGGAAATGCCCCAACCCCAATAACGGGGTCGGGTAATTCACTTACCTGAGGTGCTCGCTCCAATGCCGTATGGTATTCGCTTTCGAGCATCTTGAGTTCTAAATTATTATTTTCGGCTTTAGATAGTAGTTGGTCTAAAGACTGGGACTGGAGTAAATTGCCGCTGAAAACAATTAAAACCAGAATGATTCCCACGATTTTTCCGATAAAACCTTTGTTCCCTAATCCATTTTCCAATTTCAGGTTCCACTCCTGCCATAGCGAAAATAATACCGGCACGGTAAACATCGTAATCATTTGCAAGGTCATTCCTCCGAATGAAGGGATGGCCATTGGCAACATAATATCCGCTCCACGACCTGTCGATGTTAATACCGGCAATAATGCCAAAACGGTGGTCGCTGTCGTCATCATTGCTGGACGAACCCTTCGTGCACCTCCTGCTACAACCGAATTCCGAATAGCTTCGAGTGTTTTTGGTTTGTTTTTTTTGAAGCTGTCCTGCAAAAATGTGGCCACCAAAACTCCATCGTCTGTGGCAATTCCAAATAATGCCAGAAATCCCACCCAAACGGCAACACTTAAA
>CAZNCI010000417.1:0-3062 GCA_964571475.1 uncultured Saprospiraceae bacterium | reverse complement strand
GTGTGGGGTGCTGAGTAGTTACAAAATAGTTTTTATTTTTGCCCCGCCTTTTTTTTGCCCCGCCTTTTAAGGCGGGGACTTACAATTGTGGTTTTAATTGATTTTGGCGTGATTTTTGCTTTTTCTGCAAAAATTATGACAAAATCAGTTCTCTCCCCCCGTAATTATTTTATTTAATAGTTACTATTTCACAAGGTATAAATTTTGATGTGTTTACCCTATTCTGAATAACTTTAGTTAAAATAAAGTTAAAACTATTTATTTTCTTCCATTAGGAAAAGTTGTTTACTACATTTACCTATCCTCATTTAACACACCCCCCTCATTTTAACACACTAAATTCTTGAAAATGAAATCTATACTACAATTTTCGGCACTTTTGTTTCTCGTATTAAATCCTAATTTGATATGGGGACAAAAGCTATCTGCTCAATTAGGAGGAGTTACGACTCATTTTTCTTTCTTTTCGGATCAACAAAAATTTGATATTTTAGAGCAAGGTGTTTATCGTCGTTTGGTACCTGTATATGAATTGGTAAGTTATTATAAAGTGGATCAGTATTTTTTGCAAATTTTGACAAAAAATCCAGTCAGGACGAAAGATGCCATTGATGTTTCTCAGACGAATGGATCATCTTATATTGTTAAGTTTTTTTCGGAAGATGGGAATTTACTCGAAGCGCTTTCTTTTAAGGAAAAGCCAAAACAGTTTAATGGATATTATGTTTATGAAATTTCCTTAAAAGACGTACCACTTATTTTGCTTGACCATACTGAAACCATCGATATTACCTATTATAATATTCGGCATGGAAAGGAATATGAATAACGCACGTTTATTTTCATCTTATCATTCCTTTACAAACCTAAATGTTTGTTGTGTGGAGGATGAGCGGATGGATAAAAAGTAAATACCCGTGCTTAGTTTTGAAACCGGGAGGCTGATTTTTTTATCATCGGGGTGAATTTTCCTTTTCTCCGAATAGTATTTTTTTCCATTACTGGAATAGATTTCAAACATATATTCCTGTTTTTGATTCGTTTGCTGCTTCAGGAATAATTGGTTTTTGACGATGGTTGGGTACAATTTAAAGTTGTTTTTGACTGGGTGTAATGGATGGATAGCACTTGTCGGGTTATTGAAGAAGTTGATGACCTTTTCGATAAAATAATTAATATCATCCTGCTCGGCAACTGTTTCCAGAGGGAAGCCTATATATACCAATGCGCCGGAAGTCGTCCCTGTTCCAAAAGTACCATAGTATTTGATGCCGGCTCCTGCACCGGTTATGTACTCCAGGATGGGGGTAGAACCGGCATAACCTCCAATTTCGTCGGGATAATCCTCGGGGTAAACCTGCCCGAAATTTAGTAAGCTTCCTTCAAAACCGGAATTATCCAGCCCCGACGCCGGTGTCCTGCCAGCCCCTCCGTCATTGAGAAAGTCTGCCTTGAGGTAATTGTGATAAAATGATTTGTCATTTACCGATCCTTTTTCGACTAAATCCCACCCGACTTCCGAACCGGTAACAAAAAGGTTTCCGCCGTTCTCCAGATAATTTTTCACCCGTAATTGTTCGGTATTACTGAAAGTCTCATCGAGGGTGGATTCATCCCCTAAAAACCAGAACACCATGTCAAAATCGGATAAATTGATCGATTGATTGATGATGGCAGTATGCGAGCAGGACGCTACTGTAAGCTGATCTAAGATTTCAAGCCCCTTTAGGTAAGTACTTACAAAGGAGTGCCGACTTTGATTATAGGATGCCACCCGGTCAAATCCATCAACGATTAATACACTTTTGACATCTTCTGACTCATTTTTATACAAGCCATAAGTATCATCGTAAGTGCTTATTTTGTGAGCGATATTTTCAGCGGTGATCCTAAAATAATAAACCTGATTATCCTGTCCAAAACTATCTATTTGAATGCTATTGATTGTTTGGTCCACAGAGTCAAGCTGGATTGGATTGGAAAAATCATCGTTTTCTGAATAGTAAATATGATATTGCAAAATATTGGTTTCCGGGTTGGGCGTCCATTGGATTTTTATACCCTGTTCTTCATTAAAATGATTGACAATTTCTACTTTTGGGGCAATGGGAGAATTGGTGATAATATCCACAGATTTGCTGATAGACGATTGATGCCCATCGTTATCCGTAGCGGTCATTGTTATATTGTAAGTGGCATCATGGTCGTATTGATGGTGAACAATTTCACCGGTTTCTGTTGGAGAACCATCTCCAAAATCCCAGGAATAGAGTTCAATGGTTCCATCATCGGTTGAGTTACTGGCATTGAAGGTGATTTGCTCCCCGGCACCGGCGGGAAGCCCCTGCATATAAAAATCTACATTGGGAAATCCGTTATTATAATATTGAATGGTTAAATCCAAATCAACGTACTCATTGGCGGTGATATGCACAGCGGTTGTATCGTTCAAATATCCTTCTTTGCTCAAAATTATGGTATAGTCACCGGGGTTGAGTGCATCAATGGCGTAGAATCCATTATAGTAATTATCTCCGGTGTAAGTTGAGCCTGTGGGTTGGCAAGTAACGGTTATTTCATTGACGACCTTTGCCGAAGTGGCATCTCTGACGACCCCGCCAACTCTTCCCGTCGTGAATCCATCTACTTCAAAATAAGCAAGGAAGGATTTCGCTACTGCCCAGGCATAATTTCGAAGGTATTGGGTGTTTTTTAACCGAAGCCCTTCTTCCGGTAAATCGTGAAAAGAAGCTTCTGATAGGGTAGAGGGCATATTGGCGTAATTCAGTACCCCTAAATTAAAGCCTAAAAAAGAGAAATCGCCCCGGTTGTAATGTGTATTGGTTTTCATCAGGTCTTGAAGAGTAGGCGCCATGAGATCGCCCATTTCTTTAGCGGTTTGAAAGGCAGGTGTGCCATTGACTTCTTTGTATAGCACAAGTGAATAATTTCCCCCGCCACCGTTGGTGTGCATGGAATGGAAATAATCAGCACCAAAAGCATTGGCTATCGCACTCCTTTCGGAAAGGGAAATATCTGAAGCATTGCTATTTTCGGTTCTG
>CAZNCI010000416.1:0-3110 GCA_964571475.1 uncultured Saprospiraceae bacterium | reverse complement strand
TAGTTCGATTAGACAAAAAATAGACGGCGTTTAATATAGGAATAACTTAGTTCTTGAGCCACTAGTGGCTCAATAGCACCAGATTCTTCAGTTCATTTTAGGAATGCATACCCAAATTATAAAAGTGACTGTAAGTGCTTTATGAGTATTGTAGATGTTCAGAATTATGCGATGAGTATTCCTCCTATTTGGGAGTTCAATCAGCTCCTTGAGTATCCGTTATTTGATATTTTTGGCAAACAAAATAGATATTACGGAGGAGCTGAATTCACGCTTATGGATTTACCAACTCCAGAGTATGAATTAATCCCAGACCAACACCCTTCGTATTTCTTTGCTTTAAATTTTTGGGGACTTGCCCCCGCAAATGAAAATTTCACCATTATAACAAGGGTGAAATGTTACGTCCAACAGCCAGATAATTCCTTACAATTAGCTACTACAACATTGCACTCTTTTATATGGAGGGAAGGGACTGAAGTCACAGAATCTGGAGGAACAAATGGCTATCGAGAGTTTTGCACAAAATTATCCTGTTTAGATTTAATAAGCGGAGAGGATGAATGTACTCCATTAATAGGTATTGAGCACTAATTATTGTGTTTTAAAATTTCAGATGGGGAGTAGGAATATATTCATATCCTACTCCCAGATTTAAAGAAAAAAAAACTCCAAAGCATGAATCATAAAATCTTATTTTTATTTCTTTTTCATCTACTATTAATGCGCTGTCCCGCACAAAATCCATCCTATTCCATTCAGGCTATTGATAACGCAGGAAATGATTATCTGAACTATGATCAGATAACATTAATCGCCAGTCAAAATCCAGATTTGGCTTCGTTTCTTACCTTTTATCAGGGAAAAACAGGATTGGGTGTGCTCACTGGAGATGGCACTTTTGAGGCATCCTATAAGCTGAGCAAAAAAGAACAATCTATAATAACAATTCCTTTGGGGTATCAAAGATTTCAAAGTTGGCATTATATTTCAGTCGAACAGGTTGACGCCATCGGAAATATAAACAATTACAACGGAATCATTGCCGCAAACTTCAACACCAATACTTACTGGGGTTTAAAAACCCATTTTCCACTTATAGATCCGCCACCACTTATTATCAGCACAAAAAAACAACAGCTATTCACTTCTCATTTTTGGGCACCAGGAGGAACTGCTTTTGCCAATAAAATTGGAATTGCTCAAATTAATCCCAACACAGGTAATTGTTTATCCTCCTTCTTTTTTGACAAAATGGAAACAGCCTATACTGACAGCTATTACCCATTACAAATAATAGAAACCTCCAACAACAACCTCCTGATACTCGGCGATAGATATTTTTCGACACATAAAGAAAGCTACCTGCTAAAAATCGCTCCCGATGGAGCTATATTGAATAATGCTAACTTCCCAGTGGACTCAATAAATGTAAAATCTATCTGTAATGACCAACAAAATAATACCTATGCCATTGGATTAAAAAATCCAATATCCAACAGAACAGCTCATACTGCTTTTGTTTCAAAAATAGACCAAAACATGGAATTACTTTGGGCGAAGGAAATACCGCTTGAAAATTTTCTCCTACGCAATGCCAAAATATCAATGACAGATGACGGCAACCTCTATTTGGTCTTATTTACGTATGAAAAACTTAATACTGTCATCATGAAAATGTCCGCTACCGGAGATATTATTTGGCAAAAAGCATTTCACAACCTTATTTGGGACGTAAGCTTAGAAGGCAGCTCCATTTTTTTAGTGTCATCTACCCTTGACTATCAGGGAGGACAGCCAATTGCAGGTACATTGATACTAAAGACTAATGCCGAGGGAGAAATAGAAGGGTGTGCGTCTTTACCTTCCTGTCTTTACAGTACTGAAACCAGCCTTCAACTCACAAAGTCTTCCTGGCGAAGATTTACCGCACAATTACTACCAAATTTCGAAATAGAGACAAGCCCACTTTCATTTTCTTCCGTTAATTACTGTCCTAACCCAAATCTACCCATTCCCTATTTTACTTTTCCTGATACACTCTGTCAACATAGCTGTGCAGCACCGGATAGTCTGGTTAACGCTCTGGCAGATTATAATGAATGGCACATTCAGGGCCCTGGTTTGGATACAATCATTACCGATTCTTCTTTTTACTGGTGTTTTACCACCCCTGGGAATTATCAAATAGAACAAACCACCTGGCTATTGGGCTGTGAAGATTCCTATATCCAGCAAATTGAAATTATTTCAGATGACATCAACCTATCCTTAGGGGAAGACCGGGTAATATGTGATGCCATTCCATTTAGGTTACAGCCGAATGCCCGGCATCATCTTATAAGTTATAATTGGCAGGATAGTAGTCAACTGGCATATTTAGATATTCACAGCTCCGGTAATTATACCCTTAGAGTATCGGATGGCTATTGCATTGATTCTGCATCTGTTTCCCTCATTTTGCCTCAAGCTACGATGAAGCAACCCTTCTTCAGCATGGCATTAGATACAACAGTTTGTATTGAATCTTTACCCTTACAACTCTTTCCTCAAAGCGATTACAGCGAAGATTTCCTCTTTGACGGGACAAGCGTACTGACCAATAATATCCCAGTCAATACTCCCGGACATCACCTTATTGGTTTCAACTATCAGGATTGTTATTTTGAAGAAAATTTCAACCTTCATACCATTCCCTGCCCGGCTGATATCTACTTACCCAATGTATTCAGCCCCAATGACGATGGCATTAATGACTATATCGAAGCACTCGGAGATAATTTCATTCCACTTCAAATACAAGTATTCAACCGGTGGGGAGATCTGATTTTTCAATCTGATACTGCTCCTTTCAGGTGGGATGGCACCTACCATGGGAAAAAATTGTCGCCAGACGTATTTGTCCTACAAATGAAATACCTCAACCTCAAAACACAGCAGCAACACATTTTTAGTCAGGATTTACTATTAATAAGGTAAATAAACAAAAGTATTGCAACTGTGTAGAGGGCATCTTTCGACAAGAGAAATGCCCCGCCTAAATGATCATTCAAACCTAAAACACATACTCCACCACCAAAACGACCCTTAATCCGCCTGCGGAGAGATTT
>CAZNCI010000415.1:0-3114 GCA_964571475.1 uncultured Saprospiraceae bacterium | reverse complement strand
AGCATCGGCATTATGTCAGCCAACCAATATTTTTTGTTTAAAACATTGACAAAATTAAAAGAAGAAAAAAATAAAATAATGATATTATTAGCTGTTACATTACCAGCGCTTTCCATCACAGTAGCGCTTTTTGCTGTACTATTTACCTTTTTGATTTATTTATCCAAAAAGAAGTTAGACAATTGGGTGATTAGTTACCTACAAAACTTTGTGGGCTTGTTTTTTATCGTGTCCGGGGCTGTGAAGGCGGTGGATCCATTGGGGACGTCCTACAAAATGCAGGATTATTTCGTGGAGTTTGAAAGTACTTTTAGCCATACGTGGTTTTCTTTTATTGCTCCGATGTTTCCCTGGTTGTCGGCACATGCAGTCGGGATTTCAATTGGCATGATTATTTTGGAAATTATGCTTGGGGTAATGTTAATTACCGGCTCGTCAAGGAAGCTGACGGCTTGGGCTTTTCTGATCTTAATCATCGTCTTTACCTTTATGACGGGTTACACCTACCTGACCGGTTATGTGCCTGAAGGGGTGAATTTTTTCCAGTTTTCTCAATGGGGACCTTATGTGGAGACCAATATGAAGGTGACGGATTGTGGCTGTTTTGGCGATTTTATGAAGCTCAAACCCTTCACGACTTTTTCAAAGGATGTCATCTTATTGATACCGGGCTTTTTATTTTTGTTTTTCACCAAAAAGATGCACCAATTATTTACCCGTCCTAAACGAATGGGGCTGAATCTGGTCGTTTTTGGTGGGGTTTTATGGTTGTGTTTGAGTAGTTTTGTTTGGGATATTCCGGCTTTTGATTTTAGACCATTTAAAGTTGGGGTAAATATCAGAGAAGGCAAGGAGGCGGAAGAAGCAGCCGATGCCGCTGTGAAAGTAACGGGTTATAGATTGATTAATAAAGAGACGGGGGCGGTCACCGAGTTGGCGTATAAGGAATACCTGTCCCGTGCCAAAGAGTTTCCAAAAGCTGAATATAAATTTGAACAAATCAAAACCAAATCGGCTTTGGCGCATACTAAATTGAGTGAGTTTGAAGCTGAAAGCCAGGAGGGAGAGGATGTCGGCCCTGAAATACTGGAAGATACTTCTTATAATTTTCTGGTGATTGGCTATCGAATGTATGGCACGCCCAGCCAACAGCCAGTGGTTAAATACGATACGATTTATCGTATGGATTCTGTTTTGGTGGCGGATACGATACAGATGCAACCCGTCATTGATAAGATTGATAAACACCAGGAAATGGAGACGGTCTATCAGTGGGAGGATGATTATCTGGCACATTGGAAAGGTACTGTTTTACCGGTTGTACACGCCGCAATGGACGAAGGGGTGCACGTTCGGGCAATGGTGGGGGCTGACTGGGAACAGGTCGCATCTTTTAAAGCAGCGTCTGGAGCCAGATTCCCGTTCTATTTTGCAGATGATATTATGTTGAAGACCATCGTTCGATCCAATCCGGGGGTTGTCCTGCTCAAGGATGGTTTGATTATTCAGAAATGGCATTATAAGCAATTGCCCCACTATGAGGAAATCAAGAATGAATATATGAAGTAGGAGCTGCCACATTTTAAACAATACGTCAGGTAGCTGTCATTGAAAAGGGGGCAGGAGCTTTCCCTTTTCTATTTTTGATGTATCTTTGCATCTTGTTTGATGAATAAAAAAATAAGAATGAAGTATCTTTTTTGGGGAATAATTGGGTTAATGGTCTTTAGTACGTGTACAACAGACTTCGTTTTGGAGGGTGATTGGGAAGAAATCCCCATCGTTTACGGATTTATTAATGCAAATGACACGGCACATTATATTCGGTTGGAAAAGGCTTTTTTGGAGCCCGGCGGTGATGCGAGTCAGATTGCTCAAATTGCAGACTCCCTATATTTCGGAACGGATGTGGAGGTCGTCTTGGAGAATATCTCCAATGGCCAGTCTTATACCCTGACGCGGGTAGATGGTAATTTGGATGGTTATCCCAGAGCGACTGGCGTTTTTGCTGATTCGCCCAATTACCTGTATAAAATACTTGATGAGGAGATAAATTTAGAAGGCAATGAAAAATTAAACCTCCTTGTTAAAAGAGGAGAGGAGGTCATTACCAGTGCGGAAATCACCGTTTTAACCCAAGTGAGCCCGGGAGAAACCCAGCCTTCTAACCCTTTGCGACTGAAAAGATATACGAATACCATTGGGATCAGTTGGAGAATGGGGGTCGAAGCCAAAGTTTTTGATGTTAGACTGAGGGTTAACTTTATGGAACGACATTCAGGAGGGGAGTTTGAGCCTAAAAGCGTTATTTTTCAAGTCGCCTCCAGAGTGGAAAATAAGGAGGACAAAATATCGGAAAAAACCAGTTTTAGGAGCGAGGCTTTTTACCAGTTTCTCGGCGCTGCTTTGGAGAAAGATCCATCTATTGCCCGCAAGGATTTAACCGTAGATGTCATCGTACAGGGAGGCGGCAAAGAATTTTTGGATTTCTTGTCTATCTATAATGCCAACCTCGGTATTTCCAGTGCCAATGAAGTACCCGTTTACACCAATATGTCCAATGGTTTTGGTATCTTTACCTCCAGAAGTCAGGGGATTCGTACGGGCTTGGTACTCGATTCTGAATCCATGGATTCACTCCAAAATGGGATTTATACCAGAGATTTGAATTTCAATTAGGAGAGTAACATTCAGCCATTTTTATTTTTTTTTTGGGGCAAGCCCCACCCCTCGATAAGGATCAGAGGGCTGGGTCGGGCTATCCGCACTCGCTCCCAAAAGAGCTCAAACAATTGCTCCTATCCCTCTTGCAGGCACGGTTTTCCCTTGGGCTTTAGCCCATTAAAATAGCCTGCATTATTCATTCGTGCATCCCGCATGCGGGACAAGCATGTGACGCAGGAGGCGTTATTCGTGGCAAAAAAAATAAAAATTCGTGCCCATTCGTTCGTATTCATTCGTGCATCCGTGGCAAAAAAAAGAAAATTCGCATCCATCCCACATTCATTCGTGCATCCCGCAGGGATGCGGGACAGGCATGTGACGCAGGAGGCGTTATTCGTGGCAAACAAAGTAAAATCCGTGTCCATCCCACAGGGTGACAAGCCCCATCTT
>CAZNCI010000414.1:0-3121 GCA_964571475.1 uncultured Saprospiraceae bacterium | reverse complement strand
ATGGAATTACAATTGGATCGTACATTGGCGAATAAACGATTGTATCCTGCTATCAATCTTACCAAATCAGGTACTCGAAGAGAAGACCTTCTTTTGGACAAAGAAACCTTGCAACGAATGTTTATCATCCGTAACCATCTCGCAGATATGAAGCCGGATGAAGCCATGGAGTTCTTGAGAAAAAATATGCTTCATACACAAAGTAATGAAGAATTTTTGGCAGGAATGAATGGATAAAATTTGCAATAATCAAAAATAATATTTACCTTAGGGTCGTAATTCAATGGAAGGGTTACGACCCTTTTTGTTTGTTACCTTACACTTGAAAATTCAGAATTTGAATTTGAAATTTATGACTGCAAATTTTAATTCTTTCCTACAGTATTTAGCATTCGAAAAGCGATTTTCACCTCACACCATCACGGCCTATCGACAGGATATTTTGCAGTTTTTTGATTTTTTGATGCATCAATACGAAGTCAGAGAAGAAAAAGTAGTTACGGCCCAACAGGTACGTGCCTGGGTCGTCAGCCTGATGTTGGCAAAGTATGAACCACGGTCTGTCCGGCGAAAAATATCTTCTGTAAAGACTTATTATAAATTTTTACAAAAAAAAGAAATACTCGACTTCAACCCGACGATGCAGGTCATTTTGCCCAAAATAAAAAAGCGACTGCCCGATACCGTCCGTCCGGAAAATATGAAAAAACTATTCGCGGATATTGTTTTTAAGCCCGACTGGACCGGCACAAGAGACCGGCTGATATTAGAATTACTGTACTCTACGGGTATGAGGCGAGCCGAACTATTGGCCATTCAACCCTCGGAAATAGACTTTAGTCGAAATTTAATCAAAGTTACAGGGAAAGGAAATAAAGAGCGAACTATTCCCTTTGCCAGGCGTTTAGGAGATAATATGCAGGCTTATTTGGTGCAAAGAAAAAATGCACTGGAGGAAGGAGGTATCAATAGCGATTATTTATTTTTAACAGACAAATTACAACCTCTTTATCCAAAGTTTGTTTATAATTTAACAAAAAAATATTTGGGAATGGTCACCGGAATAGAAAAGAGAGGACCGCATGTGTTAAGGCATTCTTTTGCCACTCATCTATCCGAAAATGGCGCCGACCTAAATGCGATAAAAGAATTGTTAGGGCATGCTAATTTGGCCGCTACCCAGATTTATACCCATAACTCGATTGAACAATTGAAAAAAGTATATCAAAAAGCACACCCAAAAGGAAAAAATTGATTTTTTAACAAAGATTATCTATTCCATGGAATAATAATCTACAAAAGATAAGAGATGAAAGTACAAATTGAATCATTACACTTCAAAGCAGATGATAAATTAGTTGCTTATGTTGAAAAAAAATTGAATAAACTAGACAAATATTTTGACAAAATCATAGACGCCAGGGTCACACTCAAACTTGAAAATTCCGGAAAGGTCAAAGATAAAATAGTCGAAGTCCGATTAGCTGTCCCGGGAAATGATGTTTTTGCCAGTGAGTCGAAAAAGACCTTTGAGGCGGCGACAGACCTCGTCTCTGATACTTTAAAAAGGCTACTCATTAAACACAAAGAAAAAATGAGAGCTTAGAGCTTGTTTGGAGCTTACTTCTTTAAAAACCAACATTTTAAGAACCTGTCTGGCGCCAGGCGGGCCTGGCGTCGAGAAAATATAGCCATTTACCCCGGTAAACACCTATATTTTCTCTTAGCCAAAACCTTAAACTGCTGATTTTTCATGACGAAGGCACTCCAAATATGCTCTTAGATTTAAAGAAAAAGCCCTGAAGTAAATCACTTCGGGGCTTTTTTTATGGACGGTACAACTTTTGAGATAGATTATTCGTCTTTAGTGGTATGGATATAGTAAAAATTATTTTTTCTTTGATGATCGGTTTGTCTATCAGTGCCGGGCTTCCTGCCCAAGACAGCCTGACGATGGAAACACTCCGTTACGATAAAAGAACCGCCCCCAATGGCTGGGAAGAAGTCAATTGTTATTCCGGTAACTTTCAGATAAAAATGCCCGGTAAAATACTCCAAAAAACAGACAGCATTGAGACGGAAATTGGAAAAATGTCTTATTATACTTTTTTTTTTCGGGATGAGAAAAATTTCGGAACCGTGTATATCGCCAGCTATTGCGAATATCCGCCCCATACCATTCACTCCGACTCTACCGGCCTGATAACCGACTTATTCGATGCCACCATGGATGCCGCCCGAATGAGTATTCACGGGAAGCTGGTTTATTCCGATGATAAAAATTATCAAAGTTACCCCGGTAAAATATGGCGAATTGACTATAAGCAGGGAACAGGCGTTATCCATTCCCAGGCTTATCTTATCAAAAATAAATTTTACACACTTTCCGTCATTTCTGACAAAAAACACCTGCTCAATAAGCAATCAGCCCTCTTTTTTGATTCTTTTGGAATTTTTTAAGTCCCAATCCATCCTTCTTTTCCGACATTTCATCGAAAAAAGCTTGATTATATCTTCCATTTTTAATAACTTGGGAAAAAATAACAATTATGGGCTATAGAAATCGCGATCATAGAGAAAATAGAAGGGGAAGACGACGAAATGATGGTATCCCCGAGGATGTGAAATTTTACAAACATTTAACCACTTTTGTGATTGTTAATGGCGTTTTTATGATTATCACCAGAGGAAGATGGATGCCAATACCTCTATTTTGGGGCATTGGTTTGTTCTTTCATTATGTCAAAGCCTTTGGTATTGGGCAGAATGGCTTTTTGAGTAAAGACTGGGAGGAAGAAAGGAGAGATGACTATCAACAAAACCGTAGGGGTAGGCGAAGACCCGAACCAACCGTGGAAGAAGAAGTGGAAGAGGAATTGGAATTACCACCACTTCAAAAAGTGAAAAAGCCAACCTGGGACGATAAGGATTTGGTGTAATGAGCGGTAAGATGGTGGACTTGAAACTCCGATTCTTATACCTGCCTTAACTCCGATTTCATGTCCTTACCTTAAAGGAGGGGCAAAGGTTTCAGCCTTTGCTGGAACGAATTAAATATTTTTGGCTCTAGTGGCTCAAGAACTAAATAACACACATATTAAACTTGCTCTTTTTCGCCTAC
>CAZNCI010000413.1:0-3159 GCA_964571475.1 uncultured Saprospiraceae bacterium | reverse complement strand
TTTACTTTTATTCTAATGAATGGCGTAGCACGAGTATTCATCAAAAAGACACTCAATTGCCATCTCCCCCCCATTTATCATATCTTATTTATTGACTTTTGTCAAATGGTGTACAAATAGATGCAAGTCTATCCGTTCGATGGTAGGTTTCCAGTTTAAAATCATCAAACAAAAACTTTAAAAGCAAAACCCAACGAATTTTAGTATTTTTACGTCTATACAAACAAAAGGGAAAAATCATGAGATCAAAAAACATTGTCAATTATGTATTTTTAGCGGGATTGCTGGTATTAATCCTGAATGACCATGTATTGAAGGCAGTATATGGCAATTGGCTAACGGGTAAATTATCGGATTTTGCCGGGCTCCTGATCCTACCCATGATCTTAAAATTTGTGTTTCCGCTGAACACCCGAAAGGCAATTGTGGGGACTATTTTCTTTTTTATCTTTTGGAAAACACCCCTTTCGCAATTGACGATAGATGGGTTTAATTCTCTGGATATTTTGACCATTAGCAGGGTGGTAGATTATACGGATTTTGTGGCATTTTTAATCCTGCCTTTATCGGTTTATGTATTGGATCATACCGAAAAATTTGCTATCAAAATTCATAGCCAACCCCTTCAAAAAGCCGCCATAAGTTTTGTTTTTTTATTATCCATATTGACCTTTGTTGCGACGTCTGTACCGGATGAGCCCCTTGCGCCAAGCACCTCCGATTCACTCGATGATTGCTGCGTATTTGGTCCGACGGTGGCGAATGTTGGAAACGGGAAGATATTTATTCCTTCGATATTCACCCCGGATGGCAATGGTATGAATGATTATTTTCAAATATCAGCGGACAGCAATATCCTGAGAATTGACACCTTCCTCGTCGCTACTTTTTATGGAGACACCATTTTCAGAAAATACAATATTACGGAGATGACTCCCGAGAATGGCTTTGATGGGATGGTGCTGGATACGGTATTTGCCGTCAAATATATTTACACGGTGGTGATTACTTCCAAAGACAGTATCAAAAGAGCCTTTAATGGGTACGTTTGTTCTGTGCCCTGCGACGGTCCACTGGGTATCCCCCGTCCGGAAAATATCGGGAATTGTGGATTCTCTACGCAATACGACCCCGTCAATGGTTATAATCCCGGCACCAATTCGGGGGAGGCTTTGGATTGTTTTGAATAAGGGGTGCGCTTGGCTTTGATTGGCACATTTATCCTCTTTTTATAACAATTTTTTCAAAAATATCATTATTTGACTTTTCTTTGCAATTATGAAGAAAAGCAAACACTTTAAACACCATTACTTCTATGTGAAACTGGTTCACGGTTTATTGTATTTTTTTGTCAGACGATACCGGGTAAAGGCAAACATATCGGAGGCAGTAAAAAACATAGATGAGCCTTATTTGATGTTGTGCAATCACGTAGGGAGTTACGATCCGTTTTTAGTATCCAAATTCATCAAAAAACAACCGCATTTCGTTTCATCGGATGCCGTGATGCGCGACCCGGTGATTGGTTTTCTATTCCGCAAATTGGGGGTCATACCCAAGAAAAAAAACGTCAAAGATTCACAGGTGATTCGCGATATGGTAACGGTAGCAAGGGCGGGTGGTTCCATCGGACTTTTTCCGGAAGGCGCACGTACGTGGACGGGGACTTCTTTGAATTACGACCCGGTGATTGGAAAATTGGTCAAGCTGTTAAAAATACCGGTGATTACCGTCAAGATGAAGGGAATGCAACTGAGCAATCCACGCTGGGGTCAAAAACTCCGCCGTGTCGCCATGGAAATAGATTACGAATTGGCCTTCACCAAGGAGCAGATTGCCGAGGCAGGTACACAGGAAATTTTCGATAAAATCAATAAAGATTTGTTCCATGACGAGGTCGATTGGCAACGGTCAAAGATGCACAAAATAACATCGGACCAACGAGCTGAATTTATTGAATATGTGCTCTTCCTCTGTGAGGAATGCGAAAGTATTGGAAAGATCAAAAGTGGAGGCAACGATTTTGAATGCTCCAAATGTGGGCGAAAAACCCACGTCAATGAATATGGTTTTTTTGAAAACAAAGCCCAAAAACCGCAGTTGTTCGACAATATCCGGGATGCTTACAACTGGCAAAGAACCACCTTCGAATCCTATATTCAAAAACATTTTCACAATAAAACATTTGCCCCTCTTTTCAGCGATGAAAATATGCTCATTTACAAAGAGGTCAATTATAAAATGGAACTGATCGGGAAAGCGGCCCTACTATTCTATATCAATCGCATTGTCATCAAACTGGAAGAGGGCAAAGCCATGGAATTTCCCATTAAAGACATCAGTGTTCTAAATCCACAATTCAAAGAAAGAATCGAAGTGACCTATAATAATGAAAATTACCGCTTCGTTGGAGAAAAACCGGGCGTCTCCGGTCTAAAATGGGAAATTGCCACCAGTAAGATTTGGGAATTGACAGGCGAAGGCAAGAAACGCTCTACTTATTTACAGTAAATTTGGGGGTGTTTAGACTTTTCGGATTCGAAACATAAAGGCTTCTTTTAATGATTTACTAAGGGGTAGTATTTTGGTGCCAATGACGATGGTACTGTCCTCAATTTCATCTACCTGATTCATATTGACAATGAAAGATCGATGAATGCGCTGAAAAATAGCAGGGGGTAATTGTCTTTCTACTTTTTTCATGGGCATGGACAGTAAATAAGTTTTATTTTTGGTGATGATTTGACAATAATTTCGCTCTGCCTGAATGTACAAAATGGTGTCAAACAAAATTTTCACCATTTTCCTATTATAACAAATAAAAATCCTATCGGGAAGCGTATAAAAATCATCTACTGCTTCCTTAGATTCCCCGTGCTTAGGTGTCGGGTTAGACATTAAGCCGATTGTCAACTCCAATGCCCGTTTTAAATTCAGTTTATTAAACGGCTTAGAGAGAAAGGCGTAGGGTTTGGTTGCCTTTGCTCGTTGGAAGGTGGCATCGTCAATATTTGCGGTTAGAAAAATCACAGGGGTCGCACATTTCATTCGGAGCATATTAGCCAGTTGAATACCGTCCATTTCCCCTCTGAGGTTGATATCTAATAAGACAATATCAGGGGGCTGATGCTCAAAATGTAATAAAGCCTCTTCTGCCCT
>CAZNCI010000412.1:0-3170 GCA_964571475.1 uncultured Saprospiraceae bacterium | reverse complement strand
GACTGAAGACTGCCAACTGAAGACTAAAGACTCTTTTTTTTGCGAAAAGCAAAAAAAATAAGCGGATTAAAATTGGATTTATTATCTTTCCGTCCTGAAAAAAATAATTATGTCAAAAAAAACAGATATAAAGAAGAATAGCAATAAAGATTCCATGTTATTATTAGTCTCGAAAGTAAATTATCGACTAGATAAAATATGGAAGGGGGGAGGTGATAAACGAATTGCCAGGCAGCACTCAAAAGGTAAACTAACAGCAAGAGAGCGCATATCCGAATTGGTCGATAAAGATAGTGTTTTTTTAGAAATTGGCGCCTTTGTGGGAGATGGAATGTACGAAGAATATGGTGGTTGCCCAGCAGGTGGTGTTGTTGCAGGTATTGGGTATGTAAGTGGCCGGCAATGTGTGATTGTAGCCAACGATGCTACTGTTAAAGCAGGTGCATGGTTTCCTATTACGGCTAAGAAAAACCTTCGAATGCAGGAAATTGCCATGGAAAACCGCCTGCCAATTATCTATTTGGTCGATAGTGCTGGCGTGTTTCTACCCATGCAAGATGAGATATTTCCCGACAAAGAGCACTTTGGCAGAATGTTCAGGAATAACGCTAAGATGTCAGCAATGGGCATTCCTCAAATTGCCGCTATCATGGGGAGTTGTGTCGCAGGAGGCGCCTATCTGCCCATTATGTCGGATGAGGCATTAATTGTCGAGAATACCGGATCTATTTTTCTGGCAGGACCTTATTTGGTTAAAGCCGCCATTGGAGAAGAGGTCGATAAAGAAACGCTGGGTGGTGCCTCTACCCAGAGTGAAATATCAGGTGTGACTGATTATAAAATGCCCGATGAAGCCACCTGCCTTTCAACCATTCGCGATTTAATGGATAAGGTCGGAGATTTTGACAAAGCAGGGTTTAGTAGAGAAAAAACGATTGAGCCCAAATTCTCGATGGAACAAATGCTCGAAAATTTCCCGGAAAGCAGAACAGAGGCCTACGATGCATTAAATGTTCTAAAGTGCCTGGTAGATGACTCCAAACTGACCGAATACAAAAAAGGATATGGCAAGACGATTATTTGCGCTTATGCCAGAATTGACGGCTGGGCAGTTGGTATTGTGGCCAATAATCGAAAAATAGTAAAAACGGCTACCGGTGAAATGCAGTTTGGTGGAGTAATCTACTCTGATTCCGCTGATAAAGCTGCCCGTTTCATCATGAATTGCAACCAAAAGAAGATTCCACTTGTTTTCTTACACGATGTCTCCGGTTTTATGGTTGGAACACGTTCCGAACATGGGGGCATTATCAAGGACGGTGCAAAGATGGTCAGTGCAGTTTCCAACTCTACCGTACCCAAGTTTAGTATCGTAATGGGGAATTCCTATGGTGCCGGCAATTATGCCATGTGTGGAAAAGCCTACGACCCAAGATTGATCGTCGCCTGGCCTACCGCAAAAATTGCCGTCATGGGTGGTGCGCAAGCCGCTAAGACTTTACTGCAAATTCAAAAAGCCAGTCAAAAAGCCATGAATAAAGAACTGACTCCTTCAGAAGAGCAGGAGTTATTGGATAAAATAACGGCTCGGTATGATGAACAAACAACCCCTTATTATGCTGCTGCCCGTTTATGGGTAGATGCCATTATCGACCCCCGTGAAACCAGGACCTGGATTTCTGAAGGGATCAAAGCCGCCAATAACGCTCCCATTGAAAAATTTAACCCAGGTGTAATTCAAACTTAAAAATGAAAACCTGCCTAACCCAAGGAATGTTGGAAAGGTAGGTAGGTAAAAATGAAATAGACCCAATGCGCACAAGGCTTCCTTTAGGACCGAGGCGTGGGAGGTCAAAACGAGTTGTAATAATAAAAATAACATTAATGCCATCAAAAAAATGGAAAGATTGGTTGAAAAAAATTGGAATCCTCGGCTTCCTCTTTTTCTTATTAAAAGGAATGATCTGGTTAGCCTTAATTTGGGGCGTTGGCGATTGTATGGGAGATTAATAACTCTAATATGCTGTTTGGGATCGGTGATTTTGTCAGGGCAGGATCATTTGTATATTCCATTTATGAACGCTTCGCTGGAAGGTGAGCCTGCACACAGTTCTACTCCTGAAAAATGGTTTCATTGCGGGCCTTTTGACCAGTCTCCTCCCGATTTGCAACCCTCCTTTTTTGGACAACAGCCAAGCCCTGAACATGGAAGATCCTATGTCGGAATGGTCGCAAGAAGAAATGGCACGAAAGAATCCATCGGACAACATTTATTATATGAATTAGAAGCCGGTGATTGTTATCAATTACAGGTTGCCATGCTTCGTAGTGGTGATTACAAAAGTGCGACCCAGTCTGAACCGGATAAAGTAATACCCTTCATTACTCCTTTGAGAATGAAATTATACGGCGGACTGTATTATTGTGATGAATGGACTTTATTAGATAGCTCTCCGGTAATCACCAACGAAAAATGGAAACCATATACTTTTGACTTTTACTGTAAAAAAAATATACCCTCTTTAATTTTTGAAGTGGATTATGACCTGGATAATGCTCCTCCTTATAATGGCAATATTATGATCGATCATTGTAGCCCGATTATAGCAGTTGATTGTGACACAAAAATGCCGATTATCAAAGCCGACACCCTCGCTGCCCCGATAATAATCGAGGATTGGGCTTATTTTTTAGAAAATAACGGAGCAGGGCTTAATCAAAAAAAGAGTTTATTTGTCGATGCCAATGGCAATTACCAGTACGAAAATATAGCTGCATTTACAATATTGAAAGCCCTTGACAAGCATCCTTCTAAGCAGTTGGTTATTTGGGTCAACCCAAAACTTAAGGCACAACAAAGGGATAATATACGGACAAAAATGCTCCAGCTGTTTTATCATCACCCTCAGCTAGAAGTAAAAGCCCAAAAACGTAAAGTTCGTGGTGTGAAGTGGATGTATTCGGATGATTTGATACGGTTGGGGCTTCGGAGCTAAAATGTGGTAAACGACATAGCTCGTAATTAATTTTAAATCTGCCTGACGTATTAACTGCTACTTTCTCCTGGTTTTTTATTTTTGCCCTTAATACGGTAACAAATATTTTTGTAAGTCCAAACTAGTGGCTTAAGAACTAAGTTATTCCTATATTAAACGCCGTCTATTTTTTGT
>CAZNCI010000411.1:1370-3226 GCA_964571475.1 uncultured Saprospiraceae bacterium | reverse complement strand
AATAGTAAAAATGAGCGAGAAATAATAGTGGGTTGCAACAAAATCAACCAATTATTGGAGGATATATTCAATGCTCCCACTAATGATCCTATTATCAAAGGAAAATTAAGTGCTTTAGGTCCTTTTGTTCCAGTTCAGGTCATAAAAGAAATTTTGGCTGGCGGAAAATTGACTGGCAATGATTTATATGATATACTCCTTGCCAATCCAGATGCATTGGGGCAATCTGATATATTACAAATAGTAGAGGATAACCAATTATTAAATACCAATCAGATCGCTAATTTAATAAATAATATAGGAACGTGGACAGACCGAACCAGTCTGGAAGCAAAAATTACTCATTTTGGAGCAGAAAAAGATAGGGCTGCCAAACAATTGATTCATTTGTTAAGAGAAACACCAGATGACGAAGTCTCTCCCAATTGGTATATGGAAACCTTGGATCAACTCAACACCTTCGAAGGTTTACCTTCTAATTATGCTAAAATTGATTATGTTTTTGATAAGGGAAATAGACAAGATGCCACAAACCTATTAAATGACATCACTTCATCTTTTGATTTGAATACCGAAAGACTGGCAGAATTCACAGATTTGCAGCAAATATTTGGACTAATCAATACCGTTCGTTCTAGTGATAGAACAGAATATCAATTGACAGCATCGGAATTACTTGATTTAGAAGGATTGGCTGATTCAGGACACGGTAAAGCCAGAACTAAGGCTAGAAATATTTTAGCATTTTTCTATGGATATACTTTTCCTATTGAAATGCCTTCTGCTGAAACAGGAAAAGAGGGGAAAGCGCTGAGTCGTATTCCCGCATCTGGTCAAAAACAGGTTGGAGCAGAAAAGAATAAGGTAAGAGCAAACCTTATCAACATTGCGCCCAATCCAGCCAGTACAAAAGTGAAGATTATTTATGAGTCGCCTTCCATCTACGGAAACAATGGAAGTATAGAAATTACTAGTACTTACGGAAAAACACTGTACTTTGGCGACATCAATGACCAAAATAAGACTTTTGAAGTGGATGTTCAGGACTGGCCCAATGGCACTTATTTTTGCCTTTATAAAACGGAGACTGGGAGTGTGAAAGTTATTCCATTCATTGTAAATCATTAATGGTATGAGAAAAAAATTAAATAATATCCCAAGGGTGGCTTTTGTCGCCCTTTGGGTCATTTTGACTCTGGGGTCTTTGCAGAGTCAAACTTTTAATAATCGCTATATTTTTGAACAAGCTGTTAATTTTTCAGGAATTATAGAATTAAATGACACCCTTGTCCTATTTGGAAAAAATGCTGTAAATTATTCTCCCTTTCCAACAAAACCGATGTTAACTAAAATATCATCTTCGGGAGATTTTTTGTCATATGAAAATATATTGGGAGACACATTACTTAATTACGCTCCTTATGGAGGTAGAGTCTTTACGCAAAGGGGAAACAAGGTATTAATAACTGGGGGGGCAGGCAGTTTTTTGGCGAATAATAGTGGTATGATTGCCATGATTGAAGATTATACTTTTAAATGGGTCGAAACCTATGAAGCCTCTAATTCTAATACAGGATTTGGTTTTCTAAGTAGCTTGATTTTAGAAAATAACTCAATGATGCTTTTTGGTTTTGAATTTCATAATAATACAGGTGATATTGCTATCTTAATTCATACAAATGATACTGGAGAAGAACTATGGAGAAAGGAATTTAAAGAATCTGGGTTTTCTTATCATTTATGGGGAAGCATCATTGAATCTGACACGACTTTAATTCTAGGGTTTGGCTTAAGAGACCACAACGAAGAACACTGGCACAGCATGCTCATGCGCATAGACACCGCCGGCAATGAAC
>CAZNCI010000411.1:0-1270 GCA_964571475.1 uncultured Saprospiraceae bacterium | reverse complement strand
ACTGGGCGAGTGGTATTTATTATGTCGTGGTGAATGGGCGCTGGGTGGAGCAGGTACTAATACAATAAAGTGCCTGCAAAGGTATTGTGAAATAATAAATTAACCTATCTGCCAAGTTTGTTTCCTATGCTGAAAAAATCCAATATCCAACTAAAATCGGTCTATTAGATGAATAAGTTTATTTGAAAATTGATTTTTAGGGGTATCTTTGGGGCAGTATTATAGTTGTTGCACAGCCTAAACACTTTGTTATGGAGATGATAAATGATGAAAGTATCGTTGGAGGATTTATATCCTTATTGATCGTACTGACATCCAATAAAGGATTGAAAGATTTTATGTTTTTTGAGAAAAATGCCTTTTATGTAGATGGTATTTTGAAGGACAAACAATGGGGGCGCCTGATTAGTGGTAACTTCCTGCATTGCAATTGGTTTCACGTTGCTTTTAATGTCTTGACGTTATTGTCATTTAGCCGGTTTTTGGAGCAGGAGCTTTCTCCCTGGGCACTTTTGGTGATTTATGTTTCGGCGATGCTGGGCGGAGACTTATTGAGTCTGTTTGTTCATCGAAATCAGGGTGATTACCGGGCAGTAGGTGCATCAGGAGCGGTGAGTGGGGTCGTGATTGCTTCTGTTTTATTACATCCAAATGGAACAATTGGATTTTTTATGTTACCGGTTCATTTTCCCAGCTGGATTTTTGGAGTTGTTTTTATGTTGGTCTCTATTTTGGGGGTTAAGCGGCAATCGGATGGGATTGGACATGATGCACATTTGGGTGGTGCCTTAATTGGGGCATTTTTGGCGATTAAATACCGTCCGGAGGTTTTGCAGGAGCATTTGTGGATGGTTTTGGCTATAGTACTGCCGGCTATTCTTTTTATGCTATTAATTATTCGGAATCCCAATGTATTATTGGTGGATTCTTATTGGGGCGAGCCCCCTTTATCAATCAAAAAAGCAGTGACCGTTAAAAAAGAAGCACCTTCTCCTGAAGAGGAATTGGACGCTATTCTTACCAAAATAAAACAGAAAGGCATCAAAAAACTGACCAATAAAGAACGCCGTCGGCTGAAGGAGTTGCGGGAGCGAATGTGAGTTTTGTTACCTTTAAGGTACGTAAGTTCAAACTGGTTTCATATACTGCATATTTGTCGCCATCAAATGACTTGCTGACCATTCCTCCGAAACAAAAAAGGGTAGTGTGTCAAATGTAATGCTGCCACAAAAGAGAAAGTCACTAAAAGTTCTTTTAAATTGCCACGGAT
>CAZNCI010000410.1:0-3274 GCA_964571475.1 uncultured Saprospiraceae bacterium | reverse complement strand
GGATCGTTAAGGACCTGGTCATAGTTTTTACAAACCAGTGGTAGTCTTAAAATCTCTTCCTCTTTTTGTAAGCCAACAACTCCTCCTCCATCAAGAGAGTAAATACTCCAATGATAAGCCCCTGTTTGACTACTAAATCCGGGAATGGTGACTAATATATAAGTCATACCTGCGTGCAAATTTGCCGTTAGCTGGGCTACGTTGCCTACGCCCTGATAATAACCCTGTCCCGGAGGTAATACTTTACTTATGGACATATAATTGCTACATGGTCCTGAAAATGGGGCGAATTCCATATCGTAAAATACAGCTCCTATTTCTCCAAAATCACCATAGCCTTCTAGTACATAAATTCCATCCTGTGTCACCTGTATGGTATCAATATGATAATTATAAATTCCAACTGGATTGGCTACCGCTTCTGAGAAACACTGAAAATTAGCAGGAATAATCGTTGGGTCATTGCTGTAAAGCGTATCGGTGAACGAGTAAACATCCTCTGTCACGGTCGCTAATGATGCATCTGCCGGGCAATTTAGTTCTAAATCAAACCCCAGTGCGATTTTGATAGCCCCAGTGCCATTATAACCGCCTTCCACCGTAAAGACATCCACCAATAAGGTGTCTCCTAAAAACTCAGAAGTTACGGTATTTCCCATTGGATTGCCCCATGAGTCATAAATGACCACATAGTAATCATCATCCAAACACGGGTATTCTCCCTCTAAAATCATGTCGGGGACAATCGTTGCTTCGCAGTCGTATCCCAGGGCTACAATGACCAGATAATTAGTAACAATATTTGGAACATCAAACACTTCCACTTCCTGTGTGAATACACTGGTGCATCCCGGATCACTTTCATCATTCGGTGTCGCACTTCCTGCATCAAATGTATAAGCTAAGGTGTAAATCCCCGGACCTAGTTCTCTCGGTTTAAATACGGTAGCCGGTACGCCATCAATCGTAAAAAAGCCGGTTCCATCTACTCCGTTTACATCTGCCTCTAATGGAATGTCAGCACTACTGAGGCAAACTTCTTCCGGGAATCCTACTAAATTGATATTTGGGTAATAGCAAGTATTTCCAATCGTCAATTCATCCACTCCATTAGATACCTGGATTTGGAAATTAGCCCCGTCAATATGGATACCCTGTATTTGATATTTTCCTGAACCCGCCCCTGTCTCCGGGACATCGGTTCCGATTAAAATGGGAATAGGGATGCCGGGAGGAGCCGGGCTATTAATCGAATATAGTCCCAAAACCTGCGTGACAGTCCATGTCTCCCCTGGGGTTGACTCTACCGTTATGGTTTCGCTAAATTGACCATTGAACATGGTAGTGGCATTGTCCAAACAATGACATATAGAGCCGTCATTTTGGGTGTTACCCAAATATATTATTGGATCTATCTCATTGGCAAAGACCAGCCCTGAACCAAGCGTGAAAAATAAAAATATTGTAAATCGACTAAAAAAAGTCATTATAGGAGGGAAGCCCCTTCTTCTGTGGTTTGAATTTAGTGTCCCCATAGTGTGTTGTTTTTTCATAAGGAAAAAATCCCCTGTAAATTTGTAGAATAATGTTTCACATCTTGTAAGTGCAAGAAATGTGCCAATTTTTTTTTGAGACCTAAAAAAGAAGACATAATGAGAAAATTTTAGATAAGATTTGCATCTGAAAAATAATCCCTATACATTTGCAGCGTAAACGAATTCAGTTTTTCAAAGGAAGAAAAATTGATTCTATTTAGAAGGGTGGAGAGATCAGGCTCTGTGAAACCCTGGCAACCTAATCCAAAGGGAGGAAGGTGCCAATACCTGCCATTTTCTGGAATAATAAAATCAATTTATTGTGAAAAACTTTTGCACTTCTGAGCCATTTGTGCTCGAATCGGGGGAGGTATTACCTGCTCTTACTATTTCTTATACCACTTTTGGTCAACTTAATAACGATAGCTCTAATGTCGTATGGATTTTTCATGCACTAACCGGTAATGCCAATCCAGCAGAGTGGTGGACGAACCTTGTCGGAGTCGGAAAAGCAATTGACCCGAACAAGGACTTCATTATTTGCTCCAATACGCTGGGGTCTCCTTATGGAACAACGAGCCCTGTCTCCGTTAATCCTAATACGGGTGAATACTACGGCGAGGATTTTCCTTTTATCACTATTCGGGACATGGTCAATGCCCAAAAAGTATTATTAGATCATTTGAATATCAAAAAAATACAATTGGGGATTGGAGGTTCTATGGGCGGGCAGCAGTTGTTGGAATGGGCTATCGACAGTCCTGATTTATTTAAAAATATCTGTTTGCTGGCCACCAATGCGAAGATGTCTCCCTGGGCGATTGCCTGTAATGAAACACAGCGAATGATTCTTGGGGGAAATACACCTGAAGCTTTGAAAGCCGCTCGCGCAGTGGCCATGTTAACCTATCGTACTTATGATATCTATAATAAGTGTCAGTCTGAAGGAACGGACGAAAAGGTGGTTGATTTTAAAGCGAGTAGCTATCAGCAATATCAGGGGGAGAAATTTTTGTCGCGTTTTGATTCGGCTTCCTACCTTTGTTTGACAAAAGCAATGGATAGCCATAATGTTGGTAGAGGTCGAGGGGGGTATAAAAAAGCACTTCAAAAAATAAAGGCTAATACACTTATTTTCGGAGTGCAATCGGATTTGTTGTTTCCCATTCAGGAACAAAAAATATTGAGAAAGTATATAAAAAAAGCAGACCTGAAAATCATCAAGAGTCCATACGGCCACGATGGTTTTCTTACTGAAGGCGACATAATTGATAAACACCTAAGGCTATTCAGATACAGAAAACAGGGGTGGGCATTATCCAAGTCTCTACGGCTTGTTTCTCAATTTCTTTTTTCTTTTTTTGACTTAATCAAAGAAGCAAAAATCAGACGTTTAAATTTCGAGTCCTCTCCGAAAAGTCATCAACACCCAAAATGCTTCTTTTGGCGAAATTTTCATTTTACTCAAAGCCTGCCCATCCGCAAGTGGTTCTCTCGCTTGAATGTCCACAGGCATTCACCCTCTGGGATCGTGCCTGCCCATCCGCAAGCGGTTCTCTCGCTTGAATGTCCACAGGACATTCACCCTCTGGGATCGCTCGTTCATGCTCAGGCATCAACGAATCTCGGAAAAAGTAAATTTCATCTGTCAGTTGCCAGACAAGCCTGTCAATTGCCAGACAAGTCCAAAATAATTCATTTTGTGATAATTGCCACTTTTCGGAGTGGACTCAATTTTC
>CAZNCI010000409.1:0-3280 GCA_964571475.1 uncultured Saprospiraceae bacterium | reverse complement strand
TGGAAGAGACTCGGGCATTGGTCACTTCTAACTTTAGTTTACCAAGTCTCTCCTTGTCTCTGAATCGCAATTTGTCTAATTTTTTGGTGTATTTTATAAGGTTTAAGAAATTCTCCCTCCGACCAGGAGCAATCTTCTTATCTCGCTTCAAATATGCCGTAAAACTACCAAACATCGAATAAAGGGGCTCAATCTCCTCCGTTTCATAATAGGTTGCGATAAGCATAGCTTTGGAGTTTAGATTATAGGTAAAATCTTCAAATTCAACATTCATTAATTCCGCAATCACATCATCATATCGCTTTTGATAAAAAAACAATTGGGCTAAATTGTAGTTGACTGCATTTTTTCGCTGCTGTTTGGGTAGGTAAAGCTGATACTGTTCAATAAACTGCGCCGTCCATTCGTATTCCTGAAGCCGAAGTGCCGTTGTTACAATATTCTTAAAATCCCATGGGGATAATTGATTATCCTTGAATATCAAACGATTCGACAGCAATTCTTTGTAAAAATAAAAAAGCTCTTCAATATAAAGATTTTTGCCCGTTTTGTTATACATCTTAATACAGTAATTCATGGCAAAGGTGTACATCTCATAAGCCTGATTGGGTGGAAATAAATGATAGTGCGCTCTGAGTAGTAGCTTTAATTTGTCGTAATGCTCCGAATTATCCCTATCTGTTTGGGTTAAATATACCTGATAATAGATAGAAATTGCCGGAATATCACCCAGTTTCAATTTTTTAATATATTTGATAACCTCATCAAAGAACAAATCACTTTCCTCGGATTTAACCATAGATCTTCGACTCAATATAGAACAAAACAAACGCAATTTTTCAGACAAATAAAAATAATCCAAATTTTTAATAATGACATCTTCATTGGTTTGTTCAGACCTTTTTATATCAAGTCTTGTCAATGTATAATAATTCCGTTCAATTTCATACTGATGGTAATAATACATGGCCGTCCGGTAGGGATATTTCTCTGACAATCTTCTCGCCGTCCGCATGGTACTGGAATAGAGTTTTTCCATATTCTTCTGCCCCACAGCTTCTACCAATCCCGCTGCCTGTAGCAAAGTATTTTGATCAAAATTTTGCTGTGCTAAAAAACCCTCCACCAGCTTCAATAAATCCGAAATATACTTCCGAAAACGGGTATCATTATAAGGAAATTTGGGTTGTAATTTTTGCCATAATTTTTCTTTTTCTAAGTTTTTATTGACCGCTTTATTGATGTGTTTGACGATATCGGTGTATAAAATGACCATATCCTGATTGGTATTAAAATAGGGAGACAATAAGTATTTCCGAAAAGCGGACTGTTCTTTCTTGGTCAGATGTTCTAAAATAGAATACAGTTTGGTGTTGCGCATTAGCTAAAAAATTTGTATTTTTACCCCTGTGGTTAGTTTCAAAACGTTTGATGGGTGCTATTTGTTTTATTTTTTTTCACAAACAACAGCACACTCAAAATGTAATACTTTGGGATACAGTCAAATAGATTTCATTTCCCTGTGATTTTTATTTTTTTGTTTTCACAAAACCAGAAATAATCCGCATGAACATACGAGTATAAAACGACATAAGAAATCAACAGATTGATAAATCCACGAAGCATGACTATAATTTTACGAAAATTATTTTTTATTTTTTTACTGTTTTCTGCCCTTGGAGCATCCGCCCAAATGCAGACGACGGTTGTGAATATAGAGATGATATGGAATACGGAAGCGACACATCCTTTTGTTTCCTCCCCCATCCCTCCTTCTCTGCACGTTGCTCCGCACAATGGCAGTGTCTCCATTGCGCCCACGGGTACTTCTTTTCATTATGAATTGACCTATACGCCGAATACGGATCAGTACGGATTGGATTTTGACTATTTTGAGGTTTTCTACTTTGATGTCACCCTTAAAAAGTTGAAATTTTATGTGCAGGTTGACTTAGCGAGCGTTGTGGCAAAAGAAGATTATGCCAGTACCCTCGAAAACACACCGGTAGAAATCGATGTATTAGCTAATGACGACAGCAGCAACGGCTTATTACTACTTTCAGGCACGCCTGCTACTAATAATGGCTGGGTGGAGTATAATGCCAATGGCTCTACCATCACCTTCCACCCTGCAACTGACTTTGTGGGGCTAAGCAGCTTTAATTACGTCGTATGTGATGGAGCGGGTACTTGTGACAATGGTACCGTAAATGTAACCGTTATGGGCATTGAACCCATTGTCCATGATTCTTTGATGGTGTTCACCAAGATCGACCAGACGCAGTCCATTTTAGTTCCTCATAGCTTCAATATTACCTCCTATCCCGACCATGGCACATTTGACAATACGGTCAATCCATCCACTTACACCCCTGATCCAGGATATTTTGGATTCGACCAAATAGAATTTGAACACGATGGGCAGCTGACTACGGTTATCATTGAGGTGCTCAATGCCAAAGACAATATTTTTCTCTTTAAGGATGAATATTTTACCACGACGAGTGAATCCCTGGAATTTAATGTTTTGGACAATGATTTATATGGATCCCAAACGGGTTGTTTTGGTATTCTTAGTAATCCCGAACATGGAACCATACTCCATGCTGGAAATACCGACTACCTATCCAAGGGAGAGGTCATTTATATTCCAGACCCCAATTTTGAGGGGGTTGATCAGTTTCAATACACCGGTCATGAGGGTGCAACCTGTGGCAGCCCGGCAGAAACGGCAAGCGTTTTTATTCACATCAGTAATTTTGCCCCGACAAATGATCGATTTTTCATGTCAACACCTAAACGAACGCCTTTGTTAATTGGGTATGATTTGCCGGTTTCTTCCTATCAGTTTAGCGTAGTCGAACCGGGCGCGGAAAAAGGAGATGTAATTTATCTGGAAGGACAAATTGATACGACTATCTATGGTAAACAGATTAGTGGATACAACCTATTGATTTATGTACCCTACGAGGAAATCGTCTCTGACCACGATCAATTTCAGATCGAATTTTGCGCATTAAACACAGAAGGTAATTGTGCCGTTACAAAAACGGTAAAAGTAGAAATGGACATTTTAGACATTGGTACAGGCGACGAGCCCCTTTGTTTTGGTGATTGCGTATGGGCGGGCGATACCAACGCGGATGGCATGGTCGATATGAAAGACATTTTGCCCATCGGTATCAGCATGGGAGATATTGGCACCCCACGACCAGAAAGCAATACCACCATTTGGTATGGTCAATACGCAGAAGACTGGAATGGACCATTTAATGATCCA
>CAZNCI010000408.1:0-3286 GCA_964571475.1 uncultured Saprospiraceae bacterium | reverse complement strand
TCCCCCTAAAGGGATCGGTCGCTCATAAGAGAAGGAACCGCGACAGCGGGTGGGATGGCAATAAATAAATATAAAAATAACGAATGGCACTTATGAGGTTTGATTTGGCAACTTATTGCCTGAAAAATTGTAAGACGTACTGCGAATGAAGGGAGGAGTTGTCATATTTCAATTTATTTGCCGGTGTCACTTTAAAGCACCAGAAGCGCGGCATCATGGTAAACCCCATGGCCAAAATCAAGACCTAATTCCCACTTTTATTACCATAATGTCGCACCGATGGTGCTTTTTTGTTTCCTGTGCCGAAAAAAACAACATCTAACTAAAATCCGTCTATTAGATGAATAAATTTATTCAAAATTGATTCATTCTCAGATAAACTTCTCTCTTTTGAATTTAATTTTTGGACAGCCTGCCTAATAGGGACCAGGCGCGTTTAACGATCTGCCAATCTCTTCCGATGTGATAATCTTTGGCATAGAAAAAATCAAGGCGACGGAGGGTGTCCTTTTGCAGGGCGCTAACTCTGAAACCTGAAATGGGTGTTAATACACCCGGTTTAATGGCGGGTAGCAGATAGTGGTCATCTTGAAATGGGGCGTAACCCACCCAGCTTTTTTGACCTAAAATAACCGCAAAAATATTTCTTGGCAGCCCTCGTTTGTTTTTCACTAAAACCAATTGGAAAGGGTAGGTCAATAGGAGGAAAAGCGATAGTAATAGATCGAATAATCGCTTATTTCGCCTGGCTGCGGGGTTGGTAATTTGGTAGCTGATTTCTATGGTGTAAAATTCGCCGGGACTGTTTTTAGAGGCGCTTCCGATGATACTCATGCTTTCTTTGGGCACAATTTTGTAATCGATATTACCCCCTAGTCTGGTCATCCATTGCATGATGGTTTGAGAGGAGACGTCGCGGGCACAAAAAATAATTTCGTCTATTTCGTAAATATTACTGATTTCTTCCAAATGTTCGATAGAACTGAGGTATTGGTTGCTTTGTTGATGCAATGGAGCGACAGTCCCAATCATATTCGGATGCACCTCGGCCTGGTGTAGTAGTTGTAATACGCGCTTACTTTCATCAATCTGCCCTACGATCACGATATTTTTGACCATGCGATTACCTAGCTGGAAGTTCCTGAATTGATAAAAATGCCATAGATGCCGGCTGGCAGTTGTTACCATCAAACTCCACATTGCACCTAGAATGATGAGTGCCCTGGATGTCCGGTATTCCAGATCTAAAAATCCATAAACGGCAGCAATAATCACAGTGCCTGCTAAAATACCTCTTACCAGTTTGCCAATGGAGAAAGGACGGTCATAAGCACCACTAAAGTAAGCGGTAATCATCCAGATAAAAACGTAGAGCGGGAAATTGATATACAGGATGTCCTGACGAAAATAATCGGGATTTTGAAACCGGTAATTAGCCCAAATCCCCTTGAGGAAATACAAGCCGGCATAAATCATGGTTGCATCCAGTACCGGCAAAGACCACTTTCGAAATACATTGCCCAATAAGGTCAACAATCCTCTAAAGTAAATAGCCAATTGCAACATCAATACAAAAAAACTGGCACGCTGACCGGTGAAATGTTTTTTGGCAAAAATAATCATGGCATTATAAAAGACCTTTACATAATTGAGGCTCCCTTTTTTAGTACTTTCTCCTTTATAATGGATAATGGTCGTCTCTGGGAAGTAATAATTTTTGTATCCTCCCAGTATTATCCGATAGGATAAATCAATATCTTCACCATACATAAAAAAGGCTTCATCCAATAAGCCAACTTTATCCAGCGCTTCTTTGCGCACAAACATAAATGCCCCTGCCAGAACATCTACTTCATTGACCTGATTTTCGGGTAAATACCCCAGGTGATACCGATTAAATAGCCTGGATTTTGGAAAAAATTTTGATAAACCAAAGGTTTTACAAAAAGCAACAAAGGGGGAAGGGAAACCCCGTTTGGATTCAGGTAAAAATTGACCGGTGCCATCGATCATTTTGACGCCCAGGGCTCCTGCTTCGGGATGGGCATCCATGAAGGCGACACATTTGGTAAAGGTATCCTCTTCTACGACGGTATCCGGATTGAGTAGTAGCACATATTGACCTTTTGATTGTCGAATGGCCTGATTATTAGCCTTGGAAAACCCCGGATTATCTTTATTGGCAATTAAAATTACCTCTGGGAATTTATCCTTCACCATCGCTACTGAATCATCGGAGGAGTTATTATCCACCACAAATACCTCGGCGTCCAAACCATCCATTGCCTTAAATACCGCCTGAAGCGCCTGTTCCAGGAAGTATTTAACATTATAATTGACTATGATGACCGAAAGTTGCACGTTTTAAAATTTGAAAATGAACTTGAAGGGAAAATCCCAGCCTCATTCTTCGTAAGGTATCCTTGAAATAATGGAGCGCCCAAGTGTCAATTCATCGGCATACTCCAATTCGCCGCCAAAGGAAACACCCCGGGCAATGGTACTAATGGTGACACCGGCATCTTTCATTTGTCGGGATAGATAAAAAATGGTGGTATCTCCTTCAATAGTTGGACTCAATGCCATGATTATTTCTGTCACCTCTTCCGCTTTTGCCCTTTGGAGTAATTCTGCTGTATTTAGGTCATCGGCACTAATACCTTCTATAGGAGAGATAACGCCACCCAGGATATGGTATTGCCCATGGTACTGACCTGTTTGTTCGATTGCCATCAAGTCACGTAAATTTTCTACTACACAAATAATGGACTTTTTTCGAGATCTATCATTGCAGATTCCACAAGTTGGCTCATCGGATATATTAAAGCAGATTTGGCAGGTTTTGATATTTTGCCGCATCTTTAGGATGGCATCCGTAAATTCTTCACTACGGGATACATCCTGATTCATGAGGTGCAACACCAAACGGAAAGCTGTTTTTTTGCCAATACCGGGCAAACCGGCGAAGGCATTGACGGCATTTTCTATAAGTTGGGAAGAAAAATTCATTTTTTTTGTTTTGTAACAATAGGTCAAATCCTCTATTGAGAGGCAAAATTAAGGATAGAATTGACATTTTTGCAAAAAAAGTAAATTGTCTGTATCTTTTTTTGCAATTTTGCAGTTCAGTTTCGTTTGGAGGTAGCAATAGATTTATATCCAAGGCTTGAGTATCACACGCTTAGAGCGATGCCGATAGGCGGGCACGACGGACTGAAAGGAGTAGCGATAGGGGTAGTAGCAATTGTTTGAGCTCTTTTTTTAAGAGCGAGTGCGGATGACCCGA
>CAZNCI010000407.1:0-3400 GCA_964571475.1 uncultured Saprospiraceae bacterium | reverse complement strand
GAAATAGGGATTCTGTCTATTATACACATTGTATATACTGAAATTCCAGATACGCGCTCCCCATTTTTTCTTTTTATGTAGATTGATGCCGATGTCAAGCCGATGATAGGGACGCATCCGATAGGTATTTTTACCGTTATAGATATAGGTATCTGAATAAGTATCTTCCCCGTTATGCCAATACCCGGGATAGTTGGGACTTTCTTTTCTATCAATGGCATTATAATGTCCAATAGCCAGTGTAATGGCATTCCCTGTTCCATAGACCCAGGTAGCAGAGAAGTCGATTTTGTCATTTAGATGATGAATAAAAACGAGACTTAAATCGTGTCGCCTATCGTATTTAAATGGATACCGCTTTCCCACGTTGACATTGAGAAATTGCCGATCAGTTTTTGAAAGGGTATAGGCGACCCATCCGGTGCTTCTTCCTGATTTTTTCTGCAATAAAAATTCAATCCCATAGCTCCTCCCATCGCCATTTTTTTCCACTTTTCTTTCCCAATCTACAACAGATGTGCCCAAAATACTTGCACCGGGCTTATAAGTGATTAAGTTTTTCATTGTCTTATAATAAGCTTCTACACTCAGTTCATATACACCGTTTTTGATTGATTTCGCTGCGCCAATTGTCCATTGCACTGAATTTTCAGGTACGGCTTTGTCGGTTGCAGGCATCCAGAGGTCGATGGGTAAATTGGCGCCAGCATTGGTTAGGAGATGGATGTTTTGCTGCATTTTTGAATAGGAGGCTTTTATAGATAAGTTTTCCGTTGCCAGTACATTGATTAAGACCCTTGGTTCCAGAGAAGGAAAATGTTTTTTACGGATATTATAATCATTAAAACGAAAGCCGATGTTGGCCTTGACCCATTGCCCTATTTGCCACTCATCTTCTACATAGATTGCGTGTTCAATGCCAATGGTACTACGGTTTTGTCCAAAAACTTTATTGCGTAATACCCCGGTTTCGTTTTCTTGTATAAAAGTAGAAATTCCCGGTATAAAGGTATGGTAAGTCGTACTGGCGCCAAATGCTAATTTATTTTGGGCGTTAATGAAATACTCAAAGTCTGCTTTTATACCAAAATCATAAACACCCGAGACAAAACTTCTGTATGAATAATCTTTTGAATTACCTGACCTAAAATCATCAGAGACGTCTGTTAAATAGTGATACTTTGTATAGCTCAATGTTAAATTGCTAAATAATTTATGGTTATAAATATGATTCCATCTGAGCGCCAGAAGTGTATTTCCCCATTTGAAATGTGCCTTAAATTTATACTTTCCATATTGCTCCTTTAATATAGCATTAAATCCCAAAACATCTTTCCCAAAATAGGTACTAAAAAACAACTGGTCTCGCTTTGTTAGCCGGTGGTTGATTTTAGCATTGAAATCATAAAAGTGATAGCCTATACCAAAACCATCAAAAAATAACTTGGAAAGAGGAAACATAACCACATCCAACAACATTCGTCTTGCTGATATAATGTAAGATGTTGTATCTTTTTTGATAGGACCTTCTACTGATATTTTAGAGGCGATAAGTCCTAGCATTCCACTGCCGTGAAATTCATTGATATTACCATCCTTCATTCTTATATCGACAACGGAAGACAACCTACTCCCATAATGTGCAGGGAATCCTCCTTTTATTAATTTAACGTCCTTGATGGCATCCGTATTAAATGTCGAGACAAAACCGCCAAGGTGATTGACGTAGTATAAAGGGACGTCATCAAGTAACATCAGATTTTGGTCGGGGCTTCCCCCTCTGACAAATAGATTACTCGACCCCTCTGAACCTGATTGCACCCCGGGCATCAGTTGCAGTGCTTTGATAATGTCGGCCTCTCCTCCTAATGCCGGTAGTCGTTCGATATCCTTAATTGGAATTCTGATAACGCCCATTTCTGTTCGTCTTTCAATTGGCTTTTCTCTACTACCAACTACAATGGCTTCTTCCAATTGGCTGCCGGGTGTTAAAATAAAGTTAGCGGTTTGGCTTTTATCTCCTTTTATCTGTTTGTAAAGACTGGTATAACCAACAAAAGAGACTATGATAGCGACCTCCGCTCCTTTGGGAATATCCAGGCTATAAAAACCATAACTATTTGTCACCGTCCCATTCTCATGATTAGGGGAGTAAATCGTTGCGCCAATTAATCTTTCTCCTGTTTTAGCATCTTCGACATACCCACTTATCGTTATGCCTCCTGCTTGTGAAAAAATATGGCCAGGCAGACCGGCCATGCTACATAGTAATAAAATAATTCTCATCGGTTAACAATTTTTACACTTTCATTATAGCCTGCAAATACCCCATAGCCTCCCTCAATATTGCTCCGCAGGGAAGCTGGAACGCCACTTTCCCAAATATCATCATCCTGACCATACTGGTGGATACTCAATGACCTTCCATACAGATAGTAATCTTCTGAAATAGCTCGTAATATGACTACTAACGAAAAGTAACTATTCCCAAAAGAATTAGCCTTGTAATCTAGTGTCAAAGGATATGTTTGCCCGTCAAATAATTCATCGCTAAAGACATACTTATAGGTGTAAAGCCTATTTAATCCTTCATTTTCAAAAACGGGATCTGAAGAGTCTCGCTCAGTATAAAAGAAAATAGTATCTCCAGTATTCGGATCAATAGTTCGTGCCTTTAGCTCCAATTGGTAATAGTTTTTCACATTTGGCTCGTCCTTGATGGAAACAACAACTTGAGAGACAAATTCGCCATCCTCATCAATATAGGCAGAATCATGGGGCATTGACACCTCAAAAACCGGGGCTTTGGGTATTTCGTTCTCCGCAAAAATATTTCCAAAATTGGGATGGTTGATGGCTAAATGATATGTCCGCCCCTGCTGCGGAATAATGTGCGAAGAGAATTTATCACCATCAAAATACATCGTATCTACCAATACGCCGTTCTCGAAAAGTTGTACCAAAGCACCTTTTTCAAGTTGGGGTGAAGGCAGGCTGTCAAAAATCGAAGCACTCCGACTCAAGAGCAGATTGAAAGTCGTATCAGGAGAAAACAAACAATTGACTACCGGTCTGATGTCAGGCGCGGGAAAGTCGATTTCCACCGTTTTGATGCAACCAGACAGGGATAGGACTAATAACAAAAGGACAAAAAATGGCATTCTTTTCATCAATGTTTTTTTTGATTATTGAAACGCTACTGTTCGGGATAATGGGTGGAGCATATAAAGCATCTCCACCCATTATTGAGTCCACTATGCTACCTGAACGACCGAACGCCTTTCTCCGTATTAAAATTTTCAACATTAACTGATTGCGAAATAAAAGGGTGTATTTTATTTTGTCGCACAGAATGGCAATTTTCAGCCTGTCTGCTACGTGGTAGGTTAAGTTGGCTTCG
>CAZNCI010000406.1:0-3409 GCA_964571475.1 uncultured Saprospiraceae bacterium | reverse complement strand
GCCCCTGTGGAAAAACGAGATCGTTGATACCATCGTCATTGGGCGAGAAAGCATTACCAAAATAAATAGGAATATGGCAATCCTCTATTTCCAGTTTAAACTCCTCAAAAAACCAACAATTTTCTATTTGCACGCCAATATTATAGATACCCGATTCCGTCAAGCTGAAAGTGCTATCCTGCAAGGCATTATTCAATAAAAAAGATGTCGAATAAACACTTTGAGGATTTAATTCATAGGGTAGAAAAGCAGGACATGTCCTTTCATCCGGGGGTAAAACCAATGGTACTTCATCTAAGAGGTCATCAATAAATGTCAATGTAACGGTATCTGCTGTACTACAATATCCGTCGGTGGCAATTAATGAATAATTTCCCGATTGTAGAATATTTAAGGTCTTGTCCTCACTTCCATCATTCCAGTAGAAAGTCTGTAAAGGGCGGCTTCCTCTTGGTGTCAGAACATAAGGAGGCGCTTCGCAAACTATTCGATCCTCCCCAAGGGATACCTCTAAATTATCTGGTAATACTTCCAGGGTTTGGCTGAAAAATTCAGAGCAACCCAGTAACCATATTTCCTGCTCAATGGTATAAGTCCCTGAAGTATCAAAACACCAATAAAAGGTAGAGTCAATAATGGTGCTATCCACGCCGGGCCCTACAATACTCCATTCGACTCGATTCGCCAGCCTGTTTTTAAGGTTGGTGGGGGAAGCACAGGAATATTGACATAGGGTATCTGGGAATGAAAATTCTGCGCGGGGTGGTGTTGGTGTTCCACAATGAGGCGTAGCGGTAAAAGTAATAGGCTCGACTTCTACCTCATAAGAAGCTAAGCCTGGTGCATCAAAACGATCCCAAAACTCCTCTGTGAAAACCAAATCTATATCTACCAATTCCAAACAGGCATCAAACTGTTCACAGCCTTCAATAATACCATCTGAATTGGTTTTGGCAATGATAGGGCTATACTCCCAGGTGCCATCTTCGTAATATTTTTTGGCGCTGGAGAAATAAACAGAACTATCCTGTCCAATAGTAATTTCCGGAAGATAAAAGGAATAACCTCTATGCCAAAGTAATTCCCCTTCTGATGATATTTTTCCGGCGATAACCGGCAAATCACCATTAGTTACATAAGTGAAAATCACCCCCCCATTGGAAAAACTTTTGATTTTTAGAATAACAGATGGAAATGCTTCTGCTGTTAATTTTTTAGCCCATAATAAATGATAATTTTGATCCATTTTGGCAACAAAACCTTCATTATAGCCCTTTTCCGGAGAGTATATGTGTCCTGACAGATAAACGTTACCATTACCGTCAATACTTTGATCTTTTATTTGTAATTTGTCATTTCCTTCCATTACAACACTATTTTTAACATTCCCATTCATTGATATTCGGGTAAGGCTAAAATAATAGGAGGAAGTACCTGAAAAAGACATTTGATTCAAAACAGAAAAATCTCCATTTGGGAATGCCTCTATTTCCTGAGGGTAAAAAGTGTAACCCGCATTAATAATTTGCATTGGTCTATAATAGTAAGACCAAATTTCTTCTCCATTTACAGCGTCAAAAAGGGCAAGTCCTACAAATCTACGAGGATTGGGGGGTTCTAATTCATTAATATGGGAAATAATAATTTTATTAGATGGCAATAGCGAAAAAGTTGATAACCAGATAGGCTGGTTCGAAACTTGTTTGGCCCACTTTATGCCTGTTTCGAAATTAACAACAAAAACGGCCGACACTATATTACCTACTCCTTCACCTAAACTTCCCTCACAGCTAATAAAGTGAAAATTTCCTATTCTTTTATATATACGAGGATACCAATCATCATTTAAAGCTGTTGCTACAGAAAATGAAGGGAGAACTTCTCCGCTACTAGATAACCTCGATAGGGAAAAGCCTCTAATATTTTTCATCATGACAGAGATGTCCCCATTATCCCCATTGCCCAAATAAGGATGAAAGAACCCTAATCCGTCCAAATTTGACAATTCTCTCAAAAAAGAGCTTTGACAATAAGAAAAGTTAACTTGTAGTAATAATGCAAGGAATAGTGTGAGTGCCCACCTAGATCGTCTAATCATAAGTTTTGATTAATTTTTTCAAAATAATTAAATCTACTATTCGGAGGAAAAAATAAATTACTCCAAATAGTAGAAAAATCACCTTAGTATTTTATTTCCCCAATTAGAATATACGTCTATAAATAATACGCTAAATCGTAAATGTAAAATACTTTAGTAAAAACCTCTTCCTGTCAAGGAAAAATAATAATTTGTCCCGAGTGCAAATCTAAGCATGAAAATTCGCTATAACCGAAATCCGCAAACTGAAAAGTACTGAAATTAGCTGTATTCGCATCTCCCCAAACAAAGGAATGATTAGTAGTAGTAGCCAAGTCAGTTGAACCATCAGGGTTTTGCAGGAAACATTTTACCTCCGTATTTATGGTAAAATTGGCATTGGGGGCAATTGTTCCAGAAGAAAAAATATAGAAATCTCCACTTTCAACTTCTCTATACTCCGAAGGAAGGGGAAGGAACTGGAAAGCACCTACAGCCACTTGCCAGGAGTTCAATATTCCATTTTGTTCATATCCAACCCCATTTTCTCCATAATTACCGGCACTTCCAATAGTCCAGTCTGACTGTCCCACAGGAATGTTCTCTAGACTAGTCACCCTCATGTAACATTTACAGTCTGTTTTGGGGTTTGGATCAGATTGCCTAAAGTCAACGGTTGGGTTTCCCTGTTCATCAATTGAAGGTTTAAAACCCTGTTGATCTTTAGCACAGGAAAAAACAAAAAACATCAAAGAAAAAATAACTAAAAGCCTAAGCGGCTCGTCACGCCTACGGCGTGATTGAAATGAATTCCGCCCGCCTCTGCGTTGGTGGGAGATTGAAATGAATTCCGCCCGCCTCTGCGTTGGTGGGAGATTGAAATGAATTCCGCCTGTGTCTGCGGCATTGAAAAAATTCAACATTTTCATATATAATTGATTTTGAGAAGCTGTTTTCATACAACTTCAGATTAAGAAATCAAATTAGGGTTAAATATGGTTATTTTGAAATAAAAACATATTTACGTCCGCAAATTACGAATTTTTTAAATAATAATCTTGAAAAATGTGTAAAAGTATCGTATTTCGTGATAAAGTGTGTGTTTGACTGTACGTAAGGTATTGGGGGGCGCGCTGATTTCGTCATTATTTTTGTAAAAAAGAGCAAAAACACGCCAAAATCAATTAAAACTCCAATTGCAAGTCCCTGCCTTAAAAGGCGGGATAATAATAAAATCTATTTTTGGTAGTGTATCAAATGTAATGCTGCCACAAAAGAGAAAGTCACTAAAAGTTTGTTTTAAATTGCCACGAATGCACGAATGTCCTTGGC
>CAZNCI010000405.1:0-3416 GCA_964571475.1 uncultured Saprospiraceae bacterium | reverse complement strand
TGATGCCAAAATCAGGTTTGTGCCATGCGATTATTACCATAATGCCGCTGGCAACCGGTAGTGAAGAACGACAAGGCGATAAGGCGGGAGAAGACGAATAGTTTTATTAGCGGGATAGAGGAAGATGCTCTGAAGCCAGTTTGGACTTACAAAAAAAGAACCCTTAGCAACCTCCTATTTCGGGCAGCATTATTTTTGACAAACTACCTCTGTTTCAATTATAGCCAATCTGCCATACACTCATTTTATTATTTCTCCCTTGCAATGATTAAAATATTAAAACTAAAACCGTAAATTAGCCCCAAAAAAGAGATGTCCAATATAAAAGATAGCATTCAGATAGGAATACCCGATGTACTGCCCCCTGCCCAGCCTTATCATCACGATGTCAGTCATGCCCCCAGACGGGTCATTACCGGGGTTTTATCCAAAGAGGAGAAGAAATTAGCCGTCAAAAATGCCCTACGCTATTTTCCCGAAAAATTCCATGCTACTCTTGCCAAAGAATTTGCGGAAGAACTAAATAAATACGGTCGCATCTATATGTACCGCTTTCGCCCCACCTATGAGATGTACGCCCGACCTATCGACGAATACCCCCACCAATGCAAACAAGCCGCTGCCATCATGCTCATGATCCAAAATAATTTGGATTACAAGGTCGCCAAACACCCTCATGAGCTCATTACCTATGGTGGTAACGGAGCCGTTTTTCAAAACTGGGCACAATACCTGCTCACCATGAAATACCTCTCCCAAATGACAGATGAACAAACGCTCGTCATGTACTCCGGTCATCCCATGGGATTATTCCCCTCCCACAAAGATGCCCCACGAGTCGTCGTTACCAATGGTATGATGATCCCCAATTATTCCAAAAAAGAAGACTGGAATAAATACAATGCCCTAGGTGTCACCTCTTATGGACAAATGACTGCCGGCTCCTTTATGTACATCGGTCCACAGGGGATTGTACACGGTACGACCATCACCCTGCTCAATGCCGGACGACTTCAGGGCTTGGGCAAAAACGGACTCGAAGGTATTTTATTCGTCACCTCCGGCCTGGGCGGTATGTCCGGAGCACAATCCAAGGCTGCCGTCATCACCGGTGCCGTCGGACTGATAGCAGAAGTCGATCCCGATGCCATCCAACAACGCATTACCGATGGTTATATCCTCCAGGAAAATGTCTATTCAGACTTGGATGCATTACTCAAAAGAATCACCAAAAGCAAGGCAGAAAAAGAAGCCGTTGCCTTGGTTTATGCCGGAAATGTAGTAGATTTATGGGAAAAATTTGCCGCTGAAAATTTCCCGGTCGAACTGGGTTCAGACCAGACTTCTCTACACAATATTGATGATTTGGGCTACTGCCCTGCCGGTTATACATTTGCAGAAGCTGAAGCGCTGCTCAATAGGGACAAACCCAAATTCATGGAGGCGGTACGCGACACCCTCCGACGCCACGTCGATGCCATCAACAAACTATCCGGCAATGGTATGTTCTTTTGGGATTATGGCAATGCCTTTCTCAAAGAAGCCAGCGAAGCCGGAGCCGATATTTGGATGGATGACCAGCACCTGAAATTCAAATACCCCTCCTATGTCGAGAATATCATGGGGCCGATCTGTTTTGATTATGGCTTCGGTCCATTCCGTTGGGTCTGCACTTCCGGACTAAAAAGTGATTTACAATTAACGGATCAAATCGCTGCCGAAGTGATCACTGAAATGCTCAAAGATGCACCGGATGATATTTCATCGCAGCTAAAGGATAACCTCAACTGGATCACTTCTGCCATGGATAATCTACCTATTGTCGGGTCAAAATCCAGAATCCTCTACGCCAATGCAGATGGTCGTATTAAAATCGCCCAGGCTTTCAATCAGGCAATTGCCGATGGTCGATTGAAAGGACCTGTGGTACTTGGTCGGGACCACCACGATGTTTCGGGAACAGATTCTCCCTTCAGAGAGACCGCCGATATTTATGATGGTTCTATGTTCACCGCCGATATGTCTATCCAAAATGTCATCGGAGACGCCTTCCGTGGCGCAACCTGGGTTTCCATCCACAACGGTGGTGGTGTCGGTTGGGGTGAAGTGATGAATGGTGGGTTTGGCATGGTACTTGACGGTAGCGAAGACGCGGAAAGAAGACTTAAATCCATGCTTTTCTGGGATGTCAATAATGGTATCGCCCGTAGGAGCTGGGCACGAAATGAAGGCGCTCTTAATGCTGCCAAACGTGCCATGGAGGCAAATAAGGATTTATTGATTACCATTCCCAATATTCCCAGCGAAGATTTATTGGAGGATTTGTTTTAGCAAAAGTACAAAACCCAAATGGATTTTGTGAAATAAATTAAAATGGCAAAATGGCAGGTCAAAATGGATTTTTTTGAGTCACCACTCATCCCCCACTTTGGCCTCTAAAATGGAGTGTTTTTCATTTTTTAATTGACCATAAATATAAAAAAAAGAAAAAAATAATTTTAAATTCGCTTCTTATTTGTATATTTGCAAAATAATTGCAAATATACAAATAATATGAAGCTTCAAGAATTTAGTTTTGGGAATTTTAAATCATTTAAAGATATTCAAACACTTAATCTTTCTTCTGCAAAGATAAAATCTAAAAATCCAGAAATTGACAAACTTAATATCATAAAAGGAAAGAATGTAGAGCACACTTCTTTTCTAAAAACTAAAGCAATTTATGGCGCAAATGCAAGTGGTAAAAGTAATATTATCAAAGCACTTGTGACATTTATTAGAATAATCAGAACATCTGTTAAAGATGAAAATATTCTTGATGCTACGGTTGAACCTTTCAGGTTATCAACAGAAACAGAAAATCAACCAAGTTTTTTTCAAATGATTTTTTGGCACAAAAATATTAAATACAGATATGGCTTTGAATCAAATGATGAAAGCATAATTGCAGAATGGTTATATGGAAAACCCGGAGACAGGGAATTACCCTTTTTTATTAGAGAAAATCAGGAAATTATTGAACTTGATAAAACAAATTATAGTGAAGGTCATAAATTAATTACTCTATTAGATGAAGATGCTGAAGGCAATGATATTTTTAGACATAATTCATTATTTCTTTCTACACTTTCAACTTTTGGATTTGGCAAACTATCAAAGCAATTAATTGATAGCATAGCATCAATTACAGTCATTAGTGGATTAGGACACCAAGGAATGTATAGCTATGCCGGAGATTCATTAAGAAATAAAAAGAAAAAAGATTTTATTCTTAATTTTCTAAAATACGGAGATATTGGTCTTGACGATATTGATGCTATTGAAATCAAAGTTGATGATTTACCTGAAGATGTAGATGATGAAATTAAGAAAGAACTCAATAAAAAAAGAAAACTACTTATTTCTTCAAGAAAAAA
>CAZNCI010000404.1:0-3436 GCA_964571475.1 uncultured Saprospiraceae bacterium | reverse complement strand
TTTCTGCGGCTAATACTGGAGGAAATATTATCATCTCCGCACTTTTCAGCGCCTTATTTACTATTCGACAAAATATCGTATGCCCTTCAGATTTAGCGGGGGAATACAGTGCTCACTCCGTGGGACAATCAACTGATAGTTGTTGCCCTGATGAGACAACTGTTGATTATGATGTTACTTTGACCGAAACAGGAGCAGGTGAATATACTATTTCTGACTGGTCTGCACGAATGTACTTCACTTGGTATGAAATTTATGGAATTACATCGGATTTTGATATGTCAACAACAGTTTCAGATGCTTGCGGTGTTTTCTCTGCATCTTTCGCTGAGCCTTTTGGCACAGATACAAATATTACAGGTAGCATTGATCAGGTAACGGGTGTGATTACTTATACTTGGTTAACGGGATATGATGATACAGCAACAGTTGTGTTGACACCTAAATAAACCTTAATATATAGTCTTTTTATAGATTAGAAAAAAACCGTGCTAGACTTCATGTTTGGTGCGGTTTTTTATTTTATATTTTTAATTTGCGGTATCACCATGGTGTTTATATACGCTTGTGTTCGAACAGCCGACAATTCTTTTTCTGGTTTTACGCAAGCCCTCAACTTTTTAAAAACGATATGTCATGTATAAGGTATCTAAAGAGGTTTGTTTTCTAACCTTTTTTTTGATGAATGCTTGGATCTTGCTTGCGCAGGATCATACCGTAGGTGTTATTACCTATGTGCCCTGGAATACTTATCAGGGTTATAATTTAATCTATCCTGAGAATCAACCAACTGTTTTTTTGATGGATAATTGTGGGCAGATTGTCCACCAGTGGGAGGATGAACCAGAGTTTATCCCCGGAAAGGTGGCTTATCTACAGGCGGATGGTTCTTTGGTTAAGACCAAACGGTACCGGTACGATAATACCGATCCAATTCAGGGAGGAGGGGAAGGTGCCTTCGTTGAAATAAGAACCTGGGATAATGAGCTACTTTGGCAGTTTGAACAAAATGATTCAATGGGGCGGATTCACCATGATATTTCTGTGATGCCCAATGGCAATATTCTGATGATTTCGTGGGAATATTATTCAGAAGAACAAATAATTAATGAAGGAAGGGATACTAATTTGCTGGTGCAACATCGGCTTTGGCCGGACTATATATTAGAAGTGAGCCCTTTATTAGATTCGGTTGTTTGGGAGTGGCACATCATGGATCACGTTATTCAGGATTACGATGCTACTAAGTTGAATTATGGCGTAGTCGCAGCACATCCTGAGTTAATTGATTTGAATTGGGATACGAGTCAGGGGCGTGCTGACTGGACGCATGTTAATTCAATAGATTATAATGAAGGTTTGGACCAGATTGTCGTTAGTGTGCCTCATTTTAATGAGTTTTGGATCATTGACCACAGTACTTCGATGGAGGAATCTGCCGGACATACAGGAGGTGATTCTGGGCGGGGGGGAGATTTGCTTTACCGTTGGGGTAACCCGGCTGCTTATCGCCAGGGAGGTGAATTAGACCAGAAATTATTTTTTCAGCATGACGTCCACTGGGTGGATAATTTTGTAGAAGAAGGGGATCTTTACTACGGAAAAATTGCCTTATTTAATAATAGAGTAGGGGCGAATAAATCTACAGCCAGCATTCTTACCCCGGTTTTTGATACATTGAGCCACCAATATGTACCAATGTTACCACAGAGTTTTGATATTACTTTTTTTCATCCGGTGGAGGGAATGATCACCTCCGGTATTATGTCGGGAATACAGATTTTGCCCAATGGCAATACTTTAATTTGTGCAAGCCGTCCGGGTTATACTTTTGAGATGACACCTGATCGGAAAATTGTGTGGGAGTATAAAACTCCCTTGTTTTTGGGTGACCCTGTTGAGCAGGGGACGGTGCTGACACCAAGTGCCAATGTGACTTTTCGGTTGAATCGTTACCCACTTGATTTTGCAGCTTTTGAAGGAAAAGATTTGACTCCGATGGGGTATTTAGAACTAAATCCTGATGAGGCGTATTGTGATTTAGTACTGGACAATGAAGCGGCGGGTGATTCAGCGGCAATATCGATTTATCCCAACCCCGCTACTTCCTTTTTGTCTATTGAATATTTGGAAAATGGAGCGAGCGTTATTCAACTAATGGATATATTAGGTCGGGTTCGCTTAACGCAAAAGATGGAAAGGCAGGCAGTAACACTGGATTTGTTAAATTTAGAGGGGGGCGTTTATTTTTTGGTGATTGATGGCGTTTTTAAAGAGGAGGTGGTGATTATGCGATAAATTAATTGGGTTGATGTACGACCCATTTTTGGGCTTAAATAAATGCCTGTTTTTTTATACTCCCAGTGGTGTGACCCATTTTGAATAGGGACTTATTTTAATAATACTAACAAACATCTTATCTTTGAGCAAAATTTTGTAAAATGGATGAAGTTTCTGTAGATAAAGTTGCTGGTTACTGGGATGAAATTGTGGATGGGATTATGACTCATGGTCCAGGTTTGTTACTGGCAATTGTCGTATTATATGTTGGTTTAAAGGTCATTGCCAAAGTGACTAAAATAGCAACTGTTGCAATGGGGAAGGCTGGTATTAGCCAGAATATTCTGCCTTTTTTATCTTCTATTATGGGGGTGGCAATGAAGGTGATGTTATTTTTCTCCGTTGCCGGAATGGTGGGTATTGATACAGCTTCCTTTGTAGCAGTTTTGGCAGCGGCCGGATTTGCCGTTGGGCTTGCATTGCAAGGGAGCCTTTCTAATTTTGCGGCCGGAATTATCGTTTTATTATTCAAACCCTATAAAGTGGGTGATTGGATTGAAGTATCGGATAAGTTTGGACGGGTAGAAGAAATTCAAATTTTCAATACGATCATGATTACCCCGGGACAAAAAACTTTAATTATTCCCAATGGTCAGATTGTTGATAATATTGTGACGAATTATTCTAAAAAAGGGTATATCAGGATGGAACTTCAGGTGACAATGCCCTATGCGGAAAATTTCCCGAAAGTCCGACAAATTATCATAGAAGCATTAAAGCCCGTTAATGGAATCTTGAAGGAGCCGGCACTGGAAGTGGGGATTGAAACCTATGACAGCCATAGTATCGTCGTGGGGGTTCGACCCTATGTCAAGCCAGATGATTACTGGGAAGTGACCTTCGCATCTTACGAAAATATCAAAAATGCCTTCCATGAGCATGGTATCAAAGTTGCCTATTCAGAAGGAGTGGAATTAGGTCCAATTGGAGGGTAGGAAATACAATTAAAATTAAAATCAAAATTAAAATCAAAATTAGAATGTGAATCAAAATTAAAACTTGCCTGCCTGACGATAGTCGGACTTGCCTAGCCTGACGATAGTCGGATAGGTAGGTAGGTAGGTAGGTAGGTAGGTAGGTAGGTAGGTAGGTAGGT
>CAZNCI010000403.1:0-3507 GCA_964571475.1 uncultured Saprospiraceae bacterium | reverse complement strand
AAGTTTGTTGCTAAGTTAACATTTCATTCTTTCGGTAACGTTTCAATTCCAAAAATGGTGCGATTAAAAGGCCGCCTCCTGGTTGGGCGGCACAAAATTCCGCAATGTTTCAATTCCAAAAATGGTGCGATTAAAAGACGTTGCAAATATAAAGAATATTTATTGTTAATCAAAGAGTTACAACGCTAAAATAGCCGAAAATATGAAGCAAAAAAAGTCAATCTCCAATAACACTTTTTTTCCCGTTCTTCGACAACAAAATAATTAGCTAATTACCAGCAACTTAGCTAAATTGTATGATTTCCAGAATGTCAAAGAACTTTTTATTCCTGCCATCGACGACTTACAAAAAATGATCCAATGGATTTTTATCTACGCCTATGATCCGTTTATACAGCCATTTCTCCTGACGTGAAGTGAAAATGATCAAACTGTCATAATCTTCATCCATTATCTTTTTGGCCTCCAAAACGAGTTCTTCCAGCTTTACCTCCGTGATATTTCCTTCAAAAACTGAATTCTGAATCCAATTTAAGTATTTTCGACATAACTTCAAAAGTTTTACCGTCTTTTTTGACTCTACATCATAGATTAATATACAATACATCTTTTTCTCTTTTTTACCTCAATAGCACTACCACCAAATTTTAAATGGCATATACGCCTTCTCCATCTTCAATATATACTTCGACAATTTATAAATCTCCAACCGAACCAAGCGCTTATAACTCACCTTCTTCTTCAATGACCGATGCATTATCGTCTCCTGCAACCGCTCCTCAAAGGCTTTAATGAATTTCTTCCTGCCGCTATCCGTCAAAAAACAGCCCTTCATCTTTCGTTCAAAATCCCCCTTGGAAATCATCCCCTTATTCACCAGTTTAAAGATCACCCGATCGACCAATATCGGCTTAAATATCTCCGCCAAATCCAGAGACAACGAATACCGCCTCGTCCCCGGCTCGTGCAAAAAACTAATCGTCGGATTCAATTGCGTATGATATATCTGGTCCAAACAAAGCGTATAACACATCATATTGCCAAAGGAAATCAACGCATTTAATTCATTCGAAGGTGGTCGCTTCTCCCGGTTCCCCATCTCCCATTGTGGCATTATCCGCTCAAAACACCTATAATATACCATCCGGCAATTCCCCTCCAGACCCATCACCTCCGATACCGTCCCCACCTCTTTCATCGACTCCAAATATCCTTCAATCAATGCCACCTCCTCCCCCATCTCGCGCCCCCGACTATTATAATACTTCAGGTTTTTCAACATATTAAAGCCCGCTCCCTTCAAAAACTGCCGAGCGATATAAAGCCTGTTTTTATTAGAAATATAAGCCTTCGTTTGCATCACCTGCATCTTGCCCGCCAACAAATACTCCTTTGGTTGAAATGACCCCGTATAATGCTCATAGTAGTCAAAAAAATGCACAGAAACCCGCTGCTTTCCCAAAAAATTATACAATGCACTGTTCGCATCCACACTCCCAAAAACATATAAAGCCTCCACGCCTTCTATGGGCAAATACTTAGGCTTTGCAGGATGCCCCAATTGATCTATTGCTACAAATTTCAGTGTATTATCCCTGCGACTCATCCGCCCAGGGTTAAATAAATAGTATGTTTTCTTCATTTTTCTGTTTTTTATTTCCTGTCGTTGTCTTTTTCTCCACCCCATAAGCGAGTACATTTGCCATTCTCTTTTCCCCACCCTCAAAGATGTCACCTTATGCCGGTCTTGACGCTCATTCCTCCTCTACAAAACAAAATTCAAAATAGGCACATTTTTTACAAATCGTTTTTTTGACCAGCGGCGGACAAATATCGCTCGTGGTCATTTCAATTACCTGTTGTTCCCAATTTGGAATTTTCTTCCGATCATCATCCGTCAACCAAACTTCTTCGGTTTGCCTTAGTTTTGGATACTCCAGCAGTCCATGGCTGATTTTTATCCCATTTCGCTCCAGCACAAAAAGATAATACTTTACCTGAGCAATGTGAACCGATTCCTTTTTATTCGATTTTTTCACCTCCCTGACCACCCCATTTTTAGCATCATAATGATCAATCTTAATTTTTTCAAGCGCTATTTCCTGCCACTTTTGAGGCCGCTGCATATAGCTGTATTTGTCGATCAGTTTTCCCTCCGCCACAAGGGCACTATTCTGTTCCATACTGATACCATTGGAGAAAAGCCAAAGCTTGCGATGACAGAGATGTAGGTAGGCTATTTGTGTTCCGGTAACAGGCATAATTTGGTTCTTTTTTAGTATCAAAAATCGGATTACTCCAGTTCTTTCGACAATTTATCTGACTTAGATTTTGCAATTCCATCTTGCCATTTTTGGAATTGATCAAGCGTATCAAATTTGTCGTACATCAGGCATTTATCAATCCAGGAGTTCTCTTTATAGTACTCATGCCATGAGCTAAAAGTCCAGTCCTCTTCCCTTGGGACAAAACCATGCCATACGGGGTTTTGATGAATATAAGCAAGCACATTGTATAAGTACGATTCGCTATCGATAAGTTTTCTTTTAAATCTCGGACAAAACAGGCTTCCGTATCGATTGTACCTCTTGTTGATAGCCTTTGTATATCCGTTGAAAAGATTAGAGAATTGCTGACTAAGGTAGCTTGATATTTTATCGTCTAAACCTTCGAGGTTTCGCAAACCTCGAAGATTTAGATTCAATAGTACCTTTCTTTCCTTGATGCGAATTAAAAAATGAAAATGATTAGGCATCAGGCAATAGGCGTAAGTATCCGCTATTGGTAAGATATATTTCTTCCATTTTTCAAGAAAGTAATAATAATTTTCTTCCTTTCTAAATAATAGGTCATAGCCATTGGCATGATTATAAATGTGGTAAATATGATCAGGTTGAAGTTTTTGCATGATTTAGTATTTGGTAAAATTATATCATTCGCTATCTGTACGACTATTTTAAGTAACCACTTTTTATAATTGCTTACAACTACAATACTCCTCCCCAAAAGGACAACGCTCGGGCTCATAATCACAAAACTCTATGCCGATATGTCCATTATCCATCACGGTACAGGCCTCTAGCATCCTTTCCAATAAAATAGGGTATAACTCCCTCGCTGGCACTCCATTGGGCACAACGGCCGTAAAATTAAAGGCAGCCCATAACCGTCGAATAACTTCTACTAAACCATATACCTCCTGCTCCGACAAACGATCTTGGGGTGGAAACTGCTCCGGCAACAATCCAAACTCCGAAAACATCGAATACTTTTCTTCTCCCGCAAGCCACTTCTCCATTTCAGCTATCGTCTCCTCAAAATTTGACACTGAATCAGGTTCCGTTTTTTGTAACAGATCAGCTTCCTTCCACCCTTCCGGCGGACATAGGTAAGGATCCGGAATCCCCATCTGAAAATAATGCGGTATGCATTGCCGCCATCGCTGTAAAATGATGGTTTCTATGTCTTGGAGTAGGTAGTGGATGTATTTTTGCATGGTTTTGAATG
>CAZNCI010000402.1:0-3507 GCA_964571475.1 uncultured Saprospiraceae bacterium | reverse complement strand
TACATCAGAAAAAGCATTGGTCGTGGAGGGGTTTCCGGAGGTGAGGGAGCAGCTTTATTTTGATTCAGAGACCTTCTTTTTTGTGGTAAATTACGAAACTGTCCTACGGGATTTACGGGCGATTAATGCAGCGGGATTTGATTTTGTAATATTGGATGAGGCTCAAAAAATTAAAAATTACGAGACCAAAACATCGGCAGCCATCAAGCGCATTCAGCGCAAGCAATCTATGGTTATTACCGGAACGCCGATTGAGAATAAACTGATTGATTTATTTGCCATTGTGCAGTTTATTGATCCTTATTTTTTATCGCCACTATGGGAATTTTCTTACCAACATTGTATTTTTGATTCGAGGTCGAAGAACAGGATTTTGGGCTATTATAATTTGAATACCCTAAAAGAAAAAATGTCGGATTTATTGATTCGTCGGGAGAAACGAGCGGTACTCCGCCAGCTGCCCAATGTTATCGAGGAGGATATTTATGTATATTTGCATCAGGAACAGGCGTCCTTACACGCTGGTTTTACGGCCGGAATTGCCAGGATTCTTTCCAAAAAATTCAAAACTTCTTACGATTGGCAAAAATTGATGTTGCTATTGGCCAATATGCGAATGGTTTGTGACTCTACTTTTTTAATTGATAAACAAACTAATTATTCTCCCAAATTATATGAATTAAAACACGTCCTACTTGAAAAACTGGATTTAAAAAATACCAAAAGGAAAGTGATTATCTTTTCCGAGTGGATTAATATGCTCCATCTGATAGGGGAGATGTTGAAGGAGAATGGTCTGGGATTTGTGCAGTTAACAGGAAAAGTACCTGTTAAAAAACGGGGTCAATTAATCGAAACTTTTGAGAAAGATGACGACTGTCGTATTTTCCTTTCTACAGAATCGGGTGGGTCTGGTCTGAATCTACAAATGGCAGATACTGTCATTAATTTTGAATTGCCATGGAATCCTGCAAAGAAAAATCAGCGCATTGGTCGAATTGATCGCCTGGGGCAACGCAGTGAAAAATTAACGGTGGTGAATTTTATTTCCATTGACTCAATAGAACAAAAAATAGCGTCTGGTTTGGTACTAAAGCAAAGCTTATTTGACGGAGTACTAAATGAAGGCAATATTATAGACGAAGTTGACTTTTCCGCTAAGGGGAAATCGCAGTTTATCCGACAGCTGGAAGAAGTCATTCGGGAAGACGAAAAGCCGGACATGGATACCGTTCCCATTTTGGAAATAGTAGAAGAAGAAGTCATGGGCGAACAGGCACCGGAGGAAATAAATGGGAACGGGCAACAGGAGGAAAACCTGCCCGGGCAACAGCCACGGGTCGCCGCTTCTACTTCATCTACTTCATCTGCCAGTCAAAAGATAGACAAAATGGAAGAAGTACTCAATAAAGGCATGGAGTTTTTGGCAGGTATTTATCAAATGACAACAGGAGAGGAGTTACATAAAGAAGGAGGACAAAAAATCGAAATTGACCGGAAGACCGGAGAGGTAGTGATGCGCTTTAAAATGAAAATATAATTACACCTATTTTGTCAAAAAAAACTCATTTTTCTAATGCAAGGTTTTAATTTTAAAGTTACAGACGAGCCTATTTATAATGTACCAACGAGTGCGGAATGCAATACGGTGATTGAGAAATGTCATGGCTTAATCAGGGATAAATCTCTTTACGCAGAGGTGACCATCAAAAGAGCCATCAGGAAATATCCGGATCATCCTGAATTTCGCAATTATTTGGCAAGTCATTATTTTATAAAAGGGCGAACGAAAAAAGCACGGCTCGTTAATGACGAGTTGGCTTCTAAATTTCCAGACTATTTATTTGCCAAAACATTGAAAGCTGAAATCCTTTTATCTGAAGAAAAGGGGGATCTTGACCGGGTAGCTGAATTGCTGGGAGGAGAGGAGTTCTCATTGAATAAATTATATCCGGATAAGCACTTATTTCATGTCTCAGAGGTGCTTACTTATTACGGTTTGGTTATTCGCTATTACCTTAAAAAGGATAATATAGATAAGGCCAAATCTTTTTTGCGATTATTTCTAGAGGAGCCGGTGATTGGTGAAGAAAATGAGAGGGTAAGGGAATTTGGGCAATTAATTCTAATAAATATTGCAGAAAAAAATATAGAAATTGGCCAGGAAGGAAAAGGGCTTTTTCCGTCTGTTAGGTCTTTTCCCACCGTTGAATACGAACAAACGGATGTCCCTCCAGTATTGAACCATGAGGAGTTGAGGGTTTTTTATCATAATGAAATAGGGAGGTTAGAAGAGGATACACTCCTCAAATTGGCAGCATTGCCACGAGAAAGCTTAACGCAGGATTTGATTTCTATATTGGAAGATAGCATTAAGCGGTTTGATTACTTTTGTAGTAATGAAGAGATTGATTTCGAAGAAACCGTATTTCCTTTTCATGCGCTTAATTTTATTAGTATTTTGGAGATTAAGGAAGCAATTCCCGTTATTCTGGACTTTCTGCGGCAGGGCGATGACTTTTGGGATTTCTGGTTGGTAGAGCAGTTTTTGGACTTGGGAGTGATTTGGTTTTATCCAATTTTCAAAGACGAGCTGAAGCTCCTGAGTGACTTTATAAGAGAGCCGAATTTGTCCTTTTGGGTGAGGTTTTCAGTCATTGATACAGTTGCTCAGGTGGCGCTATATAATGAAAATAGAAAAGAAGAAGTCATTGAGTGGATTTTAAATGAAATAGCTTTTTTTAGGGGTAAAACCGGGGATTTGACCATCTTTAGCCCTATTGTTATGAGTGGGTTAATCAAAGGATTATTGACATTAAGAGTGAAAGAGCAGTTGCCACTTATTGAAGATATTTATGAGGATAAGTTAGTAGATATGGAATATTTAGGTGATTTCAAATACATCAAACAGGACATTGTCTGTCCACTGGACCCATGGGATATCTTACCAATGCCTTTAAATATACTGGAAGCATATTCCTATGAATATGAGGACAGAAGATTGCCATCCAATTTGCCCGCTATGGGTTCATCTGGTTTCAGAGAGGATCTGGTCGAGCAATTCTTATTAGAGCTTTCCCTGGATCTGATAAGGTCAAGCTTTAGCCCTAATGATGATGAGGAGGAGGAAGAGGATATTTATTTTGAGCCACCCGAGACTATTAAACGCACCACTCCAAAAGTAGGGCGAAATGCTCCATGTCCCTGCGGAAGTGGAAAAAAATATAAAAAATGCTGCCTGAATAAATAATGTTTTGTATCTGAGCTCAACAGCTCAATATTTTATCGCCACAATTTCAAATCTACCAATTACACAATTTTGATGGTGTAAGTTTAAATTGGTTTCAGACACGATACCGAGACTGGCAGAACAAAAGAACACCATCGGTACGACATTATGGTAGTAAAAGTAGATCTCCGAAGGAAAAACAAGCATAAAATCAAAACAACAAAAAATGTAAGTTCAAACTGGTTTCATATACTGCATATTTGCCACCATCAAATGAC
>CAZNCI010000401.1:0-3519 GCA_964571475.1 uncultured Saprospiraceae bacterium | reverse complement strand
CTTCAATGTACCAAGGCGCGCAGGGCTTCCTATAGGACTGAGGCGCGGGTGGGCAAGTAAACAAAAAAGAAGGCAATTCTGACGAATCACCTTCTCAACACAACGTTTAAATCAATTTATTAGAACAAATTCTTTATTAAAATTTAACGGTTAAAGCTGCAAACACATTTCTGCCGGGAGCGTATAAGGGGCGATTATCCATCGCCTTGATTACTCGACTTAGATGTTCATAATAAGCCACATCCAGTAGATTTTGCACGCCTGCTGAAAATTGCAAATATTGCCCAATCTGATACCCCGCTTTGATGTCAATCAATGAAAAAGCAGGAGAAGTTCCTTCTTTGTAGGCTACTGACACCCGATTTTGTGCCCAAACGTAGCGGAAACTGGCCTCTGCTTCCAATTTATCATCTAAGAAATGACCTAACAAAGTATAACGCAAATCCATCGGAGCAATCTCCGGTAATGGCTGATTAATCACCAAATCCTCTCCATTGGTATAAGCCAAACTTACCTTTTGCTGAATGCCTTTCCACAATAATTGAGCCCAGCTCACTTCAAAGCCATACATTCTGGCTTTATCTATATTCACAAATTGGCGAACACCAGGGCTCGTAGGCAATTTTGGACTTAGGTCTTCACGTATTTCAGCAGAGATATAATCCGTCATATATGCAGCAAATAAGCTCACGTCCAATACGGACTTTTTACCCCTATAACCTATCTTGACATCAATCTGATTATTTGCTTCCGGATCCAATAATGGATTGCCCAATAATTCATAAGGATCCTGTCCTGCTGCCAAAAAATTAATATAACGCTCCATAATACCACCACTTCGCTGGGCTCTTCCCAGCCAAATACCCGTCACCAACCCATTCTCTAACACCTTCGAACCGCCTACACTAAAACTTGGATTCAATTGAGCGATAGTATTATCAGGATAAACCCCTATAAACTCATCCGATAGGTCATCAGCCTGTGCATGGTTCATTTCCAGACGGGCAGAAACCACCCAATTCATAAAGTCGGTCGGCAGATGGTACTCCCCAAATACCGCTAATTTTGAAATCCTGCTATTCTGCCATACATTATCCGTAAACGACTTGCCTGCTGCCGGACCTAACAACATATCCCGCACCCGGCTTCCTTCCTCCATCTCCAGCCGATAGTCCGCCCCGATATACAGCTTTTTATTATCAAACTTCCAAATGCCTTCCGTTCGCCCTCCATAATTTCGAGTATGGGCGTTGGTCACTGCGTTTAACTTCCGGGGAGATAGATTTTTACCCAGATTATCCATTACGTGATTCACCGTAGTCGAATAAACCGTCGTCGTCCAGGTGGTTAACGACCGTTTGTCAAAATAAATATGGTGCGCGCCATTAAACATCCACGTATCATCCGAGCGCAAATCCATCCTCAATGCAGGAAAGAGTACGTCCTTTGCAAAATTATGGGTAGCAGACAGTTTCATCGTCTGATTACCGGATATTTTCAATCCAAAATCTGCCCCAAAACTTCCTCTATTAAAACTAGATGGGAGCACAACGCCTTCCCCATCTTTATAATCATCCCCCTGCGACCAGGAACCAAAAAATTTCGCTTCATAGACCTTGCTTCGCAGTCCGATCATTCCTTCCCCACGTAAGATGCCGCCATTGCTTTCATAATTGGTCGATGCCCGTCCAAAATAATCTATCTGGTCGGAAAATTTCATTTTGGCCGTCTTAAAATTGATCGTTCCACCAAAAGCAGGGCCATATCGCAGAGAGTGCGGTCCTTTCATTATTTCAATCCCCTCCATCATATTGGTGGTCATTTGGCTCGTCGGCGGATCCATCCTGTTGGGGCAGGCAGCCGATGCAGCTTGCGTCCCATTGATAACAATATTCAATCGGTCGTACTTAAAACCTCTAAGTACGGGATCAAACCCATAATTTCCACTTTTTTTGATGGTTGATATACCAACATTTTGACTCAAAACAGCTCCTGCATCGTGGTTCATCTTGGCAATATTATCAACGACCATACCGTCATTCAGTCCTTTATTCCCTCTTAGCGCCACCACTGTCACCGGCTGAATATCATTCAATCGCTCCACTTTATAGATAACACCCATTCCGGCAGCTGCCTGCACTTCACGTGCTGACAATTCCCAATCGCCATACATTAAATGCGACAATAATAGCGTTTGGTTCTCTTTAATATCCAGAGCAATAACCCCCATCTCATCCGATACGCCCGTCTGCTCCCCATAGCGATACGTCGCACCAACAATCGCCGTATGTGTTTTTTCATCCAATAGCTTAATGGAAGATTGAGCCATGGAGACCGTTGTAATCATCAACATGGCTAATAAGGAAATAAATTGATTAATACTTTTATTATTTATAGTAAACTGATACATGATTTTTCTTTTTTTGTAATTTTTAAAATTTGGGCGATCCCTCGCCACGGGCGTGGTCGGGTTCGCCTGGCGATATGATAGGCATTCGCTACTATCCACGCAAAAAAACGTAGATACCGCTACTATCCTTATCGCAAAAAAAAGGCTTTCTACCCAGCGTTTGGGTGAAGACTAAAAACAGTATTACGCTCTGATGTAACCAAAGGACTCCCTTTAGCGCCTAACGCAATCCAAACCTAAACAAGAAAAATCGGAGGTCGAAACACCCCACTGGTATAATTATTTGAAACAAAAAACGACTCCTGAGTAAGAGCAGGAGTAGGAGGATCGAATGGTGCAGGCACAGCATAATCCACATAATCATTCACGACATAAATCAACTCCACCCTATTTTGAAGATTAGGCGCAGGGTTACCATTCAAATCAGTACTGTAATCCTCCAGAATTTCACTTTGAAGGAAACATTTCCCCTGACACATAGGAATCGCATCGAAGCGATTGATACAAAGATTTTCAGCGATATAATCCTGATTCGCTTTAAAGCCAGCAAACGTAATCAAGTCCCGCAAAGCGCTTGCAAGAATCAAAAAAATCAATAATATGCCTATGAATTTCTTCATTGACGCAAAGATATGCCCTTTTTTTGTGCATTTTTAATAATAAATATCAATACTTTGATTATTTTTTAATGATTATTGTCAGGAGGAGACTATATATTGGTTAGGCAGTTCCTTGTTTGGTAATTATGGGTGTACCCGCATATAGCCTGTTTTTTTTAGTTCAAAAAGCTTCCTAAGCCTAATCGCCGCAGCCCTAAAGCGAGGAAGCAACGCAGAGAAAGAGAAAAATACAGCAATCCCCCCCCCCAAGTAGTACAATTTTTTAAATTTCAGGGGTGGAATTCATGGTTTAAAAGCCTCGTAGATGCTGGAAACTTGCTTAAACACGCAACAAAATTTAGTAACAAAAAATCGGTCTCTCGCCTGACTCAAACAGAAAAACACCCCACATGGGGAATTGCTAAAAAAAAATAAATTTCACTTGTTCCTTCTTTCTAAAAGCTATTTCTCAACATTTTTTTGTAATTTTGGATTTCTAACAAAGAAACC
>CAZNCI010000400.1:0-3545 GCA_964571475.1 uncultured Saprospiraceae bacterium | reverse complement strand
CTAAAAGCTATTTCTCAACATTTTTTTGTAATTTTGGATTTCTAACAAAGAAACCTCCTTTCTATATTTTAACAAAACCTAGGATATTTGCCCATGACAGTTAACGGTATTGGTTATCAACTCATTGAAACAGATCAACAATTAAGGCAGTTTGCAGCGAAAAATAAAGGCATCGAATGGATGGGCTTTGATACGGAATTTGTAGGAGAAAGAAGGTTTCATACACTCTTATGTCTAATACAGGTTTCCAGCCCAAATGGTTATTACATCATTGATCCATTTAGCGTGAGAGACCTTGGTCCTTTTTTGCGAATGATGGAAGATGAAAAGATTTTAAAATTCACCCATGCGGGAGAGAATGATTACAAATTGTTGTACTCCATCTATGGTATTATTCCCAAAAATATATTTGACACGCAGGTCGCAGCGGGTTTTGCAGGCTATCGCTACCCCATCTCGTTCAAAGGGCTGGTGGAAGGAGAATTGGGCATTTCCCTCAAGAAAGGCTATGCTATGACCAATTGGGAACAACGCCCTATGTCTGCCAAACAAATAGAATACGCGCTAAATGATGTAACGCCGCTGTATAAATTATGGCAATCGCTGACTAAAAAGCTAAAAGATAATAACCGGTATGACTGGGCAATGGATGAAATATCTATCTTTGAAGATAAATCATACTATCAACAAGATCCTGACAAAGAGGCGCTCTCCAGTAATATGATGAAGTCACTCAAGCACAGGGAACGGCTGTTTTTATTACGCCTATTGCGCTGGAGAATTGAACAAGCCATGGAGAAAAATTACTCCAAAGAAATGGTACTGCCCAATAAGCAAATCAGTCAAATAGTCCGCTCCGTCTCTTCAGGAGAGCGAGGGATATCAGGAAACAGGCATATATCTCCTCGTTTTGCCAAAAAATATGCGGCTTTTTTCTACCAATTGTACAGTAGAAAAAGTACCCGGGAAGAGGATGCTATCCTTCAGAAAATAAAACGGGAAGATGTACTCACACAGGAGGAAGAAGTACTCATCGAATTCCTCTATCTGCTGGTTAAATACCGGTGTATTGAGGAAGATATATCCTCCTCGCTGGTCATCGCAAAAAGTGGCATCAAGAAACTGCCTACTGATAAAGAATTTGCAGCAAAATTCGCAGCATCAAAGTGGAAGCGAGAGTTCCTTGGTGAATCTTTATTCAAGTGGCTACAAGCTCCGCACAAATTGAGAATCATCGTCAAAGACAGTACCATTGAAATCGTAGAACGCTAATATTTTGGATCAAAAAAGGTTATTAAAAGTAGATAAACTAAGGGTTGTCTTTCATCAAAACGAAGGGGTATCTACGACCGCTGTAGATCAAATTTCCTTTGAAATAAAACGAGGGCAAACTCTTGGTGTCGTAGGGGAATCCGGTTCGGGAAAGTCCGTTACTGCCTTATCCATCCTGCAATTATTATCCGATGATCCTTCTATCCGAAAAGAGGGCGATATTCTTTTTTATGATAAAAATCAAAAGGAAATCGCCCTTCATCGACTGTCGGCATCCGAACTTAATCAATTCAGAGGCAAGCGAATTTCAATGATATTCCAAGAGCCGAAAACAGCTCTAAATCCCGTACTCAAAGTTGGGCATCAAATACTAGAGGCCATTTTGCTACATACCGATTCTAAACAGCAAACAGCCAAAGAGCAGACACTGGAATGGCTCAAAAAAGTAAACCTCTCCGATACAGAGCGGATTTTCAATTCCTATCCGCATCAATTATCAGGGGGGCAATTGCAAAGGATTATGATCGCCATGGCTATGTCGGGTGAGCCGGATTTACTCATCGCTGATGAGCCGACAACCGGACTGGATGTCACCGTTCAAAAAGAAATCCTTCAATTGATGCACGAGCTGCAAAAGGAGACCAATTGTTCCATTTTTTTCATCTCACACGATTTGGGTGTCATTCGGGAAATTGCAGATGAAGTACTGGTCATGCAAAATGGAAAAATTGTAGAAAAGGGACTGGTTAAAGCCCTTTTTGAAGCACCTAAGCACCCTTATACACGAGGGCTCATTGCCTGCCGACCGCCATTGGACAAAAGGCTTAAAAGATTGCCTGTTATTAGTGATTTTTTCTCCAATGAGATGCCTTCAACTACTTATGCCACTGAAAGTATTTCAAAAAAAGAGAGCAAGAAGCCGCCCCTCCTAAAAGTCGATGATTTACAAGTTCATTTTAGCACTGGAGGGCAATTTTTTAAAAAAATAATGGGTCGCCCACTATCTGTGACAAAGGCTGTTGCCGGTGTCAGTTTTGAAGTGTTTCAAGGAGAAACTATAGGTTTGGTAGGGGAATCAGGTTGCGGCAAGACCACTCTGGGCAAGGCTATTCTTCAGCTAATCCCTCCAAATGATGGACGGGTTCAATATGATTCTATTGATGTATTTTCACTTGACAAACACGCTTTAAAAGCATGGAGAAAAAAGGTACAAATCATTTTTCAGGATCCTTACTCCTCACTTAATCCCAGTATGACAATTGGTCATGCAATTCGTGAAGTACTGAAAGTACACGGCATTCATCAAAAAGATAACCCAAAAGAAAAAACACTACAATTATTAAAAGATGTCGGGCTGGAGCCTAAGCATTACGATCGTTTCCCCGATCAGCTTTCGGGGGGGCAGCGGCAAAGAGTCTGTATTGCACGGGCACTGGCCGTCAGACCCGAATTTATCGTATGCGACGAGCCCGTTTCTGCGCTGGATGTCTCCGTGCAGGCACAGGTACTCAATCTGTTAAAAGACCTTCAGGAAAAATACGGTTTTACCTATTTATTCATCTCACACGATTTCTCTGTTATCCGGTTTATGTGCGACCGTCTTTTGGTGATGAATAAGGGGAAGATTATCGAGTCGGGTTATACGGATGAGGTATTGGATGCTCCCCGACAGGCATTTACCCGGAAGCTACTGGAGGCGGTGATATAGGCTATGTAACATTATCTGTGGGCTGGCTGCTGCGTATTGTGAGAGGATTTAGTTATTGTGGTTATTAGCGGTAGTTTATGAGTATTTCAATTCGAAAGGATTATTAATCGACTTTTCACCAAATATTTTAAGTAATGAAACAAGATTATTTTTGTCGCCATTGTATTTGTTAATTTTCTTTTGATGATAAGGTTGATTCAATTTTGGTATCCGGGTAGCAAAAAAAGGTACTAATTCCTCAAATTCGTACACCTTGTTTACATCAGGGAAGTTAAGTAAGGGTAACATGAATTTTTCTTTTTTATATTCATTAGAATATTTAAAAATCCATTTGTTATTTTTATACTCCAAAGTACCAATGACTTTATTTTCAAACAATAGTTCAAATTTACCATTTTCAGTATTCTCACCAATGGGTACGAACTCATTGTCAATTGACCAAGGAGTTAATTTTTTGAAAATATTTTTTATCTTCTCTTTCATCTGATTACAAATTTACAATATTTTTTAGTTTTGAGTAGCGAAATTTCAATATATTACAAATAATATAACGCCTTTCGGCGCT
>CAZNCI010000399.1:0-3561 GCA_964571475.1 uncultured Saprospiraceae bacterium | reverse complement strand
GTTTTTTTGATACTAAAGTTATTCAATGGATTATTTATTTTCTTCCATTTGTAATTGTTTAAAATTGCCGTCCCTGGTAATCATATAATATTGGGTATTAGTTTTGATAATTTCTTTGACAGTTGGTTCTTTGGGTTTTGGGCTGTATTGCAAGTTGAGACTAAGCGTAAATTGCACGACAGGCTCGTTAATTACCGGGTTGATGACGACATCGAAGCGTTTATAGGAAATGGGATTATAATAGACAGAGGTCGATTTTTTGACTTTCGTCAAACCCTTTTTTTGTCGAACCGCATCTACTGAAATACTGTTAAAGGCCTGATAATTACTGTAAGATTCATGAGGTGTCACGGCCGCTCTACTTTCTGAAAACAACATTTCATACGCCTCAAAATCAATGCCAATTGAAGTATAAAATTCCTTTTTGGATGCCAAAACAGCCAAGGCTTTTGTTTGTAGTTCGGCATAAATTTTCTCCATATCCTCTACAAAATAATCAACCTTTACAAGATTGTAAATTTCATTTTCAGCACAAAGTCTAAGCAGGGCATCAAAAGTCTCGTTTTTGATAAAATCAACATGAATATTTTTTTGTATTTCAAATCCTTTAGGCACTTCATTATAAGTCTTGCTGAATAATTTTTTTTCGACCTCAATTTCGTAAACAGGAACAAAGGAAATCATATCAATATGGATACTTTCCCTGGGCAAACCCATTGCCATCATCCCGCTTTTTACCTTATTAATTCGTGTGTCAATCAAAGCATTGGCTTCCTCCGATGTAGCACCCACCTGAGATAGGTTAAATACGGCAGTATAGGTCGATGCCTTGGCATTCAGCAATACATCTACTTTGAAATTGATGATTGGAGAGGAAGGCTGATAAGCCTGGGTATGTGCTCGGCTATTAACACCTACCGAATTACCAAGATGTTGAGCGGATAATAATTGAACAGAAGAGAGGAAGAGGAAGTAGAGAAGGAAAGATGTCTTTTTCATTATTCTTTTTTAAATTAGTGAAATAGTAAGCTACTGAGCTTATTTCAAACACAAATTTAGGGGGATCAAAAAGGTAAAAAAAGTAAAAATGAGGGAAACGGTCAGTTGAGTGAGGGAAGTCCTCTATCCAAATAGGCAAGTTGGAACAGCAGGGGCGATAATGGTAGAATATGGCACTTTTCAATTTAGCCGGATTTTTATTTCGACCAAAAAAAGTGTATTTTTGGGAGAAAGTTTGGATGTAAGGCGGTTTTAAAGGAAACATGGCGTCAATTATCAGATGTCACTAATTGAAAATAACAAAACATTGAAATATAAAATAATTTTCCTGATTCCCCTACTGCTATCGGTCGCTAACTGGACCGTGGCGCAGAGTGGGAACTGGCCTTCCACGGCGGAAAAGAAGCAGGTTTATACAAGCCTTTTGGACTCCGCACAAATCTATCTGAAGGTAGATGCAAACAAAAGTATTTTCTATGTAGAAAATGCACTTCAGCTCATTAATTCCAAAAGGCAGAGGGATCAATCTGCCATGGCAAAATCGTATCTGCTACTGGGAGATATTTATTTCCATTGGAAAATTTACGACTTAGCCATTAACAACTACAATAAGACATTAAAAGCGAACGCTTCACTTTATAATGATGCCCAAAAGACTAAAATACGGTTAAAATTAGCCAAAAGTTACTTTTACAGCCAAGAGTACAAAAAAAGCAAATCCATTGTCCTTGAATTACTCAAAGGAGCTTCTTCGCCTGCTATACGCATTGAACTATGGGAATTACTAGGAGATAACTGGATGGGCTTATCCGCTCTAAATGAAGCCAATCAAGCTTACCAAAAGGCATTAACCATTGCTACCAAAAATGAGTTAAAAGATAAAGCCATTGGTCTTAATTCCAAAATAGCCAGCACTTACTTCAGTCAGGGAGATTTCTCCAATGCCGAAAAAAACTATTTCAACTCTATCCAAATCGCTCAGGAGCAAAGCCCCCAACAAGAAGTTATTCAAAACGAAAAACTGGCGGACTTGTATCGGGGAAACAATGAATTTGGCAAAGAAATTAAGATTCGAAAAAATAGTTTACAGCAACTAAAAAAGCTGCCACCAAAAGAGATTAGCAGCCTATCCCCCCAGTCGATTAACTTTGAAATTGCCAATGCCTATGTTGGGCAAAAACGCTATAAAGAAGCCATCCCCTACCTCAACACCAGCATTCAAGATGCGCAAAAATTACAGGATTTAGAAACACAGAAAGATGCCGTCCAACGCCTATCCGAAGTATATAAAAAGGTCGGAGAATACGATAAAGCACTCGCTAATTATCAGCAATATGTGACATTGGTCGATTCGCTTTACGCTAAAAAAGAAAAGGAAATCGAAGCAGCCTCCAATTTTTCCAAAACCCTTGCCCTCAAACAGAATCGCATCGAAATACTGGAAAAAAACCGTGAGCTATCCGATAACCGGCTACAACTCGTCGCCCAAAAACAAGCACTCGCCAAAGCACAAAACCGCAAACAAAAGCTGCTCATTTACTTTCTCATCGGGGGCTTATTACTGCTCTCCCTGGTTTTATATCTCATGTATCGAAGTAACCAACAAAAGAAGTTGGCCAATAACTTATTGGCTCTAAAATCCCTCCGGAGCCAAATGAATCCACATTTTATTTTCAATGCGCTCAACTCTGTCAATAGCTTCATTGCGCAGAATGATGAAAGAACCGCCAACAAATACCTGACTGATTTCTCCACCTTAATGAGGGCTGTATTGGAAAATTCAGAAAAAAATCTCATCCCCCTCTCCAATGAAGTTGAACTCATTCAATTGTATTTAAAACTGGAACACGCCCGCTTTCAGGAAAAATTCGACTACGCTTTCGAGATCAGCCCAAATATCTCCATTAACGATTACAGCATCCCCCCAATGCTCATTCAACCCTATATTGAAAATGCCGTCTGGCACGGTTTGAGACACAAAAAAGAAAAGGGGCAACTCACCGTTTCTATCCAACAAAAAGCCGCCAAATCCCTGATTATTACCATAACGGACAACGGAATCGGTCGTACCAAATCCCAAATAATTAAAACCAAAAATCAATTAAAAAAAGAGTCCAAAGGTATGGGCAATGTCGCATCCCGAATTGCTATCCTAAACGAAATGTATAGTGGTAAAATTAATATAGAGGTAAAAGACCTCCATGAGGATGGGACAGGGACGGTGGTTGAAGTGGTGGTGGTGAGCTAATGTATCAAACAGTCGAAGGGCTTCAATCCGTCAAGGAGACCGCAAAGGCCAAAAGAAAAAGCATTATTCCCCCTACCATTTAAAACCGAATGGAAAAAGTTTGAAATACAGAATTTATTTGTTAATTTGTGGCGGATATGAGTGAGATGTGTTTCCATATTACAATCAAAGGAAAAGATAAAAGCTGAAAATCAAATCAGAGTTATAATGTTACTTAATGGATTTTTAAAAAGAACAAATAAAGATTATAAAAGAGCCCTAAAAATTGCTGATAGACTATTAATAAAATATGAATTATGAAATTAAAGAAGTTA
>CAZNCI010000398.1:0-3581 GCA_964571475.1 uncultured Saprospiraceae bacterium | reverse complement strand
TATTATTGTGTAGTATGCTGTATAACGAAATGAAGCAGGAAGTTATTACCTAAGGCGGAGTTTCTTTTGAGGGCTGAGTACCTTCTTTTCGGGGCTACCGGTATGAGAAGTATGCGAGCTGCAAGAACGATGGCTGAAGCTGGCTTCAAAAATATTTATAGCCTAACGGGTGGGCTCGGCGCATGGGACAGAGTAAACAAAGAACTCAATAAAAAATAAAAGATGTTTATTCCAATTGGCGACAATCAAATAAAAGGAGGCGTTTTCCCCTACATCAGTTATGGGTTAATTGCTTTAAATATATCAATTTACCTATTTCAAACAAGCCTAAGCCAAATCCAATTGGAGTCTTTCGTTCTTCATTATGAAGCGATTCCTGACAAGGCAATTATCATGACTTCATTGACGACCATTTTGGCGTTGATCCCCTTATTTTTCATGTCGGGCCTGGGGGCTGACCTGCAAAAACCTCTGGCGATCACCGTTATTGGCGGACTTACACTGGGGACTTTTATCAGTTTGTACCTGATTCCCATCCTTTATTATTATATCCTGACAATCACCCAAACACTCGCGCCCCAAAAACGACCACTCCAATAATCACCGCAAAAACAACGCTGATTAATACCGCTCCGGCGGCAATATCTTTAACTTTTTTGGCGAGGGGATGAATGTCGGGAGATGCCAAATCTGTCAATTTTTCCAAGGCGGTATTGAATGCTTCTGCAGTAATGACCAAGGCAATGGTCAACAGAATAATCATCCATTCTATTTTGGATAATTGAAAGTAAAAACCGGCGAGGATGACTAAAATAGAAATGACCAAATGAATGCGGGCATTGGGCTCTGACAAAAATAGTACCCGAATGCCTTCCAAGGCATATTTGAAACTCAACAGGCGTTTTTTTAGCCTCATTATTCCTGAATTTTATTACCGTAACTGAGGTCTCCGGCATCGCCTAATCCGGGTACAATATACGATTTAGCCGTTAATTCCTCATCGACCGCCCCTAACCAAAGGTGAGCTTGTGGAAATTTCCTTTTGATGAACTCAACGCCTTCTTTGGAAGCAATTGCGGCGGCAATATGAATCTGTTGGGGGGTGCCAATGTTTAACATTTCCCGGAGTACAATCTCCATGGATGCTCCCGTTGCCAACATGGGATCGACCAGCATCAATATAGAGTCATTCAAATCAGGACAGGAAATATACTCCATTTTTATTTCAAAAGAGCCATCTTTATGGTGTTTGCGATAAGCGGAAACAAAGGCATTGCCGGCATTGTCAAAATAATTCAAAAACCCCTGATGCATGGGAAGACCGGCTCTCATGATAGTGGCCAGCACAACCTTTTTTTCAATCATCGGGATACTGGCTGTTCCGAGAGGTGTTGGTACTTCTTTGGTTTGGTAAGGAAGTGTTTTACTGATTTCATAAGCCAATAATTCACCTATTCGCTCCAAATTTCTCCTGAAACGCATACTATCTTTCTGAACTTCAACATCCCGTAACTGACCCAAAAAATGGTTGCCAATGGTATTCTTTTCATTGAGTATAAATGTAGCCATCTTTCCTTTTCTTTTGGAAGTCAAAGATAAGCAATATTGCGCTAAAGAGTGGAGGTTTGTTTGTTTTTTTTATTACTACCTGATCCGCGCGCTCTTTTTAGCAAAAGTATGAAGTAGTAAATAGTGAGCCCACTTCAATTTGGCAGATGCAACAGGCGGAGGAGGATCTATTTCCCACACTCCGCCTGCGCCTGATACTACCCTCTCTTATTTTAAAAATTTGGCAGCTCACCATTTTTAGGACTCATTATTGTTCTTTATGGACAAAACCAAACATCCAGCCCGAAAAATCATTTGAAATCACCGTATGGGTCAATACATTTACTTCATGGATTTTTGAGACAACATTTGCGCCTCCAAAAACAAAGTGGGTTAGGACGTGGGCTCTATCACCACATTCTTTATAAACAATTGCCACTGATTCCGGATTGATGTCCAGCCCTGCGACTTCCACCGTTTCCGTAATAGTTGCAGCACTTATATCCAAGCGCATCAGATCTACCGAAACTCCGGAGTTTTTCACCGTTAACAACTCTCCTGTTTGCATATAAGCTATGTCCAGATAGTGACTATTAGGCATGGTTTTTAGGGTATAAGCCGCTGGATTGGTCACATCAACGGTCAACAATTTTCCGCCAAGGAGAAAATAAAGAAAATCACCTCCATCCGTCGTACTATAAGCCAAATTGTTCATGGTATCCGGATTTAAAAAACCAATTGTGGCGGCAGGAATCGTAAAAACAGCTGTGGAAAGTGTCCCTGTCAACGATAGGGTTTTAAAAGACACATCACTGGTATTACTATCCTTTTCCAATACATATAAAGTACCATTTAGGAATATCGGAGCAGTCACTCTATTGCTGCCTGCAATCGGAAAAACCGAGACCGCATTCGTCCCAAAGTCATAAACAAACAACTGCTCGACAATATTCCACTCATCAATAAATGCCATTTTTTGAATATTTTTATCAAAAGTCGCACTATTATTGGCAATGGTCCCATTATATGTAAAGCTCGTTTGGCTCGTAAATGAAGTCAGATTGAAATTGCTGTTATTGTTTCTTACTACCTCAATGGTATTACTTCCGTTGGACATGCCATCGGCACGAAAACCAAAATAATCCACATCATTACACAGCACGGGAGGTGTTGTAAGATTCCCATCGTCGTCGATACAACTGCTAAATAAAATAATGAAGCTACTAAAAATCGTAAAAATTATTAATTTTGAATTTCTCATTGAATATGTTTTTTTGTTACAACACAATATCAAGAGAAATAAAAATTGTTACCTACTCCCCATACTTCAAATGCAAAACTTTCCCCCTCCCCTGCTCAAATACCGTCACCATATATATATTATCATAGGCAGATTCGGGTAGTTCGGCATAAATGTTTTCTCCTATTAATAAATTGACCATATCGGGTGTCGTATTCCCGTGTGCCATCACGAGCACCGTCTCTCCCCAGTGGTTGTCCAGCACCTCATCAGCAAGTGTATTGAGGCTAAAGGGCGCATAGGTCTCTACGGATAAAGAATGGTCATCGGCAATGGGCTGCGCCGTTTGCATAGTGCGATTGTAATTAGTGGAATATACGGCTGCCAATGGCACATCGCTTAGGAGTTTTTTTAATACTTCAACTCTGGCCATTCCTGCTGCATTTAAGTTGGGATTTGTCCCAAAGTCATCGGTATCGGCATGGCGCATGACAATAAAAGTCGTTGCGGTATCCAGAATAAATTTGGTCAAACTCACCGTATCCGTAACAATAAGCGTATCGGTGGTATTGATATAAATGGTATCCTCCTGCGTAAGATATAAGGTATCCGTCTGGATAATCGTATTCGTAATGACCTTCGGCTCCTTCGTACAGGCTGTTGTCAAAGAAATGAGGTAAATCAATCCAAAAACACTAAAAAAAAGGTGGTTCGCTTCATATTGTCCAATTATCCCAGATAAAAGCCCCAATGATAAGCAAAATTAATCAATTCGCAAACGCACGACTGAAAT
>CAZNCI010000397.1:0-3590 GCA_964571475.1 uncultured Saprospiraceae bacterium | reverse complement strand
ACTAGTTTATGTGCAGGAGAAGATGGAAAAATATGGATAAGCACAGGGGGAAATGGAATTACTATTTTTGATCCGGAAACAGAAAATTTTGAACACATACGGCACGACCCTACAGATCCGAATAGCTTGTGTTGCGATCTTTTTAATTTTATAAGCAAAGATAAAGATGGTAATATGTGGTTAGGTACCCGGTTAAATAAGCTTTGTTATTGGTCAAAGTTAGCTAATAAATTTATCTCTTTTGAAAATCAAATTTATGATGCAGATGTATTTTTTCAACAAAAAGATGGAACCATTTGGATAGGGAATTACAGAGGTCTTTATAAAAAAGTAGCAGATTCACTAACATTTAGACATATACCGATACCCAATGGAGGCCTTGGAATGCCATTTAGTAGAATAAAGGATATATGTGAAATACCTAACGACAAGTTGTTATTGGCAAATGGGCAAAAAGCTTTTTGGGAATTTGACACCAATACAGAAACTTTCCGAGACATGAATCACCTTTCCAAAACAGGTGAAGCACCTACTTGTTTACTGAAAGATAAAGATGGATACATTTGGTTGGGCTTTCAAGGTGAAATCCAAAAATTTGACCCTATTTTAAAAACGATAAAGGGCATTAGTTCAGACACAGACAATGAAGCTAACCTTCCTCCATACAACGTTATTTTTGGGATTCAGGACAAAGCGGGGAGTGTATGGTTTAATGATGACAACAGCGGTGTTTTTGTAATCCACACAACCGACAGCCCGTTTAAAGTAATAGGTAATAGCTGGTCTCGTAATATTCTTCCCATTGGTGGAAATAAATTCGTACTGAATTCAGCAGATGGCATACATTTTTTTGATACGAATGCCGAAAACATCACAATCGAGGCACTTGCTCCTGGTATTTTAAATATGCGTGCCTATAGTATGGCATTATCAGGAGATAATGATTTATGGTTAATGGACGAAAATACAAAAGAAGCCAAAATTTATAACCTGGATACGAAACAGTTAACTTCTCTTTCAGGTAGAATTGCCTGGTTGGACAATGACTTAAATGGAAAGATATGGAATGCATTAAAATATTATGATACAGCCAATAAACAGTGGGTAGATATGCTGCCGGTATTTAGTGCTGCGTTTCCTGATTTCATAGATAAGGCAGGCAGGTCAGAAGATATATATTTTAATGATAAAAATAGTATTTGGATAGGTACTGATATAGGTTTATTTCACTATAATTTTAACGAAAAAAGGGGAAAACATTATCGTCATAATCAAAATGATCCCAATAGTATTGCTTCTGATGTAATTCACCTTATTTACCCCGGACAAAAAGGTAGTTTTTATATTTGGACAACAAGTGGGATGAGCATATATAAACCGGATACTGATGACTTTCAAAATTACTATGAAAGCAATGGCTTATTGCACAATGCCATTCAAACGCTAATTGAAGATAATAATGGCAACCCCTGGATTGGAACAAAAAAAGGCTTGCAAATGCTTGATTTAAAAACCAATAAATTTACCAATTATACAGTAATGGATGGTTTGCCCAGTAATCAAATAAACTATCATTTGGCGGCAAAAGATAATAATGGAAATATCTATATGGCAATTGGAGGAAAATTGACTCAGTTTCACCCTGACAGTATTCCCAAAAGAAATGACACCGCTCCTGTTTATTTACTTGATTTTTTTCTGAACAACAAAGTCGTCAAAACAGGTGACAAAAATGCCATTTTTCAAAAACAACTGCGGTTTATAAATCGAATTGACCTAAATTACAAACAAGTTGACTTTGGTTTCAATTTTGTCATGCCCCTTTTCTATAAATCCAAAGAAATCGAATATTTCTATAAATTATCGCCCTATCAAAAAGAATGGCAGGCTAATGGCACTAATAATGAAGTACATTATACAAATATCAATCCTGGCAAATATACTTTTTCGGTAAAAGCAAAATCGGCATCAGGTGTTTGGAGTGTGAATGAAGCAAGTGTACAAATTACCATCAAGCCTCCTTGGTGGAAGACATGGTGGGCGTATTTATTGTACAGCATAACGGCCATTTCAGTTTTGATGGGAATAAGAACTTATGAATTACGAAGAAAATTAGCTAACACAGAAGCTCTTCGTTTAAAAGAGCTGAACGCTCTTAAATCTCGCCTATATACCAATATTACACATGAGTTCAGAACGCCCTTAACAGTTATCCTGGGAATTGCCGATAACATAAAAGGATTCGTACAAGAACGAAAACTTATCCGTCGAAATGGCGAAAACCTCCTCCGGCTTATCAACCAATTACTCGATTTATCTAAACTCGATTCCGGTACAATGAGCATGAATATGGTACAGGGGGATATCATCAAATACCTTCGTTATTTGTCAGAATCCTTCTATAGTATGGCGCAGGAAAAGGAAATTGCATTAACTTTCCATACTGCAGAGGAACGACTAGAGATGGATTTTGATGAAGGGAAAATTGAACATATCGTCTATAATTTATTATCCAATGCCATCAAATTCACGAAAAAAGGTGGCGAAGTAAAAATTTCTGTCAGCAGAAAAAAAGAAAAAGGCCAATCTTGGCTTCTATTAAGTGTAGAGGATACCGGACAAGGTATTGATCCCGCACAAATACCACATATTTTCGACCGTTTTTATCAGGCAGATAATTCAACTACCCGAAAAGGGGAAGGTACAGGAATTGGTTTGGCTTTAACCAAGGAGTTAATAACAATGATGGATGGGGAAATTAAGGTGAAAAGTGAGCAAAGTAAAGGCACAATATTTATGGTTTCTTTACCTGCTAAAATAAAAACATCCCCCCCTAAAACAAAAGCAGACTTTGTAAACCTTCCTGAAAAGCACCTTGAAACCACTATCAAAACCACTTTAGACATTACGGGAGAAGGTGTTGAACAATCGATTAATCGCCCTCTTTTATTACTGATTGAAGACAATAAAGATGTTGCTGCTTACATCAAAACTTTACTAATAAGAGAATATGAAATCATAACAGCCATAAATGGACAATTAGGCATAAATAAAGCCTTAGAAATCATTCCAGACATCATTATTAGCGATGTTATGATGCCTCAAAAAGACGGCTTTGAAGTATGTAAAACGCTGAAAAATGATATGCGAACAAGTCATATTCCAATTATTCTGCTTACAGCAAAAGCGGAACAGAAAGATAAAATCATCGGATTGCAACAAGGTGCTGATGCCTATTTGATGAAACCTTTTGACAAAGTAGAGCTATTTGTGCGGTTGGAAAAGTTATTAGAATTACGAAAAGCTCTACAAAAACGATATGCTACCTCAGCTGCAAAACCAACTAAAGAAGTTATTTCCAAAAAACCCACACTCGAAGATCTTTTTCTTCAACAATTAACAGCAGCCACTGAAAAAATTATGACCAACCCCGAAAACGCCATCACCAATTTGCAAAAAGCCATGCATCTTAGCCAGATGCAACTTTACCGAAAACTCAAAGCCCTCACAGGACAAACCCCTTCCCTGTTTATTCGCTCTGTCCGTCTAAAAAAAGCCAAACAATTACTCAAAACGACCGACTTGAATGT
>CAZNCI010000396.1:1813-3607 GCA_964571475.1 uncultured Saprospiraceae bacterium | reverse complement strand
CAAGGGTGCGGGACGGGCTTGTGACGCAGGAGGCGTTATCCGTGGCAATTTAAAAAGGAACTTTTAGTAACTCCTTTTTTTGGGGACAGCATTAACTTTGACACACTATCAAAAATTTAACAAAGACAGATGTAAAGCAGCATTTTATGTCAAAAAGTGGGGGTGCTGAGTAGTTACCTTTATTTTATAATTTTAAACCTTAATTAAAATTAAATTCCCAAACAAGCTTTTAACCATTCGTAACCTTCACTAATCGTTTAATACGAATCTTAAATGCAGCAAATATTAAGGTCATCAAAGGGCTAATAAGATTGAAAAAGGCATAGGGCAAATAAGTGGTGGTATCAACTGTCAGCACTCCGGCATTATACGCGCCACCGGTATTCCATGGGAATAATACAGAGGTGACGGTGCCTGAATCTTCCAATGTTCTACTTAGATTTTCAGGAGCTAATCCCTGTTTTTCAAAGGCATCCGCATACATCTTCCCCGGTACAACAATAGCTAAATACTGATCAGAAACCGTACCGTTAAAAAAAATGCAGGTAACGGTGGTACTGAAAAACACACCAAAATCACCTTTGGCAACTCTCAATAAGGCATTACTAATGCTATCGAGTGCACCAATGGCTTCCATAACGCCCCCAAATACCATAGCGGAAATAATCAACCAAATGGTGCCCAGCATTCCCTTCATGCCCCCGGATGAAAATAGCTCATTTAAGGTCGCATTGTCAGTCTTAATTTGTGTGTCAGCAATAATGGCATCCATTACGCCTTTGTAAGAATCGTGGATGGTAAGTGTATCCACTCCGAGCATTGATTTGATGACAGCACCTTGGAAAATGACAGCAAAGATAGCGCCTAAAACAGTGCCGATAAGTAATGCAATGATTGGTTGCACCCTTTTGATAATCAATACGATAACAGTGATGGGTACAATCAATAAAACCGGTGATATAAAGAAGGTGGATTGAATGCCTTCCAAAATTGCCAGACTCTCCATCTCTTCTGAAGTGGATTGAAAAAATCCCAGGATGACAAATAGTATAATCGTGATAATGATAGATGGTCCCGTTGTATTAAGCATATAGCGGATATGCCTGAATAAGTCAATCTTAGCCATGGCGGCTGCCAAATTAGTCGTGTCGGACATGGGGGATATTTTATCCCCAAAATAAGCACCAGAAATAACCGCTCCTGCAATCATACCCTCATTAATATTGAGCCCTTTCCCAATCCCAATTAAGGCGATGCCAATCGTCGCTGTCGTACCCCAACTACTCCCCGTAACAAGAGAAATAATGGAACTGATAACCACTGCAACAGCAAGAAAAATAGTGGGATTTAAAATTTTAAGCCCATAGTAAATCATCGTCGGAACAATCCCACTAATCATCCATGTCCCCGCTAAACTCCCCACTAAAAGTAATATAAGGATGGCGCCACTTGTCGTTTTAATGTTTTTATAAACAGTTTCCAACATGACCTCAAGCGTGATTCCTCTTTTGAAACCAATAATGGCAGCAACAAACCCCATGAATAATAAAGCGAATTGATTGGCTCCACTTGTGGCATCATCCCCATATATTTTGAGCACATTATAACTCAAAAGGCACATTAATAAAATAATGGGAAGTATGGCCCAAAATAGGGGTAAATCTTTTTTAGGAGCTTTGTTCATTTTTCTTTATTACAATGGTTAAAAATAAATCCATCGGTAATGATACGGAAAATTTCAGGTTTCACAAAAAAAAATTCAGATTACTAAGCTCGAAGCCCAAGCGAAGAGAT
>CAZNCI010000396.1:0-1713 GCA_964571475.1 uncultured Saprospiraceae bacterium | reverse complement strand
CAGGTTTCACAAAAAAAAATTCAGATTACTAAGCTCGAAGCCCAAGCGAAGAGATGGGTAAGCTGAATTTGACTGAAGTTGCTCGAAGCCCAAGCGAAGAGATGGGTAAGCTGAATTTTATGCCCAATCGTGGCTGTAGGGGGGCTGATTATTAGAAAAGAAGGAGCATCAGGTAGTGACATCCCATTTTGATGCACGAATCAGTTTTTTAATTAAAAAATACAATAATTGGCAATTTAGAGAAGGATGGAGCAGTCGTAGTGCTTTTGTTTAAAATATTCAAAATCAATTAATTGTATTTTTAAAATTTATTTTTGTTTTTACAAATTTCTAAAAAAAACGAATATTATTGATTTTATTCTAAAGTAAATGGCTTTTTTGTTAAAAAAAATAATATTTTACTTATTTCTTTATTTTTTTTGCAAAAACATATTTTGCGAAAGTGTTTTTTTGTAAAAGTAAAAAAAAATGATTTATTTTTTGCTTAAAATAGCATCACTAACCTAAAATGCGTATCTTGTGACCGAATTACAGTATCTCAGACACCGAAAGCTTGGTTTTGACAAGTGGTTGCAATGTGAAATAGCACATTGGAGGTAGTCTGTTTTACTACGAACTACTAACTATATTTGTTAACATCAAAGTTATCCTACATGAGAGAATTACTACATGACAAAGTTAATCCTTTGTACACACATCATGGAAAGGCATTGATTCTTATGCTTTTTCTTCTTTTTAGTTTTAATCTAAATGCACAACTGCAAATCGTTCCTCCGCTGGAGGTATGTGATGGCGAAGAACTGATGATGACCGTATCAGGTCTGCCGGTAGCTGGTAATGACGAGATTGAATTACGCTTCACTGACCAAACTACAGGTATTTCGTATTCTTCTACGCAGCATACTGGCTTGATGGCAACCTTTACCTTTTCAACTGGCTGGTCGCCAAACTTCATGCCCAATAATGGGGATATGATTCGATTGAATGCATCTATTCAGGATCCAACCGGTATGCCTGTCTTATTGAATGCATCTTCGGCTCTGGTGCCGCTTACAGTCTATGATAGTCCTGCTGGAAATATCGCCAATACAATGGCACTGCCACAGACGATCTGTCAGGATGGAACATGGGATGTTACTTTTACCTCTACCTGTGGTACTTGCGTAGGTCCTTTTGATTTGACAATCAATGGAACCGTTTTTGCCGGCGTTGCTAGTGGAGGGATTGTTTCCCTTACAGAAGGGGTTCATTTTACCGGTGATGGGGCAAATATCGAACTGACAAAAATTGTCGATACCGGTGTACCGGGCATGTGTGCCGCTACGGTGAGTTCAATTGTGACCGGACCGGAGGTGATAGAAATTACGACCCCTGGGGTAATTGTTGCTTCTACACCTATTGTTTGTATCCAAGCTCCCGCTGACCCTGGGCCGATCTACGGAGATGGAACGAATGGCAGTACGGTAGAAGCAGGTGATGGTGTAGCCTCTTATGATTGGGAAGAATCTACTGACGGTGGTGCTACCTGGGTGTCAACCGGAAACCATAACCAAAATAGAAATCCACCTGCTGGTGCCAACCAAACTAAAATGTATCGGCGACAAACGACCTTCACGTTGAATGGTGTTGCCTGTACTAAAGCCACTAATGAAATAACCATTACCATTGAAGATGGAATGGCGATTGCGGTAGATGGTGATGGTGATGGAAATA
>CAZNCI010000395.1:0-3611 GCA_964571475.1 uncultured Saprospiraceae bacterium | reverse complement strand
CAAGAATCCATTTCAATCGGGCATTTAATTCATCAATATTCTTCATCACTCCAGCTCCTAAACTAACCCTTAATACCGGATATTTATCATCCCAGTCCCATTTGTCATGAATGTACAGACCTTTAAACAGACCTTTGTTTCCTTCAAATATTTCCTTGAGGGTGTCGAGGAAGAGGCTCTTGCCGAAACGACGGGGACGGGAGAGGAAGTAGTAACGACCTCCATCAATTAGATTATATGCAATTTCTGTCTTGTCAACATAGACAAAACCTTCTGTAATAATATCCCGAAATGTCTGTATCCCTATGGGTAATTTTTTCATTACAAAACACTTTGGGTACAAAGGTACAAAAAAATGGACACAATATTCCTCTGGCAAAAATGAATGTATTCCAACAAAAGGACTAAGCAATTCCTCAAAAAAAGCACCATTTCTCCCAAGAGAAGTTTACCTTTGCAAAAAAGAAGCATTAAATACAATGAAAAAGATAAAAGGACGCATCATTGACATCCCCAATAAACATATTTTTTCGGGGGAAATTACGATAAAAGACGGAAAGATCACCGATATTCAGGCAATGGATCACGATATAAAGACCTATATCCTACCCGGCTTTGTAGATGCTCACATACACATAGAAAGCTCCATGTTAATCCCTTCTGAATTTGCCAAAATGGCAGTTGTACACGGAACGGTAGCAACGGTATCTGACCCTCATGAAATTGGCAATGTACTTGGCATTGATGGGGTGAAATATATGATTGAAAACGGAAAAAAAGTACCTTTTAAGTTTTTCTTTGGAGCCCCCTCCTGCGTGCCGGCAACTGCTTTTGAAACAGCAGGTGCAGAGATTGGAGCAGATGATATCCGCGAGTTATTGGAGATGGATGAGGTGCCCTACCTCGCCGAAATGATGAACTACCCCGGAGTCATATTCAATGACAAAATGGTTATGGAAAAAATCAACATTGCGCACGAATTGGGTAAGCCAGTTGATGGACACGCACCGGGATTAAGAGGAGAGGATATCAAAAAATACGTCTCAGCAGGCATCAGTACTGACCACGAGTGCTTTACGGCCGAAGAAGCATTAGAGAAAATCAAACTAGGCATGAAAATCCTCATCAGAGAAGGAAGTGCTGCCCGTAATTTTGAAGCACTGATCCCATTGGCAAAGGATTACTCCGATAAAATCATGCTTTGCTCCGACGACAAACACCCGGACGATCTCATTCTCGGGCATATCAATGAGCTAGTGGCAAGAGCTGTCGCAAAGGGGCATGACCTTTTTGACATGCTGAAAATTGCCTGTATCAATCCTGTCGAGCACTACAATTTACCCGTTGGACAACTAAAAATTGGAGATGCTGCTGATTTTATTTTGACAGATGATTTAGTTAATTTCAAGGTAAATGCGACCTATATCAATGGCATTCAGGTCTCGGATGGTCAAGAGAGTAAAATTCAACATGTCCCTTCGACCATTGTCAATAATTTTCATACATCCAAAAAGAAGGAGAAAGATTTCGAAATCGAAGCGACCTCGGATACCATTCGAGTAATTGAAGCCATTAACGGCGAATTAGTCACCAACAGCTTTCATGCTCCGGCGAAGATTAAAGATGGCATGGCTATTTCCAATACTAATAATGATGTTTTAAAAATGGTCGTCGTCAATCGGTATGAAAATACAGCTCCCGCCATTGCATTCATCAATGGATTCAATCTAAAAGAAGGTGCAATCGCTTCCTGCGTAGGGCACGATTCACATAATATCATCGCAGTGGGCTGTGATGACGCCTCTATCTGTCGAGCAGTAAATGCCATTATTGAACATAAAGGAGGCATCTCTGCTGTCTGTAAAGGAGAAACAAAAGTACTGCCCCTTCCAGTTGCCGGGATTATGACCAATCAGGATGGTCGTGAAGTCGCCGCGGCGTACAGCGAGATTGACAAATGTGTCAAAAATAAACTTGGGAGCCAATTAAGAGCCCCATTTATGACCTTATCTTTTATGGCATTATTGGTCATCCCCGAATTAAAATTAAGCGACAAAGGACTTTTTGATGGAAAAGTGTTTAAGTTTGCTCCTCTTTTTGTGTAAAACAACTCAAAAATGTTAAAAGCAATTGCCAATATTGTATCGGTGGTTTTTCATCCACTATTTCTACCGACCTATGTACTCATCTTATTGATGGTCATAGACCCCTACCCTTTTGGTTTTTTTGACATGGGTAATAAAAATGCCGGGCTCTTGATTATACGGGTATTTTTCTCTACCTTTTTAATCCCGGGCATGGCTATATTTATGATGAAAATGCTGGGACTGATTAGTTCATTTGAGATGAAAAACAAACAGGAAAGAATCGTCCCCTACATTGTTTCGGGTATCTTTTTTCTTTGGATATTCAAAACATTAGTGGATTACCCAAAGATACATCCCCTATTTGTTTCTTTTTTATTAGGAGCGACTATTTCCCTATTTTTGGCTTTTTTTATCAATTTGTTTTCAAAGATAAGCATCCACACTGTTGGAATAGGAGGCGTACTTGGATTGCTCCTGCTCATGATGATGTTCACCAATTACCCACCCTTCGTTTTTAACTTTGGAGTAATTGGTATTTATCAGGTAAATATGTTAGCCTTATTTCTCATTGGTATATTAATTGCTGGGCTGGTCGGTACAGTCAGGCTCTATTTGGATGCGCACAACTCAGCTGATTTATGGGGTGGCTACCTCGTGGGGTTTATTGGACAATTGATGGCATTTAGTTACTTTTATTAGGATTGTTTTTTGACATTAACAACTATTTAACGCTCCTCCCATTGCAAATATTCAATTTTACAAGCTTCTTTGCGTTAGTTAAGTAAAAATAAATATTATGAGAAAACCACTCTTCATTTTACTCCTTTTAGCCTTTGCGGCAAATATTAGCTTTGCGCAAAACACACCCAAAAATGACCCTGAAGCAACAGCTATCCTCAAAATTGTCAAGAAAAAATATCAATCCTATAAAGAAATTGCTGCTGATTTTGAACTTATCATTTCCTTTCCAGAAGAGGAGGATTACAGCCAAAAGGGATCATTGGTAAGACAAGGAGATATGTATCACCTCAGTATGCCTCAACAGGAGGTGTTTTGTGATGGGAAGTCCATCTCAATGGTACTTCACAATAATAAAGAAGTGCAAATCAATGATATGCCTGATGAATCAGAAGAGGCAAATTTATTAACTCCACAGTCAATTTTCAATTTCTACGAGTCTGGAAATTATAATTATATTTTGGTCAATGATATTTCAGAAAAGGGGAGAGTACTACACCAAATAGAATTCAAACCAATCAACAATGACGGTGATTATTTCAAAATTCGTCTGACAATTGATAAAAAAACAAAGGATATTGTTCGAGCAAAAGCTTTTGCCAAAGATGGCTCTCGATATACCTTCATCCTTGGAAAAACAACAACAAATCAACCGCATCCAAAAGATTTTTTCGCCTTTAATATCAAAAATTTTCCCGGCTATTATGTGGAGGATTTGAGGGAGTAGGGGGTTAGTCTTCAGTGGGCAGTCTTCAGTGGGCAGTCTTCAGTGGGCAGTCTTCAGTC
>CAZNCI010000394.1:0-3663 GCA_964571475.1 uncultured Saprospiraceae bacterium | reverse complement strand
CATGGATTTGTATTTTTTGTATCAAAAATGTCATTCATATCCAGGATAAAACCGGATAAGACTACGGAGGTGACCTTTTCTCCATGGGTCAACAATTTCCCTGCCTGATATCGCCCATTTTTAGTCAAAACATTGATTTGCAATGTCTGTTCAATTGGGTGAACGATCCAGTATTCCCGGACGCCATTTCGTTCGTAAAGCTGGTATTTTTCCACCAAATCCTTTTTACTGGTTGCTTTGGAAAGTATTTCCACCACCAAATCAGGACTTCCTTTACAACCTCTATCATCTAGTTTTTTTGCATCACAGACCACACATAAATCCGGTTGTACAATTGTGTAAACAGATTCATCGCTCTTATTAGATATGGGGAAACGAACATCAAATGGTGCAGCAAATACTTCACATGGTTTTTTCTTCAAAAAGAGAAAGAAAGCAGCAAACATCCTTCCTGATACCCTTTGATGATAAAGGTTCGGCGCCGGTGACATCCGAAACAAACGTCCCTTAATCAACTCCACCCGCTCCTTAAACTGCCACGTCAGGTAGTCTGCGTAGGTGTATTTTTTGGAGAAATCCAATTGATTGATGTCGGTGATCATTGTCTAAGTTAATCTATTTCCACCAAAGATATGGGAAAAAATCCGTTTTTACAACTCAAAAGGGTGCTTTGCAAGTGGATATTTTGCCAAGGGATGAAAGTCCCCTTTAAGCCCAATGGGTGTTGTATTGCGAATGGCATGGACGATTTCAATCGCCTTTCGGGCTTCCCCAATTCTAAATCCATGGCCATCCAATATATGCTGATAAGAATGGGTATGTAAGTCTGTAAATCCACCACTAAATTCGATTTCCTCTCCATCAATGGAAATAGAACGGTAAGTACGGGCACCGGTTTTCTTAACTTCGTCCGGTATAACATCGTAATTAATACTCAAAAACCAACGAACCCGAGCCTTTTCCAACTCAAGGTATCCGGCAGCCCTATCGTGTGTGTGAATATGAACGACGTTCTTTTTAACCGCACCAAATACCCATTGTAACATATCGTAAAAGTGCACACCGATATTGGTGGCGATTCCACCCGATTTCTTAACATCCCCTTTCCAACTTGCATAATACCAATTTCCCCTCGAAGTCAGATAAGTCAGGTCAAAATCGTAAATTTTACCAGCAGGTCCCGCATCCACCCGTTTTTTTAAGTCGATGATACTTTTGTGTAATCGCAACTGAAGGATGTTATAAATACTGCGTCCGGTCTCTTTCTCAATGGTTTCAAGCGCTTCAATATTCCAGGGGTTTAATACAATAGGCTTTTCGCAAATCACATCCGCCCCATGGCGTAAACCAAATCGAATGTGGGCATCATGTAAATAATTGGGAGAACAAATCGAAACATAATCTACCTTATCACCCTCTCTTTTTTTCTTTTCTAAATGGCGATCAAAACGCTCAAATTCAGTAAAAAAAGAGGCTTGGGGGAAATAAGAATCCAAAATACCCACAGAATCATTTGGATCAATAGCCGCCAACAACTGATTCTTAGTATCCCGAATAGCCCGCATGTGTCGAGGTGCAACGTAACCCGCAGCTCCAATAAGTCCAAATTTTTTGATCTTAATTTTCCTTATTTTTACAATCAAACACGGCTCCGCCGTTGAAAAGTCGCAGGAACTTCATCTCCGAAAAAGATATTTTAGTTAAAATATCAAACATTTTTATTGGCAATAAACCGCCAATTTATTTATGATACAACGGCTGCGTGTTGAATACAACGCAACAGTTTTTTATCAATATACATTTCTAAATCCAGCCCTAATGAATCGAGTTGAACCAACAAATTGTTTTTCCCATTAGACTTGATTAAGGTGCCTTTTAGTCCTGTCAACTGCCCACCGATGACCTCCACTTTATCCCCCAGTAAAAAAGAAGTTTCATTGACAAAAACTTCCTGATTACTACCCAGAACACGGTGCAAAAGATCAATCTCATATTGAGGAATAGCCAATAAGTTTTTTGCGATTTTCACAAATCTGAGTACATCAGGTGTTTGAAGGACTTTTATGTAGGAAGCTTTAGTTATCTTCACAAAGATATGGCAGTTTATCAAGGGTAGCTGAAGCACTTTCTTTTTTCGCACGTAATGCCTGGTGACCTGCATCAAAGGAAGATAATATTCAACACCCATTGCCTCCAATCGAGCAGCAACCAATTTCTCCCGTTTATACTTTGTATAAACCGCAAACCACTTTGCTTCCGTAGCATCTAAATGATTTTCGTATTCCTGGGATTTTGTATTGCTCATTTTCTCTTTTATAAATTATCCAACTTTCAAAACTTCATTATCGCAAAGGTAAAAAATAATACTACAATCTCCAATAGGAAAAAGCGGCAGATGAAACACTCGGTTTTTCGTATAATCCCTTCAAATCCATCAATACACCACCTGAGTTGATTAAATTTTCAAAATAATCCTGTTCCAGACTTTTATAGACCCGATGACCTACTGCCACCACAACCGCATCATAAGCGGTTCCTATTTCATCGGACAACTCAATGCCATATTCGTGTTTCACCTCTTCTTTAACAGCAAAAGGATCAACAACATCTACACTCAAAGAATAATCCTGCATCTCTTTAATCAAATCAGCCACTTTAGAATTTCTAATATCCGACACATCCTCCTTGAAGGTTATACCCAATACAAGTACCTTTGACGTAGCCGGATTTTGTCCGTTTTTCATCAACAACTGTGTCAGCCTTTTAGCTATAAAAGCAGGCATTTCATCGTTTAGCTTTCGCCCACTTGTGATTATTTGTGGGATATAACCCAGCTTTTGCGCTTTAAATAATAAATAATAGGGATCTACTCCTATACAATGCCCCCCAACCAAACCCGGCGAAAATTTCAAAAAATTCCACTTTGTACCGGCAGCTTCCAACACATCTCTTGTATCAATGCCCATTTTATCAAAAATAACAGCTAACTCATTGACAAAGGCAATATTTAAATCACGTTGGGTATTCTCGATCACCTTGGCGGCTTCGGCTACTTTTATGGTAGTTGCCTTGTATATTCCGGCGGTAATAATTGCACCATAGATATTCGCTATATTTTCCAAAGCCTCTTCGTCACTTCCGGAAACAATCTTTAATATTTTATCAACGGTGTGTTCCTTATCCCCGGGATTAATGCGTTCAGGAGAATAACCTACCTTGAAATCAGTCCCAAACGTCAAACCTGATTGCGCCTCTAGGATAGGAATGCAATCTTCTTCCGTACAACCGGGATAGACTGTCGATTCATAAACCACATAATCTCCCGGTTTTAGGGCTTTTCCGACAAATTCGGAAGCGCCAAAAACGGGCTTCAAATTGGGAACTTTTCGTTTATCTACGGGAGTAGGGACAGCTACCACAAAGAAATGAGCCTGTTTCAGGTCATTGGCATTTGCCGTAAATAATATATCTTTATTATCAAAGGCAGTCGGCTCCAGTTCTTGGGAAGGATCTTTGCCATCTTTCATCATCTGAACCCTATCTTCACTAATATCAAAACCGATGACAGAGAATTTTTTAGCAAACTCCAAAGCCAGTGGCAAACCTCCATAGCCCAATCCTATTACGGCCACTTTCTTCTCTTCTTCAAGCAGCCCCTCATAC
>CAZNCI010000393.1:0-3723 GCA_964571475.1 uncultured Saprospiraceae bacterium | reverse complement strand
GAATGGTCAGTAAGTCATTTGATGGCGACAAATATGCAGTATATGAAACCAGTTTAAACTTACCTTTTTTTGCCTTTGGCAAAAAAAAAAGAATGGGACTGCCAACTGCCAACTGCCAACTGCATACTGCATACTGCATACTGAAGACTGAAGACTGAAACTAGGAATTATTAAAAATTGAGTATTTCCGCGGCTACTCTTTCGGCGGCGCCTTTATTTCCAAGTAATTGGATAAGTTGGTTGTATGCTTTTCGCAAAGCGGCTGAATTTTCTTTTTGAAGCAATTCAGACAAGGATAACTGAATATTTTCGGGCGTACATTCCTGCTGGATAAGCTCTTTGACCAGGGGTTGATCCAGGATGAGATTAACCAGAGAAAGGTATTTGATTTTGACAAAGGTTTTGGCAATCCGATAGGTGATGTAACTACCCTTATAACAAACGATTTGTGGGACTTTAAACAGGGCTGTTTCCAGTGTTGCCGTACCGGAGGCGACAAGGGCAGCATCTGCGTGTGACAATAAAGAATAGGTATCATTTTGGATGATGCTTATATCTTTTCGCTTGATTATTTCATGGTAATAAGATAAGGGGAGCGCCGGAGCGCCCGCAATGACAAATTGATAATCCGGAAAATCTTGCTGCACGGAAATCATAGTAGGTAGCATCCTTTCAACCTCCTGTTTACGACTGCCGGGTAGAATGGCAATGATGGGTTTATCAGATAGGTTATTCCGAGTAATAAAATCAGGAGAGGGAATAAAACTCGTGGTAACATCCAGTAACGGATGCCCCACATAAGTGACCTCAAAGTCATGTTTTTTATAATAATCTTTTTCAAAAGGTAAGATAACAAACATCTGGTCAACGGATTTTTTGATCTGATGAATTCGATTTTCTTTCCATGCCCATATCTGGGGCGAAATGTAATAAAAGACCTGAAAGCCCTGTTCTTTTGCCCAAGCTGCGATTTTGAGATTAAAGCCCGGATAGTCGATTAAAATCAGGGCATCGGGCTGGTATTCGAGTATATCCTGCTTGCAAAGCTTGAAATTACCGAGGATGGTACGGATATTTTGGGCAACCTCCCAAAACCCCATAAAGGCCAAATCTTTAATGTGTTTGACAAGCGTCCCTCCGGCAGCCTGCATATAGTCACCGCCCCAACACCTGCAATCAGTATGTGGATTTTTATTTTTTAAAGCTTTGATGAGATTGCCGCCATGCAAATCTCCGGAAGCTTCACCAGCTATCAGGTAGTATTTTTTCAAATTTTTATTACTGCTCGTTAAATACTTTGACATCTTCCTCATCCCCCATAATAAGAAGGATGTCTCCAAAATGAAATTGATAATCGGGCTTGGGTACAAAAACTTTTTCGGTTTCTTTGCTTTGCTCATCGTAACATTGTTTGATGAGAATCACTTCTACTCCTTCTTTTTGTCGTAAATCTATTTCTTTCAATTTTTTCCCAACGTACTTACCGGGCACTTCAGCTTCGCACATCACTTTACCTTCTGCGAGGGCTAATTTTTTAAATTTCAATGAAGAGCTAAGATGGCCAGCTACGGAGTTGATCATATCTTTTTTCATGACAGCTCGATTGTGGGCTTCGATGACTTCCGTCTTGGAAATATAACCGATGACTTTTTGTTCAGTTGTATTATTGACCACGGGAATTTCATCCAAAACAATATTCCCCAGACTGAGCCCTACTACATCCAGTGTATCTTCCGGTGTGAAAAATATTTTTACATCTAAAATTAAATCCCTGGCCGTTAACTGGGCAGAAGTTTCTTTATTTTGAATACTCAGCATTCTTATTTCATGAGGAGAAATGATGCCTACAAAATGATCTTTGGAATCAACAACAAAATAATTTAAGTGGATATTTTTTTTGACCAATTGTACCAAATCATTGAATGGGGTGTTTTCCAAAACCATCACACAGTTCGTCTTGTACAAAGATCCAATTTTGATATCCCTTAGTAAATTCGGATGCGATTCTTTTTGAACATCCAAACCTTTTCTAACTAACTTCAGTGAATAAATAGATTCTTTTTTAAGCTTCATTTTAATGACAGTACTCAGGATAATCGCCGTCATTAATGGTAAAATAATATGGTAATCATTGGTTAATTCAAACAAAATCAAGATGGACGTAATCGGAGCGTGCATCGTGGCTGCCGCTACTGCTCCCATACCAACAAGTGCGTAAGCGCCGGGATGAGCGGAAATACCCGGAAAATACATATTAGAGAATACACCAATCAATCCTCCCAAGGTTGCACCTAGAAATAAGGAAGGCGCGAACACCCCACCCGAACCACCAGACCCAATGGTGATGGATGTTGCCGCTAGCTTGATAAAAATAATCATCAAAAGAAAGCTCCAGGTGAGTTTACCGGATAATGCCAAGTCCATCGTTTCGTAACCGACACCAAAGATGTGCGGGAAAAAGATACCTATTCCACCAATGATTAAACCTCCAACGGCTGGTTTGATCCACTCCGGAATAGGAATAGCATCAAAGGTGTCTTCTGCTTTATAAACAATATCTATAAAGAAAACGGCAACAAAAGCGGCCAATATACCTAAAATAGAATAAGGAATAAACTCATAAATACTAATTAGTTCATATTTGGGCACAATAAAAGCGGGGTAATCCCCCAAATAATGTCTGGAAATAACAGTAGAAGTTACGGAAGCAATGACAATGGGGCTAAACTGAGTGATGGCAAAATCTCCCAATAGTATTTCTAAAGAAAAAATAGCTCCCGCAATCGGCGCATTGAAAGTACCTGCAATTCCTGCTGCTGCTCCACAGGCGACAAGCGTCCGAAGCTGGGATCCCCGCACTTTAATAATTTGCCCGATAACAGAGCCCGCAGCTGATCCAATCTGTACAATCGGACCTTCCCGACCTACAGATCCTCCAGAACCGATAGACACCGCGGAGGCGATTATTTTTGCAAAAACAACCCGAGGTCGGATTGCTCCTCCTTTTAAAATGATAGCTTCCATCACTTCAGGAACACCATGCCCTTTTGCTTCACGGGCAAAAAAGTAAATGATAGGACCGACAATAAGCCCACCTATTGCAGGAACGAAGAGTTTAACCTGCCACGGAAGTGCCTCCAAATAAGCTAAATCGACATGTCCTGACCGGAAAAATAGTTGTTCAAAAAAGCTAATGGCATTTCTAAAAAGAATAGCGCCATATCCTCCAATAATACCTATTACGATAGCCAAAACGATCATAAAAGTGTGTCCGGATTGCCTGAATTTAGTCAATGTTTTAATAAAAGATCTACTGTCGATTAGTTTCTGAAAGCCTTTTGTAAATGACATTTTTTGTGCATTATTTGAAATAATTTGCAAAGGTAAATGTTTTTACCCCATAGTCAACCCCGAAGCTTTTAATTAATAGAATATTTGTCAGAGAATCATATTTTTATTCGATAATAGCACTTTTAGAGAGGTGGTTTTTATGTTTTTGAAGAGAACGAGATGTTTTTCCATGTAAAATGAGAGGGAACATACACACTACATCATGGCAAAACGAAACAATGAGTCCTCCCCTCTCTTGATGTCTTCAATATGGATGATAAAGCGGAAGGTCCCAAATTCAAAGCCACAACGAAGAAATTCACAAGCAAAAATTCCCGATTTTTATCCGTTTTTATTCGTATCTTTGTAACCAAAAGGAAGTTTAAAGTTTAA
>CAZNCI010000392.1:0-3752 GCA_964571475.1 uncultured Saprospiraceae bacterium | reverse complement strand
ACACTTACCGCTTTCTAAAAGAAACCGACCAGTTGCCATTGTTTTGTACTTGTGAGTTAAACGTCGGTTGGAATACAAATTTATTCCCTATATCTTTGAGACCAAGTTTTCTCATAGTATGTTTAATTCCTCCTACACCTTAAATCCCTTCTAAGGTGTAGGAATTTTTTTGCTCTTTTTTCACCTTTCTCTTAGTTTTTTTAATAATAATTTCATCGCTCTATTATTAGCAGGAGCGGAAAGAGATTTTAACACATCTTGTTTTTCGCGTTCTGTTATATGGAAAGAAACAGAGGCGGGTGGAAGATCCTTGGTGCCTGGCTCATAATTAAAATGAATAACATCAAAATAACCTTCCCCCAGCAAATCCAGTAAAAGTCCAATATTATTATCCTGCTCAAACTCCTGTACATTAAATATCATGCCTGCTACACTGATTGGCGTAAATAATTTTTCGATAAAACCACTATTACTATCTCCTGTGATAGGTTCTACTTTTTCGCTTCCGCTAATCTGTACTAAAATAACGCCACTGGTGTTTTCCAATATCCAGTCTTTAAATACCTGAATAAAACGAACGGTGGTTAATATCCCATAATTATCTCTATATCCGGCATCCATTACCTCCATTGGAGGGATCGAAGGAAGTGTTACATTTGGCAAAACATAGGGATAAGTGGCATTCATCCTTAAAGCCGAACTAAAGCGTAAATCCATAGGTTTGGAGTTCTTGAAAAACCACCCATAATCAATAGCATCTACTTCGATTAAGTCGTGTCTCGACAAACCAACAGGAGGAATCATCATATAACTAACCGGTTGAGGTGAAATAATCAATCGACGCCCGTCATTGATAACGGAAGGAGTGATGAACATAAGGGGTATGTCGGCTACACTTTCCGCTACTTTGTAGTCCCCAAGCGTTTTATTGAAATAATTATGCGTGTTTTCGTTGAGTTGATTTTCGAATGAGTAACCTCTATCTTTAAAATATCGCTGATCCCCAATTTTGAATTTTGACCATGGGATTAAAAGGTCATTGGTCACCATTGTGGAAGTAATGGAATTGAGTAGGTCTTTAGACATATTTTCAATATACTCCATGGAATAAGGAGAGGCAATTTCCCCTTTTTGGTAATGATCAAATATTTCGCGTAAATAGGCCATACCTAAAATACCACCTGATGCTCCGGTAATGAGAGTTGTTGTTTTCATCAACTGACCATTGGATAAGCTGTCTGCAACCTGTACCGTACGCATTGCCCAGATGGCCGCTTTTAGCCCCCCTCCGCTGGTGGCAATAAACACCATCTTTGGTTTACATCCATCCGGAGACGTGTTTTTAGCCTTCCAGTTATTTAATATTTGAATAGTAGTAGTCTTATCCTCTTCTATCATATTGGTTTTACAAACCTCTTGTAAGTTATTGACATCATAGATGGCTTTTTCCCCTTTATAATCCAATCCATAAGCTTTATTAACCCGTTGGAAGAAATCAAAACTTGTGACAAAATTAATTCCCAACAATGAGATAATAAAAACAAAAAAGCTCCATTCTGCAAACCAATAAGTTAATGCACCGATAGCCGCACAAGCCACACTAAACAAAATAAAAACATTGGCAGCCGCAGGAATTCGAAAGAGTGGATACTCCAATAATAACCCCAGTCCCATCAACACCAAAACAATCAACACCTGAAATATCAGTACATTGAAATGATTCTGCCTGAATATATTATTGAGCATTTTTAAATCATAATGCGCCACACTCCTCACAGGACGCACCTTAAAAGTTTCCGTTAAATAAGTTAACACCTTTTGAGTTTTTGGGTTTTCCCGAATGTATTCCAGATTCACCCCCCTTCGTCCGGGAGCCAATTCTTTCATGATATTAGGAGGAGCTTTTTCTCTTCTATTTTTATTATAAAAAGAAATATCTCTATTGGTGAAACTAAAATATAAAGAATACAATAACAAAACAACCAATATACCCAGTGTAAAACCACTAATATTCAAAAATATATAAAAACCACTCATTTGTTCGTAAGTATATTGAAAATAAACAATTCTACTTACGTAAAACAAAAAGAAGGAGACAGGAATCACCCCATTATTGAATGAAAATTTGGAAAATGGTCGAGACAATGAAGCCAAAAATAAAAAATGATGTGCATTAAGCAAATAGGTCGTTAAGTTCCAACTACCCAAAAACAAACCATAACCGACCCCTACAAAAAAGAACCCCCGGATACTAATATGCCCTAAGTATTCAGGATCCAAAAACAAATAAGGAATCCCAAATTTTTGTCCCACCTGCCCTGATATAAAAAGTACAAGTATCACCCAAAAAAAAGTCAATAGAAGATTTCTTTTTAAATGTATCCCAAGCAACTGGACAGAAAAGGAATAAAAGATATTTTTTAGTACAGTTAGCATACTAATTGAACGTAAAAGTAATAGCCAAAGGTTCACAAGCCTGCTACTTAATCTGTTTTTTCGTCCTATTGCCTACATTTTCAAGGCCTGCAAGATGTCCCATTTAATATCGGCTATATTTTCCAGACCAACTGACACGCGAACCAACCCGGCCGTAATGCCAACATCCAAACGTTCGGCTGCAGTAAGTTTAGCATGAGTCGTCGAAGCAGGATGGGTGACAATCGTTCGGCTGTCCCCTAAATTAGAGGTCAAAGAACACATTTTTAAATGATTGAGAAAGATTCTACCGGCTTCGATTCCTCCTTTCAGTTCAAAGGTGACCATGCCACCACCTGCGCTCATTTGTTTTTGAGCAATTTTGTACTGAGGGTGAGATGCTAAAAACGGGTAAATTACTTTTTGTATATTTGGATGCCCTTCTAATGCCTGCGCCAATTGCAACGCATTGGAACAATGTCGCTCCATTCTCAAAGATAAGGTTTCGATACTTTTAGAAATAAGCCAGGCATTGAATGGGGATAGTGATGGTCCGGTATGCCGACAAAACTGAATGACCTGATCGATTAAATCCCGGTCTCCGACAATAATACCACCCAAAGCCCGCCCCTGCCCATCCATATATTTCGTAGCAGAATGCGTCACGAGGTTAGCACCCCATTTAATAGGCTGCTGAAGGATTGGAGTCGCGAAGCAGTTATCCACATTCAATATCAGTTGGTGCTTTTTTGCAATTTGGCTTACTTGTTCAATATCAATAACGGTTAAACCCGGATTTGAAGGTGTTTCCAGAATAATCATCTTAGTTTGGGGTAAAATATACTGCTCCCATGTACTTACATCCTGTGGATCTACATAAGTGAAACTAACCCCCCATTTCGATAAAATATTAGTTAATATTTGGTGGGTCGAGCCAAAAACTGCCCTGGATGCCAATACGTGATCCCCTTGTTTCAAAAATGTTGCCATGCTCGCAAAGACGGCCGCCATGCCTGTCCCTGTTGCAAAACCAGCCTCCGCTCCTTCTAGCAAACATACTTTTTGAATCAATTCATCTGTATTAGGATTATTGTATCGTGAATAAATAAGATTGTTGTTTTCCCCATTAAACGCACTCGCCATGATTTCGGCATTTTCAAAAGTAAAACTTGACGTCAGGAATAAAGGGCTGCTGTGTTCCCCATAAGGTGTTTGTTTAATTTGTGAACGGATAGATAATGTATCAGGATGAAATTGGTGACTCATAATATATTTTATTTTTGAAAATTGAGTCCACTCCGAAAAGTGGCAATTATCACAAAATGAATTATTTTGGA
>CAZNCI010000391.1:0-3755 GCA_964571475.1 uncultured Saprospiraceae bacterium | reverse complement strand
CAACTGAAGACTGCCGACTGAAGACTGCCAACTGAAGACTGAAGACTGCCAACTGCCAACTAAAACACCCCCAATAAAAAAAATAACCAGACCATACTTGCATACCACAAAGGTTCATCGTATATTTGCGATTAACTATTTAATAAAAAATGAACATACTTATACTTTGCACCGGAAATTCCTGCCGCAGCCAGATGGCGGAGGGCTTTTTAAAAGCTTTTGATTCAAGCCTAAACGTTTTTTCTGCGGGAACACTTCCAAGCGGGGAGGTACATCCTAAAGCTATACGGGTTATGAAGGATTTAGGCATTGATTTGAACAAAAATCACCCAAAATCTGTCGATCAATTTATAAAAAGCGAGTTTGATTATGTCATCACGGTCTGTGGAGGAGCCAGAGAAAGCTGCCCGACTTTTACCGGTAAGGTGAAAAATAATATCCACATTGGCTTTGATGATCCGGCGGATGCGACGGGAACAGAAGAGGAAATAATGTCAGAATTCATCAGGATTCGCAATGAAATTTTAGTTGATTTTTTTCAATTTTATCACACGAATATTAAGCACAAATAATATATGTTTGACTGGATAGATCGAATGGCGGGCTGGGTTGTTTTTGACACCCTCGACATGAAAGCCGGGAGTCATTTAGCAGAGGCGCTGCACTTTTTCATTTACGATACCACCAAGATACTTTTATTGCTATTTGTCATTATCTTTTTGATGGGCATTATCAATAGTTATTTCCCCGTTGACCGGGTACGTAATTTTTTAAGTCGAAACAAATTATACGGATTGGAATACCTGATGGCAAGCCTCTTTGGCGTTGTCACGCCGTTTTGCTCCTGCTCTTCCGTTCCACTATTTATTGGTTTCGTAAAAGGCGGAATTCCTCTGGGGGTCACCTTTGCTTTTTTAGTCACCTCACCCTTGGTCAATGAGGTCGCCATTGGGCTTTTTATCGGACTTTTTGGGGTAAAAACCACGGTTATCTACGTAATAAGCGGTGTATTACTGGGTACGATTGCCGGTGTTATTTTACAAAAATTAAAGCTGGAAAGGTATTTAACTCCATGGGTCAAAGAAGTCCTGGCCAATGCTCAAAAAGAACAGGATGCCTTTCGGGAAGAAGGACAATCCTTCAAAAAACGACTACCGATTATATGGGATGAAGTCTTAAAAATACTTAAAGGGGTACTCCCCTACGTCATCATTGGTATCGCAATAGGTGGGCTAATGCACGGCTACGTACCAGAGGGGTTTTTCGAACAATACATGAGTAAAGACAATCCATTTGCCGTACCCATTGCGACCATTCTGGCTGTTCCTATGTACTCCAACGCATCGGGTATTTTGCCCGTCATGCAGGTATTGGTTGCCAAGGGGATTCCGCTCGGAACGGCCATTGCATTTATGATGGGGGTCGTTGCCTTATCCCTACCTGAAGCCATGCTGCTTAAAAAAGTCATGTCCATCAAATTAATTGGTATTTTCTTTGGAGTTGTGACCTTGTGTATTATCTTTTCCGGATATTTATTTAATATAATTTTATAATATAAATCATGGGACACGACCACAATCATGCGCCACCTGGTTTGACCTCTAATGACATCAACCGTTCGTTTATGATCGGCATCGGGCTGAACACCCTTTATGTCGTAGTAGAATTATGGTATGGGTTTATCCAAAACTCCACCTCCCTTCTTTCGGATGCCGTACACAATATTGGAGATATTTCAGGCTTATTGCTGGCATTTATCGCCTTTCGTTTGCAGCGAATCAAGGCAGGTAAGATATTTACTTATGGCTACAAAAAAGGCTCCGTACTCGCCTCCTTCCTCAATTCCGTTTTGCTGGCATTTGCCATTGGGGCGATTGCATGGGAGGGCATTCACCATATCATCAAACCCAACCCGGTGAGCGGCAATGTGATCATGATCGTCGCTGCAATCGGTATTCTCATCAATTTCGGATCTGCATTATTATTCAATAAAGGGAAAAAAGAAGATTTAAATATCAAGGCGGCATATTGGCATTTAATGGCCGATGCGCTCGTTTCACTAGGGGTGGTTATCGCCGGGCTAATCATGAAATTAACGGGTTGGTATTTTGTAGATGGACTGGTCGCTATTTTGGTTGCCATCGTCATCTTAGTATCCACATGGGGATTATTCAAAGATAGCCTGATCGGCATAATGGATGGCGTCCCCTCCTCCATTGACGCAGAAGAGATACAAAATCACCTAATGGAGATTGAAGGGATTGACAATATCCACCACTTGCATATATGGAGCATGAGCACCAATGAAAATGCCCTCACCTGCCACGTAAAAGTCAACCAGCTCAGTAATTGGACAAAGGTCAAACACCAAATAAAGGAGGAATTAAACGAACACAACATCACACACAGCACCTTGGAATTTGAGGGAATAGACGACCACTGTGCGGATTTACACAAAAAAAATTAAGCCTCCATGGAGTTTTTACAATCAATCATCGACAATAGCAATCTGCCCATCCTCTCCGCCTTTATTCTGGGACTGATGACAGCTATTAGTCCCTGCCCATTGGCGACCAATATCACGGCGACGGCTTTTATTGCCAAAAATATTACCGACAAAAAACTGGTCTTTTTGAGTGGGGTGGTTTACTCCCTTGGGCGCGCCTTTAGTTATACGGTGATTGGTATTATTTTGTATGCTGGAGCCAGCCAGTACCACCTCTCCAAATTTCTCAACCAAAACGGAGAAAAAGTACTTGGTCCCTTGCTCATTTTACTTGGCTTAGTCATGCTCAATATCATTAAATTCAACTTTTTGGGTGGTGGCAGATTGACAGAAAAACTATCCGAAAGATTCAAAGACAAAGGTCTTTTGGGGTCATTTTTGATCGGAGCCATTTTTGCATTGGCATTCTGTCCTTATAGTGGATTTCTATATTTTGGAGTATTAATCCCGATGACCGTCACGAGTGCCGACGGTTTGTATTTACCGGTTATTTTCGCATTTGGAACGGGACTACCGGTTATCCTTTTCACTTATTTATTGGCATTTGCCGCCAGCCGGGTGAGTGGGTTTTACAACAAAATCACCAAGATAGAGAAAGTCATGCGATACGTAGCAGGCGTGGTTTTTATCATTTCCGGGCTTTATTATTTGAGTATATTTTTTCTTTAAAAAAGGTGTTCTTTATTAATATTTTGGGCGAATCCCTCCATTCGTTCCTCATTTCGGGTCGGGTCATCCATGGGTTCCGCCCCGATTTCATTATTTTTGACAAAAAGTCAAAAATAATGAAATCGGGGCACTCCCTAATGGTCGTCCATTACTACCCCTTTCGCAAAAAAGGCTGAACATAGACCTACTCCAAACGGGCACAGGTCCATGTAAAAGACGTGACAGGATGAATAATAAATGTAAGTACAAGATTTTCCCGAGCAGTTTCAACCAATCATCCGGCGCTTGCAGGGAGCTGCCAAAACTCAGGAAGTTCGCGACACCATGCTGGTAGAAGATGATTTTTATAATGAGATCATGGAGTATGAAGATCGCGTTAAGGATACCCTGCGCATGAAGGAGGAAGAACGCCGCATGAAAGAAGAAGCCTTGCGCAAAAAAGAAGAAGCTATTCGCCTCATGTTAGACTCCAATATCTCGAAGGAACTCATCTCCCCAAAATTGTATTGAACTTAACGCGCTGACTCACCCCTCCCCTACAAATTCTCCAAAAATGAAGAGAGCTGATTGAGCAAAGTCA
>CAZNCI010000390.1:0-3755 GCA_964571475.1 uncultured Saprospiraceae bacterium | reverse complement strand
GAGTAGGCGAAAAAGAGCAAGTTTAATATGTGTGTTATTTAGTTCTTAAGACACTGGAGTTATTTGTGCGCGTGAACCAGAACAACTTTCTACCTCTCATAATTTTCTAACTCATAAATTTCAATAATGAAGAGATTCTTGTCTATCGTTTGTTTTTTAAGTGTTTTCGTTTTTTTAGGGCAGGCTTATCAGTTGCCATGTGACTTTAGCCTTGAGATTGGAGCGGATGTCAATATTTGTGGCCTGGAATTTGTACAGATGGAGGCGATTGTTAGTGACGATCCGCTTGAGGTGCAATGGGAGCCGGCAGCGCTTTTTTCTAATGCTAATACGCTCACTCCTGTAGCGGCTATTCCCGAAACAACCCTTTTAAGTGTATCCGTTTCTTTTTTGTCGGATGTGAATTTAGTGGTTAACGGTGATTTCTCTCTAGGAGATCAGGATTTTGTCAGTGACTATATTTATGGTACAGGCGGTGGGGTTGGTTTGTTATCTAATGAAGGGCAATATGCCATCGCCAGTAACGCCGGGGATACCCATAATCATTTTGATGATTGTACCGATCATACCGGTGGCGGAAATATGATGGTGGTCAATGCCTCCGGCTTACCCAATAGTGTTTGGTGTCAAACTATTACGGTGACACCCAATACGGAATATGAATTTGGTGCCTGGCTGACTTCGGTGACGAGTGAGAACCCTGCACAGTTACAATTTTCCATCAATGGAAGTGCTCTTGGCGATGTGCTTACCGCTTCTTCCACGACTTGTTTTTGGCAGGAGTTTACCGCTAGCTGGATGTCTGGAGCTGCTACAACTGCCGAAATTTGCATTAATAATGTTAATCTGACCCCCAATGGGAATGACTTTGCAATAGATGATATTTCCTTTAAAACCATCTGTGTTTTGGAAGATGAATTAACAGTGAATGTTGGACATGCAGATGCAACTTGGGTACCTGTTGCAGACTTGTGCGAAGGAGATACGGGTTTTGTTTTGAATGATTTATTGGATGTGGAGGCAACACCTGGTGGAAGTTGGACCGTTGACGGAGCGTTGGTAGATGGGGTATCGCCAATAGCATTGGATGCGGGGGGGCATGAGGTTACTTATACGGTAACCGATGGTATTTGCGAGGATATAAGTACGCAAATTATATCTGTCAATCAATTGTACTCCACGGGTATGCCCAGTAATGAAAACCCTTTAGTGATCTGTGAAGGAATGATGGGCATTTTTAATTTATTTGATTTATTGGATGAATACGATAATGGTGGAAGCTGGACTCAAAGTGCCGGAAATGCCATCTCCGGAGGAATTTTGAACTCCAGTACAGGAGATATTAATTTTTCAAATGAAGCCATAGGGAGTTATGAATTTTCCTATGCATTTGATCTTACAACGGACTGCCACACGATGCCGGCTGCGGTTTATGTTGAAATAGCTCCTTTACCAGTTGCAGATGCTGGTGTGGATAAGGAATTAACCTGTATGGATAATTTTGTTCAGCTTGGAAGTGATGCTACTAGTACCGGCTCGGATTTCACGTACCAGTGGGTTGATTTGGGTACCATGGAGGTGATGGGTGATGAAGCTTTATTAGAAGTCTCGGAGGCGGGTATTTATGAATTGCAGGTCACGGATACTCGAACAGGCTGTTCTTCCAAAGATAAGGTAACAGTTTTATCAAATGTCCATGAATTAGAATTGACCGCTCATGGTGAAGCATTAGGGTGTGCCAATGAGTCCAATGGACAAATTATTATTGATAATATTACGGGGGGAGAAGCACCATATTGGCTCTCATTGAATGGAGGAGAATTTATGGATGTAGCGACTATTTCCAATTTGGAAGCCGGTGATTATAGCTTAACTGTCATGGATATAACCGGTTGTCTGGTAAGTCTTGACGTCTCTATCTTTTATCAGGATGAATTGATTGTGGAGTTGAATAATAGCCTGCATCAAGAAGAACCATCTATTTCTTTAGGGGATAGTATTCAGCTTTCGGTGCAGACCAGTCTGAGTGAGGATGAAATTACAAATGTGGTATGGCTGCCGATGATTCCGGGCTGCGATAGCTGTTTTTCTACTTATGTGCGACCTACTGCTCTTTCGAATAATATTTACACCGTAACGGTATTTGACGAAAATGGTTGTTCGGCGACAGCTGGTGTTGAGGTATTTGTCAAAGAAGCTGTAGATGTTTTTGTCCCAAATGCCTTCTCGCCGAATGATGATGGAGTTAATGATATTTTTTATGTTAATGCCGGTGCCTCCATTGCAGAAATAGAATTCATTCGGATTGTTGATCGTTGGGGGAATTTAGTTTTTAGCCGGGATCATATTCTTCCTAATTCTTCTGATCATGGCTGGGATGGTAATACTTCTGGGAGAGCACAGGCTGCTGGTGTATATACGTATATTTTAAATCTAAAGTTGATTAATGGGAAGTCCGTTACACAAACTGGATCAGTTGTTTTAGTACGGTAATTATTTTATAGCCTTACTTGAAAAAGGTATCAACAAGGCACTAAAAAATACCTATTGATACCTCAAATGATTGGATATATAATTTCTTTTGATTATTACTCCAGTTTGAAGCCTATTCCGAAATTCAAAATAGAGATGCCATAGCTTAATTCACCGTGGAATACCAGACGGTTGCAACAATTGTAACGAAGCCCGACATAGGCATTCCATACAATTTTTCCAGATTGTTCTTTGATGCCCCGATGATGCTCGAAGTCACCGAATGTTCCCATTTGGGCTTTCATTTTTAATAAATAATAACCAATAGAGCCGCCGCCGTAAAAGTCCCAATTTTTGTATAAAATACAATGCCCTCCAGACCTGATATTGAAATAATAAAAACGGTTTTCATAGGCTTTGAACTCGGAGGCAGCTCCATAATAGACCTTGCTCAGTGTATTCGAAAAACCAAGAGACCCACCGATACTTAGGAATGAGGTATAAATAAATGTTCTTTCTTTACTCGATTATTTTGTTCTTAGTTTTTGCTTTAAAAGCGGGAGTCCCGCCTGGCGGCCCGACAGGCTTATCGAGATAAGTGACTGATTTTAAAGTGAAAAATAAGGGCAAAAGAAACAGTTAAGAATGGATAGTTATTTTTAACTCATTTCTTAAATGGTCTTTTATCTTTTTTTCGTATAAAAGGCTGGTCGGAGGAATTAATAAATCACCTCCATCTTTCAAAAAGGTGGGGAAAAGCCCGATTCCTGTGCTAATAAACTGGCTTCCCCTGCTTGAGAAATGAGGGGGGGATAATTGTTGTGCGGACAATATATTTCCGTATATCATTAAAATGGATAGAATGATTTTTGGTGTATAGGTATTCATAATATTGGTGTTGGGCAAAAAAGATGGCTCTTCTTCACAGGTGTTTAATAGATATTCTCAATATTACAAAGTTCGATTACTTATCCTTATAAAACAAGATAACTTTAGTTACGTCATGATTCTCTGCTTTTGAAACTTCATTTTTTGTGATTATTAAATCCGTCTTATGTGTTATTTTAGCCGTTTTTTGATTCGTAAATTGCCACTGCTTTTGGCTGCTCATAAACACTAAGGGCTTGCGTAGAAATAAGTGTTCCAGAACAGGGGAAGTTGTTTTGTGCGCTAACAAGGCAAAAAACACAGGCATAGTGGGTGCTATGGCGAGGCTTTTTAACAAAGTTAGCGTGCAAAAGAACACCCCTGAATGGAATATTTGTTTTTACGCAAGCCCTAAT
>CAZNCI010000389.1:0-3769 GCA_964571475.1 uncultured Saprospiraceae bacterium | reverse complement strand
AGCAAATCCATCAATTGCTCAAAGATTCGTTCCAAGATGCTTTTATCTTCTGTGATAATATTGGCGTTTGCGGTCATATTTTGATGAAAAGGGATGTTCTTTTTATAAGAGGTTTGTAAGGAGTCTTTATCCACAGGTAATTGTAGTTGAAGGTGATATTGATAACCCTGTTCCGCCTTTTGTGCTATAGCCGAAATCTTTTTGATACCCGCTTCTACCATACCGTATTCCTTATAGGGGTATTCGTCCAGATAAAGATGTACCGGGTTGCCTTTAGTCACTTTCCCTGCACCAATTACGGGCATTTCGCAATAAGCATAGATATTATTCCCCTGCTTTTGGGGCAGAATGGTAAAAAGAGTGGAGCCGGCAGTAATTGCCAATTCTACCTTGATATTTGCCTGACAGACCAATACACCGGTAATGGGTGCGGTAATTAAATACCGTTGTTTCCACTTTTGAATATCCCCGATATAACTATTACATAATTGCTGAAAATTGATTATTGCATTAGCTTTTTCAGACTCAAAATCTCGTCGTAATTTAAGCTTTTGGGCTGTCAGATTTTCGATTCGAATATTATTTTGTATTTGAGTACTTTTCATCTGTTCAAGGTTTCTTTTATTAACGAGATAAATGGATTTTTTATTTTCCAAATCCAACTCACTAATCACACCATCTTTATATAAGGTAAGGTTGCGCTCATAATCCTTTTTAACCAAATCTACTTCTTCAGACATAATGGTCTCCTGCTCACGAAGGGAGATATTGAGTTTTTTTACCTGTTTCACTTCTGCCGCAATGGTACTGCTTTGTTCTCTGGTCGTTGGATTATGAAGAACCTCTCTATCAAGGTGCTTCTTTTAGGAAAATATTGAAGGCTATAGAAAATAGCATGGCACAAACCTGATTTTGGCATCATTTTTGCTAAAATCAATAATAAAATCCGATTATATTACCATAATGTCGCCTCCGTCATTCATCGGAGTCGGCATCTCTGAAACCTGTTCCGACGAATAACGGAAGCTTTTCATAAATGCATTAAGCCCTCCCTGAATTTCAAAAATTGTGCCAGATGAGGAACTGCTGATTAATATCATGTGTTATTTTCTTTTTATTCAATATCAATAGTTTCCAATCCAATTTCTTCACGCCACTTATTCACTTTTGTTTTATCTTCCAGTGGGAATAATTCGTATTTATCCTCTCGTAGTACCTTATATTGTGTGCCATACTTTTGGGGTTTATGCTGTATGACTTTTAGTCGGTCGTACATGGTAGCATACCACAGCCATTCTGCTTCACCTTTCAAGCATAGCTTTTTGATTAATGGTAAATAGCGCGTGAGTGCTTCTTCATTCTCAGAATGCGTGCTTATTAGAAAAGCGGCTTTAGCAGGGCGTTTACCTATATCTTCCAGCCGAGGCCAACCATCTACTTTAACGAGGGAGTCCAACCACTGAAAATTTCTTTGATCCAAAGACGAAATTTCATCATCACTCAGTTCGAAATTGACATCCCACATAGTATGACCTTTGTCGGAGTCGTTGAAGTAAGCGTTTAAGTTTTCAATATAATATTTGAGTGTTCGAGGTTTTTGATCCTCTGCCCAGAGGGAGTCAAGGGTATAAGCAAGTTTGGAATGGGGGTAGGACTGGTAGCTTTTTTTAATTCGTTTTTTGACTTCCTTCCAGCGGACACCTTTTTTTAGAATATCAATCCTTGGATCGAAGTACATCCATATCTTTTTACGATCAGTAGTGAGATTTAGCCAGGCAAAAAGAAGTTTGTAGGCGGTTGAGATTTCTCCTTTGGCGATATTGGTGATTAAGTTCCGATAGATGACTTCATCCAGCTCGCTATTGGATTGTCGGATTTCAATGCGGCGATTTTTTTTTCGCCCAAATTCTGTTAAATTAGACCCCAATGGCTGGCGAATGCCCTTATAAAACGGGACAAATCTAAATGGAAGAATTCTGTGTTTTGACTCCATGTATTCCAACACAGCTTCTACACGTTTTTGTGAAAGCTCCAGATAATTAGCTCCTCGATTATCGGTATAGCCTGAGATAGTGAAAGTAGCTAAAGGTTCTTTTTTTATCCGTATAGCAAAAGAGTCCAGTTTTGCCTGCCCTTTAGTGGTCAATATCGCAGAATTAGACTCGAAAAAACAATCTACTCCCCTGATTTTATTCGGAAGTGCTTTACCCCCTTCCTGAATAGGCTTACAAACATAAGCGACCTTTATCTGCTTAGAGTCTATCTTTTTTGTCCATTTCTCAATGGCAACATCATCGATATAATAGGGCGTGTAATTAAATTTAAAATCAAAAGTAAAGGGCCAACTATTCGTTCTAAATACACCAAATACGGCAAAATTCATCTCACAGGTCGGACGAATATACCACTCTACTTGATACCACTGATTATAAATTACCGTATCTATTCGTAGTAGTGGATAAGAAATCATACCTCCACCTGGGACTCGGAACTCCTTTTCATACAGCCCTACACCAATATTGGCTGGATAGTCCGGGTCTATTTCAGGAAAGGTTGGAATGTATAGCCAAAAAGAAATTCGATAAATGGAGCCAACGGATAAAGTGTCACTGAGTGTCCTGCCTAAATAAGTTGAACATCCTCTTTTTGTATGGGAAGAATTTAGACACCTTGTACTATAGTCTAATTCAAGCACATTGCAACCAGTATGAGGTTTTGTTCGCTTACAACTTCGAGTCTTATATCTCCATTTTTCAGGTTTATATTGGCAATCACAAAGTATTGGGTTTGAAGTCAAACTCACCCAGCCTTTCATGATATATTTAAAATTATCTAATGCCCAATTATCGTTTAATCCAGCTGATGCTAAATGATCTTCAAAGCTTCCATTCCTAATTAGATTTTGAGAACTAGAAATCCAAGTGATGAAACAAAAAGTAGCAATTAAGTACACTTTTAGTTTAATTCTTTGAGCGTTAATCATTGTTTTTTAGATTATAATATGAAACTGCCCCCTGTACATAGAAAAAATCAGTTAACGGTCTGATATTAAAAATTCAGGTAGTGTGTCAAATGTAATGTTGTCGCAAAAGAGAAAGTCACTAAAATTCCTTTTTAAATTGCCACGGTAATGCCTCCTGCGTCACAAGCCCGTCCCACACCCACGCGGGATGCACGAGTTTTCTTGGCGAGTCAAGGAATCTTCCTGTATCCCTCATAAATGCGAGACAAGCTTCGTGGTAGGCATATTAGCATTGCATTTGATACACCACCAATATATAAATAGCTATTTGAATCCATCATTTGCTTTACCACTAGGATTGTCTGTGTGATCTAATTTCGCTCCACTCCCTGAGCCACTTTTAATTTGGTCAGAAGTTGATCCAGTACTAGTTTCGCCCTTATATCCCCCATAAACGGCATGAGGATACGCAATTTTCGTTCCAGAAAAAATTTCAAACTTTGAGTCATCAATTTTTTCAAATTTCATTTTTTTGTTAGTTGTTAATTTCATGATAATAAGATATTTTCTAAAAGCCTACTCTATTACAGCCCAAAGGTAGGGTTTTCAGCATCCCCCTTGAAACGTTTCACGCCAAAGTTACTCCCACCCAGTGCCATTTTTTGTCACTCTACTAAAAAAAATCAAAAAATCGTCTTTTTCTCCATGCCCAACCACCTTTTGTAAGTTCAAACTGGTTTCAGAGAATCTTCCTTATGCCGCTAATACAACTATTCGTCTCCCCCCTATCGCTTTGGCGTTCTTCAC
>CAZNCI010000388.1:0-3780 GCA_964571475.1 uncultured Saprospiraceae bacterium | reverse complement strand
CCGGTAGTGAAGAACGCCAAAGCGATAGGGGGGGAGACGAATAGTTGTATTAGCGGCATAAGGAAGATGCTCTGAAACCAGTTTGAACTTACAAAAAATCAACTCAACTCCTGACTTTTTTCACTATGGCGCTATTCCGACCCCAAAGGTTAACCTGAATTGATTATTCCGATTCAAAGTGTTTAATATTGGTGGCAAATTGCCCAAAAGGGGGGCGCCAGGAATATGAGCAGAAGGCCAAGGATCCTCAAAATTCCCCAACATATAAATATTCATGCCTACTTCAAAAGAAACATTGTATAATAATTTATTGGCAAGAACACCCTGCCGCCCTAAACTAAAACCTATTGTTGGAAAGTGAAAAGAAAACTCATGCTCCCGATAATTATCACCGTATAATTTAGGATTCCCCCGATTGTGCGCATTGACGGTATTTAAAACAAATTTCATTCCCATATAATTACCAAGGGGCGCAATACCTCCCCTTTTTAAGAAGAAATCCTTGAGCGTGATTCCATAGCTGAACACCTGATAATTTCTGGTAAAAAGAGCCGGTTCGATAATTTCATAAGCATCCCTGGAATAAGCAGCAAGCCCCCCTATCGAAATATTCCTAAGCAAGGCATAATCAACCCGAAAAGTGTGCTGGATATTGGTAAGCGTTTTTATGTTTGATGGCTTTTTATCATTTAGTACATTGTAGTAATTCCCGTCAACTTCTCCAAATATAATAAATGCAGCGAACGCACCTGAGTAATCAAAATCGTAAAACACGGAAATTCGTTTCCCGCTTAGTCCGATACCCTGAGTCTTACCAGAATAGATACCTAAAATTAGGATCAATGCCAAAACTATTGCCTTTTTCATTTTTGATTTCACTTTGTATTATTTTTTCTTTTTTCTTTTTAATTGATTCATCGACCAATAAAGGTTGCTCTTCACTACCTCATTTCTATCTTTCAATTTCATCTGATTTTGATTATTCAACTCTAGCCGGTAATTTCTGACATCAAAAGCCAAAAAGGAATAAAACAATTCATTGTTTTTCCGAAAACTCAAATACAGCGCCCCCGGCAAGGTCGCAGGGGTGACGTACGTCAATAGAATAAGCCCCCGTGAATACAGCAAAAGTTCCAAAAATCTCAATCCCCGACCAACAGATGAATGGAAGGAGACAATACCAGGATAAATAAAATGTCCCGTTTCGTACTTATCACAAATCTGCATCGCTTCGTTATGATTAGTCGCAACAATATAATCCGGATGCTTAAATAATTCATCTCCCCATAACTGAATCACCTGAATATCGTTATACTCATCAATGGCCTCTGGTCTTTGAAGCGCATTAATATCCAATATCACAGTATTCAAATTCAAGGACGCAGAAACCTCTGAAATCAATTTATTCAACACAATCTGTCTTTCTTCTGATTTTAAATAATCGACTATTGCGCCCTTTCTCTTAGTCACCTTTCCTACAATGTAAAAGGGATTAAGCGCCACCACCTTTTTTAAGCCCAGAGATTTACCCCTCAATTGTTCCTTTCGTTCTTTGGCTTTCTTCTTTTTAATATCCTCGTTCTCCTTTTTATTTTTAAGCCATCTTTTTCTGTACTTAATGCCATCCTCTAAAATACCCCTAAACTCCGGATCATCCAAATAGTCGGTAAAAGCCAAAGCCAAAGGGTGCAGCTCCAAAGCTTCGGAATCCATCTGAGGCGATACTTTTTTAAAATATTCAAAGGGCTTTTCTATCTCGTAAATGACCAGATCCTCTATCATATCTTTTGCCATTAATTTTATTTTTTCATCCTTCGGATATTTATGATGAGCCTCCCAACACTTAATAGCAGCTAAAATACCAATTTCCTTGGGATATAGCTGATCAAACATTCCAACCATCGCCCCCCAATTTCCCTGCGAGGTGCGATCCTCTTTAATCGCATTTTTCTTTTGTAAAAGAGCATATTGAGCTAGCCCGTAAAGCCCATACGTACTGGATTTTTGTAAAAAAGCATTATTGGGGTATCGCTTCATCAGGGTAAGAGAATTATAAATCGCCTCTTGGTAATTTTGCTCCTTCAGCAAAACATCAACCAGCTCAAATTGTGCCACCAAAACCAAGCTATCGAAGGCTGTCCGTGACCAGGTAATAAATTCCTTTCGTTCAGCCCGATCAAAATCTAAAAACTGATTTGATATTTTTTCAATCCGATCTGATGTATTCGGATGAGAACTATATTTGTTTTCATCATCCAACTCTTTTATTTCTTCTATGGTTGTCGCCCAATCTGAGGAGTCAATCCTAAAGTAATTCGTCTCAAAAAAATCCTTTTCAACCGTATCCTGATAAATCACCGTATGTGCATATTTCAAAACATTTAAAAGACGGACAGCTCCCTGAAGATTATAACCCGCTTTTTCCAGCAAAACAACCCCCTCTTTATCCGCGGTCAATTCCAATTCCTTCGAATAATTACTTTTCGCAACTAACAAACCAACAGACTCGCGAAAAACCCGACGATGATCCTGCTCCAACTTATCATGCTGAACAAAAGTATTCATGCTGTGTTTGAGCTGATAATGTGTCAACTCATGCCCTAATACAAAAGCCAGTTCGCTCTCCGTCTCCAGCCTTGCAAGCAACCCCAGCGTAATGAAAATATCTCCCCGGTCAGTAGAAAAGGCATTGACCGCAGAAGATTTTATAATAAAAAAATGCACCCCATCCGCTGCAATTTCATCCCCCATTAATTGAAGCCCTACTCGATCTACCAGCCGATTAAGCGACGTATTAAAAAGCAATAAATCACCCTTTAAAACCTGATCCAGCAGATAGTTGGTCTGAATAATAAAGGTCGTCTTCTTTTTTTGAAATTTACGACTCTCTGCTTTACCCAAATTTTCAGCAATATCAACATGGCTTTTTTGGGCAGTACTGGTTAAAATCGAATTAGGAATCGGGGATTTACTTTTTAAAGTGGTGTAATCCGTTGCAAAAGTTTGGGCATTACCCCTTGCAAACATCATTAAGACAAATAATGATACCGAGAGTTTCAGTAAAATACTTTTCATGGTTGATTGTTATTCTTTTGAGAGAAATAGCCTCCGTAAAGATAAAAGTTTTTTCAATAAAACAAAAAATGTCCTAGCTCAATTCTTTTGAATAAGAATCATCAGCTAATTATTGGAAATTATTGATTAGGGAAAAATCCTCAAGGTTTTCATTTTACGACAATTTCAACCGATGGACAAAAATCAGTCAATATTCTCAGGCTTTTAAGCCCACTGTATAAAACAACCATGGCTCAGAACTTAGTAATCTAAAGGGAACGAAAGCGTAAAATTCCTTTTTATAATCGTAATATTACCCCAATTAGCGTATATTTGCGCCATGGCAAAAGAAACAAAAAGACAAAGACAGGTAGCAGAGACGATTAAAAGACATTTTAGCATAGTTCTTCAGCAGGAAGGATCTTATGTTTATGGTATTGAGCCTCTCGTTACGGTCACGCTCGTAAAAATCACCCCGGATTTAAGTTTGGCTAAGATTTATTTAAGTGTTTTTAATACAGATAATAAACAAGCAGTCATCCTGCAAATGCAAGCAAACAAACGTCAATTAAAACAGGCTTTCGCCAATAGAATAAAAAAACACCTCAGAAGAGTGCCCGATTTAGATTTCTACCTAGACGACACGCTCGACGAAATGTTTAAACTCAGCAATATGTTTGATAATTTACACAAAAACAATCAAATGGGCTCGGACGAAGCGGAATA
>CAZNCI010000387.1:0-3789 GCA_964571475.1 uncultured Saprospiraceae bacterium | reverse complement strand
ATACGCTGAAGCATTTAAAAAGCCCAAATGGTTGACAAACTTATTGGCAATAGGGGGCATTTCCTTTTCGACATGGGGGATTATTTTAGGTGTTTTTTCACATCCAAAAATTGATTTTTGGGTATTCCTGGCATTGGCGATATTATTGTATTCCCTAGGCTATATTTATGGCTTAAAAAACAAAGAAGGTATTTATTTAACGATCATCCCATTTAGTGTCATTGTGATATTATCCGCCCTTCTAATTAAATGGTCGGATGGAGCGGGGACATTTTTCATCCTTAGTATTTTTGTCGTCAGCAGCATCACGCTGGTTATAAGGAACCTTATTCACCTTCAAAAACAGTGGAACGATGAATGAGGAAGCACACATTATTGACACGATCGACCGCATTGAATTGTCGGAAGGGGACTCCTTTCTCGCCGACCGAGTGGCTGTCTTGCATGAAATTGAAAAGCATAAAAATAAGCAATCGAGTCTATCCATTAAATTGCTCTCCATCCTGGGTGGATTTTTGGCATCGGTCGCATTTGTTGCCTTTTTGGGAATTGCCGGATTATTTGATTCGGAGGCAAGTTTGTTGCTATTTGGATTGGGTAGTGTCATTGCGGCCATCTGGATGGATAAAGCCTATGACAGATTGAGTATTGATACCCTTAGTATCTCACTTTATTTAATTGGATTGGCGCTGATAACAGCCGGATTAATGCAGATGCACGCGAATGATAATATAGTCCCCATTCTTTTTATTGCCATCGCAATAGCCACTTTATGGGTAACAAAAAATTACATTTTAAGCTTCTTAGCATTCCTTGCCATTAGCGGCAGTTTTTTGAGCTTAATCGCCATCAATGAAGTTTACAATCTCCTGCATCTTTATACCCTCTCCATCGCGTTATTATTAAGTTACCTGATGCTGAATGAAGCAAAAATCATCACCGGTAATAAAAAACTGGCAGCTTTATATGATTCTGCCAGGATTGGCCTAATAATTTCCTTTTTGTTTCCATTGACTGGCTTGGGAAAAAGGAACCTGATTCCAGTAAATGTTGAATACAACTGGGTAACAACATTTGTATTATTTATGGTTCTTTCTTATATAATATGGTTAATTTTAGCGTTATTAAAAGTAAAGAAACAAAGCACAAAAATCTCCGTTTATTTATTAGTACTAATCATCGCCATCACGACTGCTTATTCACCAGCAATTTTGGGTGCAATTTTGGTTATTCTGCTTAGTTTTCGGGTGAATTACAAAACGGGGCTGGCTTTGGGGGTGACTGCACTGACGTATTTTATTGCTCAATATTATTATGATTTAAATCTTACATTATTAACAAAATCTATTATACTTTTTCTTTCTGGTCTGGTATTTACTGGCTTGTATTTATTAGTAAAATCCCGGACAAGGGATAGTAACGGTATCGGCTGACGATAGGAAGCCGGTAGGAGTGGATAGCCCGGCCACGCCTTAGTATTGTGCAAATAATAAATTACGCTTTTTGGGTCTTCCAAATGGTTAACATTCTTATAAATAAACCACTTAGTTAACTATTATGAAAAACAAAAGCGTAATTTATTTTCGTGCTTTTCTTTAGCGTGGTGGCCCATAAAAAAAAAGTAATGAAAAAATACAAACAAGTCATCATTCTGGTAAACCTCCTGATCGTATTGGGGTTATTTGCTCGATCCATCATCCAAAAGGAAGCTATTCTTTCCGATGGAAAACTACTGTTATTGGAATTAGCGCCTGTCGATCCCCGATCATTAATACAGGGCGACTATATGAATTTACGATACAAAATAGCGGCCAATATTGATCAAAAAAATATGGCAAAAAAGGGATTTTGTGTTGTAAAATCCGATTCCAGCGGCATCGCTGAAAGAGTTCGAATTCAAACAGAGTTACTGCCGCTCAAAACGGGCGAATACCTCATCAAATACCATATAGGAAATCGAATAATCAGGATTGGCGCGGAATCATATTTTTTTCAGGAAGGGGATGCCGAAAAATACGTAAAAGCAAAATATGGCGGGCTTAAAGTCGATGATAAAGGGAATAGCATTTTAGTGGGGCTGTGGGATGAGCACAGGGCGAGGATTGGTCTTGAGGAGTGAGGTGTTTCCCCTAAAAATCTATCTATTCATAAATTTGGTATGCGGAATTTTATTATTCAAACTATCAATCAGGAAACGGGATCGACCGCCATTTACCAAAATCATTTCGATATTTTTTTCGCTGCAAATTCTAGCGGCGGTCAATTTGGAGGTCATGCCTCCGGTGCCCAATCCACCCGCTATCTCTTCGATACAATCGACAACTTCGGCAATGTCATTGACTTGTTTGAATAACCGGGCATCGGGGTGTAAATGTGGGTTTTTATCGTAAATACCATCAATATCAGAGGCTAAAACCAGCAATTGGGCATCGACCAGAACGGCGACGTGTGCCGACAGTTTATCATTATCACCGACGATTAACTCCTCGACAGCGACGGTGTCATTTTCGTTCACAATGGGGATAAAACCATGGTGGAGCAAGGCCTTCAGGGTGTTATAAGTATTCTTACGAGACTCCCCTTCTTCAAAATCTTTATAGGTCAATAAACACTGTGCAATTTGTAAATTGAAATCACCGAAGACTTCGTGATAAATTTGCATTAATTTGGGTTGGCCGATGGCGGACATTGCCTGCCGGAAGTGTACGACATCCTGCCATTCATCGGTTTTGACAAATTGTTTGGCGGTGGCGATTGCCCCGGAAGAGACAATAATCACGGCGTATTTATCACGCAATTCGACCAATTGTCGAGCGACATCTTCAATCTTCCCACGGGAAATGATGCGCGTTCCTGCGGTCAATGTAGAAGAGCCAATTTTGAGTATAATGATTGGTTTTTCCATTATCTTATCTGTCCATTTCCGTTTACAAACCATTTATTAGTCACCAATTCGGAAGCGCCAAGAGGGCCCCTAAAATGGAGCTTCTGGGTACTAATGGCGATTTCTGCCCCAACGCCAAACTCACCGCCATCGGTAAAACGAGTAGAGGTATTGTGACAAACGGCAGCACAATCGACCTGATGTTGGAATGCTTCAGCAGCTTTTTCATCCTGCCCAACGATTGTTGCCGTGTGTCCACCGGAGTATTCGTTAATCATAGACATTGCTTCCTCCACAGTGTCCACCAATGCCAATACAATTTTTGGGGATAAAAATTCTTCATAAAAAACCCCGGTATTTTTCATTGGTTTTACGGCCTTTCGGAGGGCAGTAATTTTTGTATCACCCACCACTTCAATTCCCTCATTTCCGAGTGCAGCAATTAATTGATCCAAATGAGCTTCCAAATCAGGCAGAGCAGCATTGATTAAGACCTTATCGGTCGCATTACAGACGCTTAAACGGCTTTTGCCATTAAGGACAATAGCCGTTGCCATTTCGACATCGGCATCATGGTGAATATAAACAAAATTATTACCACGTCCGCTGACAATCAGAGGGACGCTACTGTTGTTTTTAATAAAATTAATCAAGCCCTCCCCGCCTCTTGGGATGATGAGATCGGCTTTGTGGGTATTTTCTTTGATAAGGTTTTGCATCTCCGTGCGATTAATATCCAAATAGGTCACCCAATCGGTTTCCACCCCATTTTGCTGTAATGCCTGGTGCCAAAGGCTGACTAAAAACAAATTGGAATTTCGTGCTTCCTTCCCCCCTTTCAACAAAATCTGATTACCGGCTTTGAAGGCAGTAATAGCAGCTTCGATGGTAACATCCGGGCGAGA
>CAZNCI010000386.1:0-3842 GCA_964571475.1 uncultured Saprospiraceae bacterium | reverse complement strand
TAATATATTTACTTTTTGCATAATTTTTAATTTTCAGCGTGGACTCAAACTTTTTCTATAAGTGCATATCCAATACCTGATTTTCAAAGACTATTTCATCGGTGAATTTACGAATAAATTTTCAAAAAAAGCATACCTCAAACCTAATCCCCCACCCCTTGATTTTAATAGCTGCAACAATTATTACCGCCTAATTGGGATAAAACGTCTGGCGACAGCTATCCCACCTAAAAATAAATATTACGCCCTACCTTCGCAATATATTTGGCCAATCGGATGACCTGCCTGGTATAACCAAATTCATTATCGTACCACACATAAAGAACCACATTATCCCCATCCGGGCGGACAATGGTAGCCGGACTATCAAAAACAGCACAGCAATCATTGCCAATAATATCAGTAGAAACCAACTCCTCATTGATGGAAAAGAAAATCTGATTGACCAAATGCCCTTTAAAAGCAGCTTCCTGCATGACTTCAAGTACTTCCTGCTTAGTCGTCGATTGCTCCAAATCCAAATTCAAAATAGCCAAAGAACCATTGGGCGTGGGAACGCGAACTGCACTCGCCGTCAATCTACCCGCCAAATCGGGAATAACCTTGGCCACTGCCTTACCTGCACCCGTGGAGGTAATCACCATATTAATGGCAGCCGATCGTCCTCTTCTTGTTTTTTTGTGCATATTATCCAAAAGGTTTTGGTCATTGGTATAGGCATGAATGGTCTCTAAATGCCCTTTTTTGATCCCAAATTTATCGTGAATCACTTTTAATACCGGACTGATCGCGTTGGTCGTACAACTGGCTGCTGAATAGAGTTGGGTGTGGTCTCTATCCAGCTCACGATGATTGATCCCATACACGATATTGGGCATATTACTGCCCGGAGCTGTCAATAACACCAAATCAATTCCTTTGGCTTTTAAGTGAATATCCAGGGTATCCTGATCCCGATAAACACCGGTATTGTCGATCACGAGGGCATTTTTAATTCCAAAAGTGGTATAGTCAATTTCGCCGGGATTTTTGGAAGCGATGAGGTGCACCCGCTGCCCATTAATAATTAGGCACATATTCTCATAATCCACCTCAACCGTACCGGCAAACCGACCGTGTACCGAGTCGTTTTCAAAAAGGGCCGCCCTCTTTTTGATCGAATTTTTGTCCACACTCCTCAAAACGATGGCTCGCAACCTCAATTGATTGCCAACTGCCTGACGGATCAACTCCCGGGCAGCCAGACGCCCTATCCGCCCAAAGCCAAATAAAACGACATCTCTCGGTTCAATTGGCTTGGTATCAAGAGAGGAAAAACCATTTAATTTATGGTTTAAAAAATCGGATTGGGAAGAAAAATTTCCTTTTTCAAGCGACCATTCGTAGGCAAGTTTTCCTATATCTATTTTGGCTGGAGCCAAATGCATTTCAGAGAGTACCTGTGCTAAAGAAGAAGAGTCGAATACACTAATTTCCTCCCCAATGACCTTCCTGGCATACTTGTGCAGGCGCAAAATATCACTAATGGTCACATCCATTAACTGATTCCGAAAAAAGACCAATTCGATGGATTGATCAACGAGTAATTTCCCAATGCAATTTTGAAGTGCTACGGCAGATTTTTTTCTACTCATATAACGCTCCAATTCATCCTGATAATTCTCAGAATGTGAGATTTCTTTCGACATGATTTTTATATTAACTATATTTAAATGTATTTACTTCCCTACCTGTCCGATGATGAACCTTTTGGGCACTAAAATTGCCCCATTCGTATTCACATTTACTATTCCACACCAAATTTATAAATATCCTCCCACCCTTTTCGATATCGTACGATGGTCTCCAGATATTCCTTCCAAACCACCCCATCTTTTTCCGTATCTTTGATAATCGTACCCGTCATACTGGATACCAGTTCTTCTGCCGTCACCTTTCCATTGCCGAAATATTGCGCCATGGCAAGGCTATTATTGGCAACGGAGATAGCCTCTGCGGTACTTAATGTTCCGGATGGCGTTTTTACTTTATTGCGGCCATCTTCCGTTTTTCCACTTCTCAGCTCCCTGAAAATAGTGATTAATTTCTCAATCTCTTCTTCAGCGATGATGCCCTTTCCCTTGGGCAAAGCAGACTGAATACTTTCCAGGCGATGTTTTACAATAATAATCTCCTCTTCTAATGTAGCGGGTAATGGCAAAGAAATGGTATTAAAACGCCGTTGCAAGGCGCTGGATAGTTCATTAATTCCCTTATCCCGGTCATTCGCTGTTGCGATCAGGTTAAACCCTCTTTGTGCCTGTACTTCATCGTTTAATTCAGCAATGGGCAGGGCTTTTTCGGACAAAATCGTAATCAGGGCGTCCTGCACATCGGCCGGAATTCTGGTCAATTCCTCCACTCGAACTATTTTTCCTTCCTGCATGGCTTTCATCACAGGGCTTGCCACCAATGCTTTCATCGAAGGACCATTGGATAATAACTGGGCGTAATTCCATCCATACCGCAAGGCATCCTCACTAATACCGGAAGTGCCCTGTACCAATAAAGTGGAGTCTCCGGAGATAGCCGCTGCCAAATGCTCTGACACCCAGGTTTTAGCCGTGCCCGGGCTACCGGTCAGCAATAAAGCCCGGTCGGTCACCAATGTAGCCACCGCTTGCTCAATCAATTTTTTTTGCCCGAAATATTTTGGTGTAATGACCGTGCCATTGTCTAATTTTCCACCCAAAATATACAACACCACCATTTTCGGGGATAATTTCCAATTTTCGGGTTGATACCCTTTGTCAGCCTTTTTCAGCGCGGTCAGTTCCTTAACAAAAAGATTTTCCGCATGTGCCCTAAGAATATTTTTTTTTGCCATTTCGATGGAATATGATTGAATGAATGCAAAGGTAAGTTTTTTTTGATTCAACTATTGTTGAAGTTTATGACAATAAAGTTATATAGCGTCTAAGCATTCCCCGGTAAACCTGTCGGGTCGCCAGGCGGAACGCTCCATTTATTGGCTTGACCAGACAAAAAACAGGAGGTATTTAATATAGGAATAACTTAATTATTAAGCCACCACTAATATAATCCGCTGTCGAAAATATGTAGTGTGGTACTGATTTTTAAAGGTCTTTATTTTGGTGGTACAGCAAATATAATGCTGCCCCAAAAGAGGATGTCACTAAAAGTTCCTTTTTTAAAATAGCCAAGAATCTTAGCATTACATTTAATACACCAGCAAGCATTAAGGTAAATTTCTTAAAAAAATATAATTAAAAGTGAATTAAATCACGTAAAAGTATAATAATAAGTGAATTTTATTATTTAACTTTGTACCATGATAAAGAGAACTTTAAGTAATAGAATTCATTCAAAGGTTGGCAGAGGTAAAGCTATCATGATAATAGGGCCTCGTCAAGTTGGTAAAACGACCTTGATTTTAAAATATTTAGAAGGCGTTGATTACAAATTTTTTGATGGAGATGACCCTGTAACGAGAACAGTACTTGACACACCTAATACAGAACAAATTAGAGTTCTTCTTGGAAATAAGAAAGTTGTTTTTATAGATGAAGCCCAGCGCATAACCAATATTGGTTTGACGATGAAAATTATTATTGACCAGTTTAAAGATGTCCAGTTGTGGATTAGTGGATCGTCATCATTTTCGCTTTTTAATGAATTAAATGAGTCATTAACAGGTAGAAAATGGGAATATGAACTGTTTCCCATTAGTTGGGAAGAATTGGAAGATTATAAAGGGTATCTAATGGCTGAAAGACAACTCGAAGATAGATTGAGATTTGGAATGTATCCAGATGTAATTAACCATCCTGGAGAAGAAATTG
>CAZNCI010000385.1:0-3860 GCA_964571475.1 uncultured Saprospiraceae bacterium | reverse complement strand
GCTTTGCGGAGAGGCCGAACGAATAGTGAGCCTATGGACGTAGCGACCCCGACGCTGGGAGGCGCGTGCAGGCAGGGAGGGGATATGCCCTCATTATAGACATCCCCCACCCCCAAGTGTCAGCATGAAAGATAGGAATGGATGATCATCGGGGCGGCATCCGTGGATAGCCCATTATCTCGCTAGGTGAACTGGTCACAACTGTGGAGTGGGACGCCCAAAAATGCAAAACATTCGTTATAAAAAGCGACGATTGTCAATCCAACCTATTCACATTCCCAAACCATCTCAGAAATAGGGGATGGTGCCTTGGGGTATGAAAAATGCCACCATTCCGTCCGAATAGGTTTGAACCCATATTTGACCATTACATCTGATAATAAGCGCCTTCTTTGCAGAACGGCTTCGGGTAAATTAGTGTAGGCGGGATAGGCTTTTTCTCCAAAAAAGTCATAGGGAGTCCCCATATCCAACTCTATTCCGTTCTTATCCACCAATGTCAAATCAACGGCTTGTCCTCTATTGTGCATAGAGCCTTTTTGGGGAGGGGTGACGTAACGGGCATCCGGGACTTTATCCCACAATTTTTGCTGAATGGGTTTGGGGCGATAGCAGTCCAGCATTTTTAAGCCATAACCTTTGGTTTGTAATTCGCGCTGTATTTTTACAATTTGTAAGGCGAGTTGTGGTCGTAAAAAACAGCGGGAACATGGATACATGACTTCTTTGACAAAATTATCGGTCGTGGCATACTTCATGATGATTTGGATGCTTGTGTCCAGATTTTTCAATTCTGTCCATTGGCTAGTATCATAATCGTAGTGAATCGGGATAGGCGGAAGACTATCTTTCTTAACAATCAATTCAAGGGTGTCCCCGGGCGTAGTTGTCCTCGCTGGCGGAGCACTTGAATTAGACCCGATACAGCCGGCTAATCCAAAAATAAAACTAATTAAAATGGTGATTTGATACATATTCAAAGTGTTTGTCGTGCAATTTAGTTAATTTTGCGACAGAAAATATTTTTTTATGGTAGAAATTGGTCGTTATAATAAATTGGAGATTGTCAAAACTGTGGATTTTGGCCTGTATTTGGATGGAGGGGATGAAGGAGAAATACTGCTCCCCAAGCGTTATGTGCCCGATGGGGTCAGGCCCGGAGATGCCATTGAAGTGTTTTTATATACTGACTCTGAAGATCGCCTGATCGCGACTACCGAAAAGCCTCTTGCTACAGTTGGTGAATTTGCTTATTTAGAAGTGGTGGCGGTAAGTGGTGTTGGTGCTTTTTTGGATTGGGGATTGCCCAAGGATGTTTTGGTTCCCTTTATTGAGCAAAAAAGAAAAATGCGGGTTGGTGAAAAATATGTCGTAGCCATTTATTTGGATGAAGTGACGGAGCGCATTGTAGCCTCTTCCCGTATAAAGGATTTTTTGTCGGAAGAGCCGCCTGCTTATAAGGAAGAGGAGGAGGTTGACTTGATGGTATATGAGCAAACCCCTATTGGATTTAAGGTGTTGATAAACGAAGAACATACCGGGGTTGTTTATCGAAGTGAAGTATTCCAACCCTTAAACATTGGAGATAAGGTCAAAGGCTTTATCAAAAAAATGCGGGAGGATGGCAAGATTGACTTGATTTTGCAAAAGTCCGGCATGGCAAAAATTGATTCAACCGAAGCTAAAATTTTGGCGATGATGAAAAAGAATGGAGGCGCTATTCCCGTAACGGATAAATCACCATCGGAGGAAATTTATCGACTTTTTGGTGTAAGCAAAAAAACATATAAAAAAGCCATTGGGGCACTTTATAAAAAAAGAATCATCACCCTTGGAAAGGATAAAACCAGCCTTGTCTAATCTTGAAAAGAATGTCCGTAAGAAATAATTTATTTTATTGGCTGGCAATAATTCTGGTCTTGCCTGCACTGTTAATTAATTTGGGGTTGCTCCCGTTTATTGATGACGAGGCCATGAGGGCTTTGATTGCTTTTGAAATGAAAAAATCAGGGAATTATATCGTCCCGACGATTCATGCGACAAATTATTATAGTAAGCCGCCTTTATTTAATTGGATTTTGCTGGTGTTTTTCGAGCTATTTGGTCGTTGGGATGAGCTGATAGCCCGACTGCCAACGGTGGTGTCCGTACTTGGATTTGCTGCGACGATTTATTATTTTGTCAAAATAAACCTGAATCAGAAAATAGCCTTCATTAGTGCTTTTGCTTTTATAACCAGTGGTCGGGTGTTATTCTGGGATTCTTTTTTGGCATTGATTGATATTACATATTCGTGGGTGACGTTTACGTCCTTTATGGTGATTTATCAGTATTCAAAAAAGAAAAACTGGACCGGTTTATTTGTTTTGTCGTATTTGCTTGCCGCAATTGGTTTTTTGCTCAAGGGTTTTCCTTCTATATTATTTCAATTTTCCACTCTGCTCGCTTGGTTTTTATACCAAAAGGAGGCCCGGCAATTAATCACATGGGCCCATCTCAAGGGAATCTTATTGTTTGCTGTTATCATAGGCGGGTATTATTTTACTTCAAGTATTTACAATACGCCGCTCATGATAACCTCCGGCTTGTTGGAGCAGGCTTCCAGCCGGACGATTTTAGAGCAAAGTTTCAAAAAGACAGTGATTCATCTGGTCAGCTTCCCCTTTGAGATGAGTTATCATTTTTTGCCCTGGAGTTTTTTATTCATATACTTTTTTAGAAAAGACTTAATACCACGGTTGAAATTGACCCCCTTTTTGTTTTTTCTATTCTTGGTGTTCGTCGTAAATATTCCCGTTTATTGGACATCTCCAAGGGTTTATCCAAGGTATGTTTTAATGTTATTTCCTTTGTTGTTTATCATTGGAGTTTATTTTTATGAAACGGAAATTACCTCTAAAAAGCGAAAAATAGTCGATGGGTTATTTGCGGCTTTAATGTTTGTATTTGTATTGGGAAGTGCGGTACCTTTATTTGTGGAGCGGAATTATGAATTGGCGAATATTGGGCTGAAAGTGGCTTTTCTTATCCTGAGTATGTCAGTATTAAGTTTTTTGTTTTTTAAAAATAAAGACAATAGGCTGGTTTTATTTATTGGTGTATTACTGATCGCCCGTATTGGGTTTAATTGGTTTGTATTACCTGACCGACTTGTGAATGACAATGGCATCAAAGTGAAAACCACCTCTGTTAATGTAGCGCATAAATTACAGAACGAGCCACTCTATGTTTATAAAAAATCATTGATGCAACCCACTAATTCTTTTTATCTCAGCATCACAAGAGGTGCCATTATTCCGCGCTTATTAAAAGACTTTCCAAGTGATGCAAATTTCATTATTGAACCATCAAGATACCCGAATGTTCTGGGTGAATATCAGGATAGCATGTATATGAGGCATAATGAAGACCGCTATTTCCATATAGGAAAATTGAAGTAGATTGCTTATGGATAAACGGGACTTTATTCTGGGGAATAAATGAACAGAATGTACTTTTTTTTAATGATAAAAATAGGCTGAAGCCAAAATATTTCGGTAGTGTATCAAATGTAATGCTGCCTCAAAAGAGGAAGTCACTAAAAATTTCTTTTAAATTGCCACGGATGCACGAATTTTCTTGGCGATAATATTAGCATTAGATTTAGTACACCACTAATATTTCATCGGATTAGCCTCAAAAGAGGAAGTTACTAAAAATTTCTTTTAAATTGCCACGAATGCACGAATTTTCTTGGCGAGCCAAGAAAATTCGTGCACCTCTCATAACTGCGGGACAAGTTTCGTGGCGATAATATTAGCATTACATTTAGTACACCACTAATATTTCATCGGATTAGCCTCAAAAGAGGAAGTCACTAA
>CAZNCI010000384.1:0-3882 GCA_964571475.1 uncultured Saprospiraceae bacterium | reverse complement strand
ACAAGACCCGTCCCGCACCCTTGCGGGATGCACGAATTTCCTTGGCGCACCAAGAAAATTCGAGCATTCGTGGCGATGATATTAGCATTACATTTAGTACACCACCAAAAACTATTCCACCACCACCTTGCTTAATGCAATGCCATCTCTGGTTGCAATTTTCATTACATAAATTCCCGCACCAAGCCCTTTTAAGTCTATTCCAATATCATTTTGCCCGACAAAGGACTGATACTTTTGCTGCCTGATGATTTTACCAGTCAGGTCTAAAGTTGTTATCACCACTTCCTGAACTTCCGATGACTTCAAACTCACGGTCAAATGACCAGTTGTTGGATTAGGAAAAATCCCGATGTCCAAATCCTCCATATTAGTTGCCGGAGTGGCAGTCAAATCCCGCTGTCCCAAACCATACCAAACACCCCATTTCCCTCCATTCAAAAATACCTGAGCATTGTCACTTGCCGTAATTTTATCGCTATTAAGGCCGATATAAGCTATTATTTGATTGCCATCATTATCATGAGCGTCGAATATCAAACCGGTATCATCAATGGAATAATTGGGGTAACCCAAAATAGCATTCTCAAAAATAGTCTCTACATCTCCCGTTTGGATATTTACACCCAGGATTGAATTATCAATAGAGCCATTGTTGTCCTCAATAAAATCCAGTGCAATAATATAAGGGCTGTTTTTTGAAAAGGTAGGATTGCCTACGCTGGAATTTTCGGGTAATCCGCTAAAGATTTTAAAGACAAACCCATCTCCGAAGGTATTACTGGCATTATCCCATACCCGAATCAAACCAATATCCCAATAATCACTGGTATTTCCAAAGTCATCATCCAACACATTATAGGCATCGAACAAAATTTCTTCTCCTACAAAATCCCATTCGATAAAATCAACATATTGCAGGTCATTGGTAAAAACACCTTGCTGGGAGGTGGAGTTTCTCACCTCGATATATTGTCCAAATTGAGTATTAAAATCATACACAAAAATGGTATTATCATAATCCGTCGTCAAGGCTGCCAATTTGGAACCATCCTTGGAAATTGCCACATTTCGCCAGATCGTCTGTGGATTACTTTCCAGGTAATCTTCCGAGTAATCCTGAGTATTCGGATCATAAGAAAGTATCCGAATGGTATTATCAGCAGCGACATACAAAATAAAAGCCCCGTCATCAGTAATACTTGGCCGGCTGAGTATTGGGTCATTGGTCAAACCATAAACATTGCTGCCATCATATATGTACAAGGCGCTTTTATCTGCATCTGTTGCAATCACAAAATCATCTCCGGGGTTTGAAGTATAGTCTGTTGGATCACTACTTCCGCTACCGCCCAAAATACCTACCTGATCAAAAGCACTGGCGGCCGCATTGGCTTCTGTTGCGCCATACAGTGTATTGGCAGAACTAATAATTGCCAGTCTCAAATCAATAAACTGTGCATTAGCGGTCAAATTATTTTGCAATGCATGATAATAAACCTTGCCAGCCTTAGTCCCTCCAACACTGGTGGCAAAAAGATAAAATGCTTTATTGGGAATACCACTGTTGACGTGTACCCCTCCATTGTCTCCCTGGGGCGTGGTGGGCAAATTTTGGTATTCATTCATGTGTGCCGGCTGCCAGCCCGGATCACTTAGGCTACTCCCGCCCTGATTGGGGTTGGATAAATCACGTAATGCACCCGAGGGAAAATAAGCGGTATTGACGACATCCTCTCCCATTTGCCAATCATTGGGTTCCATCAAATGACCAAATACATCGGCCATACTTTCATTGATAGCACCAGCCTGACTTTCATATATGAGCCCTGCCGTACTTTGTATCACACCATGTGTCATTTCATGTCCCGCTACATCTAACGACTTTTGTAAAGGTTTATTAAATCCCTGTGCTCCGTTACCGTAGAACATAGCCTGACCATTCCAAAAAGCATTATCCATTCCATTACCATCAGTTTCAGAAACATTCACAAAAGAAAGGATATTACCTCCTTGGCCATTAATGGAATTTCTTCCATGGTTTTGCCGGTAATATTCGTAGCAAATTCCAGCATTATAGTGAGCGCTGATAGCTTTGGGTTCATTCCATACATTATTGCTATTTGTAAAATAAACAGCATCAAAATTACCATTTGCAGGGTGTGTATTTTGGGCGTCAACCGTGATGATTGCCCCACGGGCATCATTGGGGATGGTAGATCCGTTATCAAACATTTCACGACTGGCATCAATCAGGTAATAAGTCCCGCCCTGAAGGTAAATATTGATATTCTGGTTGTCACCAAACAGGTCATTTCCGTTGGATGTACCCGGAGGTGGCAATACACCAAAACCGGTTTCATTTTTGGTATTCATATTGCGCAATGCATCAGGATAAACTGCGCAGGTATGGGTAATTTTTTTCACGACACTCCCCGTTGTTGCATCTATGAAGTAATCCCAATTTTCCAATACATTTGGAATCGCCTTTACCTTCCAGCATAGGGTTTCTTTCTCCCCATCAAAGTCTTTATGCATAATGACAAGCTGGGGTTGAACATCCTGTCCGGCTGTATATTTTTTTTGCTGAGCAGAAAGCTGAAACACATGGGTATTTTTCCTCAAATCAGCATAAGCCGCATCCAAAGCAGCTGCCTCACTTATATTTGGCAATAGGCTCCCTTCCATTTCCGGTGTTGGAAAATATCGTCCATTCAGGGATGTAATCACGCCTTTCTCTGTATGTAAAATAAGCTGCCCAGAAAAAACCTCCAGCCCTTTATACTGTTGTTGCATACGGACGTGAAACTGTCCTTTGCTATCCTGATTAATTTTTGTAATAACAAATTCTTCAGCAGGCTGCTCGATATGCATCAGGTCTTTTGCCTGCTCTAAATAGGCAAAAACCTGTTCTCTTAATGGTAAATCCTGCGCCGCCATAGATAGTGTTCCTTTTATCAAAATTGGCATTCCATGCGCTCCTCTCACCGCTACCTTAATGCTCGTGCCAGCCGATGTCAACTGTACAGCCCTGGGGGTAAAATAGCTCAATGCAGACAAGGAACGGCTCGTTAAAGGTGCCCCTAAAGCTGGATTGATCTTAGGTGAAAAATCCGCAGGCGAAAAATTTGATGGTTGAATATTACCGGGCTTTACCGGCTTCATTTGAGCGAAAGACAGCTGAGCAACAAACCCCACTAACAAAGCAACAAATACATTTTTTTTAAGGTACATTTTATTGAAATTTTATTTTTAAAAATCAAAGGGATCTATTTAGACTTACGTATTAAGCCCATTAGATTATCGTATAATACGGCGATGGTAGAATCAGGTAAAATATTGGGATTTCCCCAACTGGTAAAATACTCCTGTTCCTTGTCTTTCATTCGAAGGTAAAAGTACATATTACCAGGGCGTCTAAACTGGAGGCTATCCAATTTTAAGTCATAATAAGTTTTAAAAAGAGCCTGGGCTTTCTTTTTTTTCGTTTTGGGCAATTCTGTATATTCACCAGAGTCGTGTTTGAACAACTGCCCATTATCTAAGAGCATATATTCATTGACCGCGCCGGTAAATCCCCCGCCATTCCCAAAATAAAGCTGTCGATCGGGCAGTTCATCAGAGGAGTATTTTGTCGTTTTACAAGCCAAAACAGTTAAAAGGATAAGAGCACACAAAGAAAGATAAATAAGGATTTTCATATTTTTTAATTTTCATAAAAAAAAGGGACTAATAACGGTCACGCATATGCCCAGTGGAGACTTTCAAGCACAAAGTTAATAAAAAATTTACTTAACTTTGATTTCATGCAATAATTTTAGGTACAAGCACTTACTCTCCATTGGGTATATACATTGTTCTGTGTAGGGCTGTATCCGACAT
>CAZNCI010000383.1:0-3896 GCA_964571475.1 uncultured Saprospiraceae bacterium | reverse complement strand
GGCTTCCTCCTATCCGACATTCGTCAGGCTAGGCAGGTTAGGACTGAGGCGCGGGTGGGGAAAGGAGCTGTTGAGCTGTTGAGTTGTTAAGCTGTTGAGCTGTTGAGTTATTAGGGGGTGGAAGAAATGCCGGGCAAAGGAAATAAGGCGTCAAAGGAAAACGCAAAGAGCGCAAAGGAAAAAGCGCAAAGATCGCAAGGGGGAAGAGGGAGTCAAAGGCTTCAATGTACCAAGGCGCGCAGGGCTTCCTTTAGGATCGAGGCGCGGGAGGGCAAGAAAAAAGAGCTATTGAGGGAGCATTAGTAATTTGCTTTCCCCTTGCGTGAGGGATAGAAGTGGTATGCACGGACGAAGGAGTACATAAGAACGGATAGCCCGACCCAGAGGGAGGAACGACCGGAGGGGCACGCCCAAAATAGTACCCTGTTCCGACGAATGACGGAAACCTGTTCCGACGCATGACGGAAATAATTTATTGTTACAAAATACTTAATTATCGAATTTGTCAGGCGATTAATCGAAAAAAAATTGCTTCTTTAATGGAAAAACCCTTATTTGTGGCTGATTTAATTATCATAACAAAACAACACCATCATGGGAGGAGGAATTTCAATGCTTTTTATTCTGGCACTTTTCTATGGAATCGCAGGATTAGTCAGTAAAATCACCAGAAGTCGTTTTCAATTACCACAATTCGCAGCAGTAGGAATTGTCGGTATCATAGGTCTCTTTCTTAGCGGGCTAATTGTCCGAATTCCTGCCCAAAATGTAGGGGTAGTCGTCACGCCTACCGGTGTTAACGAAGAAGAGCTCACCACAGGCTGGCACATCATCCCGCCTTGGAATGACGTTTACAAAATGGACAAAACAGTCTGGGTATATACCTGTGCCAATGCTGAAGGAGAAGGTGCCCGGGCCAATGCGGATGCTATTTGGGCACCGACCAAAGACGGTATTAAAATGGGTTTTGATGTCAGTGTCTTTTGGCACATCATCCCATCCGAGGCCAGTTGGATATATCAGAATGTAACCGATGAGGTAGGCAGCACAAATGGTCGTTACCACTGGCTGGAAGAAAATGTCATCCGCGCCAAGCTCAAATCAGCACTCGCCCTGACCGTCTCCGATTACAGCCCTATTGAGGTCTATTCCACCAAAAGAGAAGAAATACAGGAAAATGTCCTGTCCAGAATGCAAAACGAAATTGAAACGTATAAAATCACCATCAATCAAATCGACATCAGGGAGGTTTATTACAATAAAGAATACGAAAACGCTATCAATCAAAAAAAACTGGCTGAGCAGGAAGCTCTCCGGCTGTTTGAAGTCACCAAACAAAAGGAAGAAAAACTCAAACAGGCAAAAATTGACAAAGACATTGCCATTCAATATGCAGAAGGGGAGGCTAAAGCCCTTCAAATTAAAGGAACGTCTATCGCTACCAATCCCAAAATTATCCAACTGGAATGGATCGACAAATGGGATGGTAAATTACCCAACTATATGCTTGGAAAAGACAATGGCCTGATGTTGGATTTGAGAAAATAAAAAACAAGAATTTTCGGCTCGGATTTTCGGATTAGCAATCTTCACTTCGCTATGGCTTCGTTCCGCTTACTAATCCGAAAATCCGAAATTTAAAATATGTATTTATACTCCAGCCCTACGCCCATCGCACTTTGCTGCCCTCCCAATACAGTGGACAAAGAACGATAAAATGAAGCTTCCAGCCCAATTGAATGATGAATATTGATATCGTATTCCAATCCACCGCCAAGCCCTAATTCGAGGTAAGTATTACTAAGCCCACCATCGACGAATTCGGCCTGCTGCAACATGATTCTGTCAAAAGAAATGCTGGCTTGATTCCATCCGTAACTGCTCGAAGTCAAAATATTCCAAGAGATACCGGTTCTTGCAAACCCATGAAGTCGTCTATTCCCTATTCGATATCTGACCCAAAGCGGAATACTGACATATTCCATAAAATAATTATAATAAGCATTCACCTCAAAAGCGTCCCCTTCTCCTATATCATTGCCATCATTCCCTAAATGGTTGACAAATTGATAAGCAATAGTCGGACTTGGGGTACAGGAGCAGGCATCGTAAACCCCCATGGGGTCTCCCTGCGAATTAAGTGTATTAAATACCTCATCCGTATAGACAAACTCTTTTAAATCGCTAAAGTTAATATGTGTCCTTTTTAGACCGAGCCCTATTGCTACGCTCCATTTACGATTGAGCTGAAGCCCCGCCAAAATACCCAATTGTAACCGAGGGGAGGCGAAAACCTGATACCCGAATGCCTCTCCTGTTGCAAAAGAAGCATTCCGAATAAAACTCCTTTCGAATAAAGTCACCAAATCTCTGGCTTGTAACGAAAAATAAAAGCCCAGTCTTTTTTCGTGCGAAGGTCTGTATTTCAGGGATGTTTGCACAGAAACAGGAATTATCTGTGATCCGGCCAATTGTTTTTTACCGGCAGCAGGCAACTTTTTGACCGTCCGGGCTACTACATAAGATTTCCGGTGTTCATCCAGCGAATCGATCTTACCCAGCCCGGTTTTTTCCAGCAAATCCGTATTTTTTTCCGAAGCTTTTTTTTGCGCCATAACAGGGTCAAAAGATTCATCCTTCGGCAATTCCTTTTCTATATTAAAAGGTGGTGAGTCCAACTTACGGGTATTTCCATCTGCCTTTTTTAATGGTGGAGTCCTGCCCTCTTTTGTAAAAGTTTCTTTTTCCGGTAAACCTCCCAGTTGGGCGATTGTCTCATCCGACTCTTGCTTATTTTTTAAAGCAGCCAAATCATCGACCTCGACCGGATCTAATCGCTTCGTTGTGGTGCTGGATTTTTGTAGTGCAGTAATGGTTTTATGCTGTGTTTCTATAATGGATTTATATTTAGTGATTTGAACATTCCATTGCCAAAAAAAAATCCCCAGCCCGATCAAAACCGAGCCACTCATCCACCAAAATGGCTTCTTCCACCAGACGACAGCCGGTTTAGGAGGAATTTCAAAGGCAATTTTATGCCACATATCCTCCCTGGGTACTTCTTCGAAGCCCTCCAGTCGTTTGCGGAAGAAATCTTCCAATCCATCTTTTTTGTAATTATCCCCCATACTAAATAACTTTCTCTAACAATTTTCTCAATGCTGCCTTCGCCCTGGACAATTGGGATTTGGATGTATTTTCACTGATTTCAAGCAGCTCCCCGATTTCTCTATGGGAATAGCCCTCCACAACATATAAATTGAACACCGCTCGATACCCCTCTGGCAATTTCTGAACCATCGACATAATATCTCTTGCCCCAAAATTATCATAAATATCTTCGGTCTCAATGCTTAGATTGACCACTTCGTCTAAATCCAGACGATGCTGCCTTTTTTTATGCTTCCTAATGTGTTCCAGCGCCACATTCACCATCACCCGGTGCAGCCACCCCTTAAAAGACCCCATCTCTTTGTACTGGTACATATTTTTATAAATGCGAATAAATCCTTCTTGTAAATAATCCTCCGCCTCCTGATAACAAGACGCATATCGCAGGCACACTCCAAACAATTTTGGACTGTGTATCCGATACAACTCTTTCTGCGCATCAGCCACTCCATTTTTACAGCCTTTGATTAATTCTTTCTCTGTCACTAGCTTAATCTATTTTCTTTTCTTTGGTAATGCAAAGATAGCAAGATTGGTTGCATCGCATTTATATTTTTATTTTTTGGGCGAGTACTTCCCTCCTTCCTCGGTCAGTACCGGGCTATCCGTTCTTATCCCGCTAAGGCGTGATACCACTTCTATCCCTCTCGCGAAGCCGGGTTTGCCACTAATGGCTTAAGAACTAAGTTATTCCTATATTAAACGCCGTCTATTTTTTGTCTAAT
>CAZNCI010000382.1:0-3901 GCA_964571475.1 uncultured Saprospiraceae bacterium | reverse complement strand
TGTCATCTCCGTCAAAATCTCTCCAGGCACCATTGTGTTCATCTATGGTTTCTATTTTTTCAAAACTATGGTTGAGTGTATAATCTTCCTGTGCTTTTTTATCGACTTGAAGCACTTCGATCTCATCGGCTTGTTTGGCTTTTATTTCTGTCGTTATTTTATTATCCTGTGCCTGTTTGGCTTTTAGTGAAATGTTTTTTAATTCGTCAGGGTGAATAAATTCTGGGGAGTTTTTCATCCATCGGCCATAGAGCCAGCTGAGGTCGGGTGCTATCTTATTGCCTTCAGGATCTTTTGTCGGAATTTTTGATAATAAGTTTTGGTGTACCTCTTTCAGTAGCGGAAATTCTTTAAATAAATGTTCCAATACCTTTGGAGCAGAAAGCAAGGCTTGTTTTTGGGATTCAGCAATATTACTTTCTGCTGTTTCTTTCCAGTTGAGATTCAATTTTTTTTGCGTAGCTAAATAAAAAACTCTATATAAAAATAAATTTACGTTGTCTTCTACTTCTTCAAAAAGGGATACCTTTTCAGGTAAAAAGAAAACGTGATCCTTCCATCCTCCTTCTCGTTCGGAGGGAATTACATCCACCGGATCTCCTGTTAGTGCACGGGCGATGAGATTGAGCCGGGCACTCAAATCCTCCAGGCTAACAGTACGAGCCAATACCTCAGGACTGTCCTTCCTTCGTTTTTTGAAGTAGTTGAGTATTCTTTTGAATATAAGTTGATCTAATTCCACGAGTTATAAGTTCTTTTTTGAAAAACACAGAATTCCTTTAAATCATCAACCCGGTTAAGTCCTTCAGTGCCTCCAGCGTGTCGGGATCATCGGTTAACGGCTCTACGATTGCCACCTCGACTGCGAGGCGTTTACCCAGCCCTGTATGGATCATTTTTCCGGCATCAACCAATAGTCTGGTAGAGACGGTTTCTGTTAGTCCAAGTTCGGTTAGGTTTCTAATTTTATGGGCTATTTTAACGAGACGCTGTGCCGTTGCCATATCTATACCCGTTTCAGCAACGATTATTTCAGCTTCCATTTTTGCATCAGGATAATCAAAAGTCATGGAGATAAACCGTTGTCTGGTGGAAGGTTTTAATTCTTTAAACCCCTTTTGATAACCAGGATTAAAAGAGGCTATAAACATGAAGTCATCACTCGCAGTCACTTCTTCTCCTAATTTATCCAAATACAAAACTCTTCGAAAATCAGTCAATGGGTGGATGGCGACGATAACATCCGGACGAGCCTCTGCTATTTCATCCATATACAAGATGGCGCCTTCCTTTACAGCTCTCGTGAGTGGACCGTCCTGCCAAACTGTTTCAGCCCCCTGAATGATGTAACGACCGATAAGGTCAGTGGCAGATGTTTCTTCATGACAGGCAATGGTGATAATTGGCTTTTTTAGTTTGAATGCCATATATTCAACAAAGCGGGATTTGCCCGTTCCGGTAGGGCCTTTTAATAATAGGGGTAACTTATTTTTAAAGGCATGTTCAAATACCTCCTCTTCTTTTCCTACTGCTTTATAAAAGGGCTCTTTTTCAATTAACATGATAAATTGTTCAATAATTCACATAAAAAGAGGAATGATAAAATGGCTATTTTTAACCATGTTTATCATTCCATTTTATACTTATAGGGATTTTCCATTTGCCATTTGTCGAAAGACAAATTCAAAATAGTTTACCCTTTTAATGCTTCAAAGTCTTCACCCTGATTAAGTGCTTCGTCCGTAGGTCTGCCATAGGCCAAAAAGTTCTTAATAAATAAGATAATACCAACGGAGAATACAGTTGCGGCAATAATTAATACGAAGAAGTGCGCTTTCGTCTCTTCCTGGGCAACCATGAAGTCGTAGCCCGCAATTCTTTCCAAATATACCTGCGCAACTCCTGCTGCAGCAAATGCCATCGTCATTCCGATGATGCCAATATTAGACAACCAAAAGGCCAATAAGCCCGTATTATTATCGTATATTTTCCGGCCAGTCATTAGCGGCATTGTATAAGCAATAATGGCGAAAACCAATGAACCGTAAGCACCCCAAAATGCTAAGTGTCCGTGCATGGCTGTGACAAGCGTTCCGTGCGTATAAAGATTGACGCCCGGTAAGGTGTGAGCCAAACCTAATAAACCTGCTCCTAAGAAAGAAACGATGGCGGTATTTAAAGTCCAATAAATAGCCAATTTGTTAGGGTGTTTTTTATTGCCTTTTCTGTACATTTGAACAGCAAAAATAGTCATTCCTAAAAAAGCTAAAGGCTCTAATGCAGAGAATATACCACCTACCATTAACCAATAATCAGGACCTCCGGTGTAATAATAATGGTGTCCTGTACCTAAGATACCTGAAAGGAAAGTCAAGCCAACGATTACGTATAACCATTTTTCGATTACCTCTCTGTCAACACCCGTTAATTTGATGAGTAAGAATGATAAAATACCACCCATAATTAACTCCCAAACACCTTCTACCCATAAGTGAACCACCCACCATCTCATGAATGAATCTACTGCGATATTGTCAAAATAAACCATACCGGGAAGGTAAAGTAATGCCAGAAATACTAATCCCATCGTTAAGACCCAAGCTGTGGTGGTCTGTTTTTTTCCTTTGATTAATGTCAAAACGATGATAACAAGGAATAAAATAACGTTAATCGCTACTAAAAAATCCAATGGTCGTGGAATCTCTAAAAACTTACGTCCTTCCCACCAACCTACGTGGAATCCGGCTACGGCAACAACCCCAACGATGGCCAAACTCCAAAACTGCAATTTAGCTAAAGGAACGGAAAATAGTTTATTGTCGGACTCATCCGGAATGATGTAATAAGCTGCTCCCATAAAACCGGAAATAACCCAGACAACTAATAAATTTTTGTGTGTGGCTGTTGCCGCATTAAAGGGGATCCATTGGTGTAAACCATCATACCCCATGTGCGCAAATGCCATGATGAAGCCATAAGTGGCCTGTAAAACGAGTAATAACATACTCAGTGCAAAGAAATGATATGCTATTTTTTGTGATGTAAATTTCATCTCAATATTGTTTTTATTTTTTTAATGAATTGAATACGAAAACCAAGTGTTATTTTTCGATACTTGGTTCGGGTGGAAAGCCGTTGAGATAGACTTTGTCCATCCATTCAAAGAATGCAATAATGCCATCGACTTCTTCTTTTGAGAAATCGTACTCGACCATGTTTCGCCCATTAGGCGCCCATCCCCCATTCTTGGCATTTAATACCGTACGGATGTAATCGGGACCTTTTCGTGAAAATACCCGGGTCAATTCTGGTGCATAATAAGCCCCTTCTCCCATTAAAGTGTGGCAGCCCATGCAGTTGTTTTTTTCCCATAATAACTTACCAAGTTTGACTTGATCTGTTATTTTATCCGCATGTGTGTTTTTAGGAATCCCCCTTGAAAGAGAGTCGAAAGTCATGCCTAAGAAAATCAGGAAAAACACAGCCGTTCCTCCCAGGAAAAAGGCTTTTGCTTGTTTTTTTGATAACATAATAGTTGATTTTAAAATACTGGTTTAAGCAAATTTTGTTCTAATGAATTAAATATTACGCATAGGTAATGCTAAAAACCAAGCCATCTGATGATTTTTGTCAGGAATATTGATGAAATATATCAATAGAGCGTTTTTTAGGGGTGTGCTTTGTTATAAATATCAAGGATTAAAGAGAAGAAACAAGACTGCCATGTGTCAAGGCACGGATAGGCAAAAAACCGTTAAGCTACGGAGTGAAAACTACCAACTGAAGCCTGAAGACTGAAGACTGCCCACTGAAGACTGAAGCCTGAAGACTGCCAACTGCCCACTGCGGACTGAAGACTGCCAACTGCCGACTGCCGACTGAAGACTGCCAACTGAAGACT
>CAZNCI010000381.1:0-3903 GCA_964571475.1 uncultured Saprospiraceae bacterium | reverse complement strand
CGACTCAAAATCTTAGAATTTGCCCCAAAACCGCTTACCCTAACCCAAGGCAGGAAAACTCATTTTCTAAAAAAAAGAATCATAGGCTTAATAAAGAAAGGGCTAGATTATGTACCTTTGCGCCATCTTTGTTTTAACAAATGATAAGTTTGCATTTTATCAATACAGATAATTTACTAAAAAAAAGAATATAAAATAATGATGGATTTTGATTTGATAGTCATAGGAAGTGGTCCGGGTGGTTATGTAACAGCGATAAGAGCATCTCAATTGGGCATGAAAGTTGCCGTGGTGGAACGAGAAGCACTCGGAGGAATTTGTTTAAACTGGGGGTGTATCCCAACCAAGGCATTACTAAAAAGTGCCCAGGTGTTTGAATATGTCCAACATGCTGCGGACTACGGCATAAGTATTAGTGATTCTAAAGCAGATTTTGGAGCAATGGTCAAACGAAGCCGAGGTGTAGCAGAGGGTATGAGCAAAGGCATCAGCTTTCTATTCAAAAAAAATAAAATCACACTCCTAAAGGGAACAGGAAAATTACTTCGGGGAAAAAAGGTAGAAATCACTGATGCTGCAGGAAAACAATCCATCGTCAGTGCTGAACACATTATCGTAGCAACCGGAGGAAGAGCTAAACAACTACCCAATATGCCCATTGACGGTAAAAAAATCATTGGATACAGAGCAGCCATGAGCCTAGGCAAACAACCTAAAAAAATGGTTGTAGTGGGCGCAGGAGCCATCGGCGTTGAGTTCGCTTATTTCTATCATACCATCGGTACAGAAGTCATCATTGTAGAATATATGCAGCAGGGGCTCGTCCCCAGAGAAGATGCTGACATCTCTAAAGAACTAACTAAAATTTATAAAAAGAAAGGCATCAAAGTCATGGCCAATACGGAGGTCACGGAGGTTGATACCAAAGGAAAGGGCTGTTCCGTTAAAGTAAAAAACAGAAAAACAGGGAAAGAAGAAACGATTGACTGCGACATCGTTTTATCCGCAGCCGGCGTCACTCCTAATACTGAGAATATTGGATTGGAACCCTTAGGGATTAAAACAGATCGGGGATTAGTTGTCGTAGATGAGTATTATCAAACCAATGTTCCCGGCATCTATGCGATTGGCGATATTATTCCAGGTCCGGCACTTGCGCATGTTGCCAGCGCAGAAGGTATTACCTGCGTTGAAAAAATAAAGGGACACCACCCAGAGCCGATTGATTATAACAATATCCCCGGCTGTACTTATTGTATTCCGGAAATTGCTTCAGTTGGTTACACCGAGGCCGCAGCCAAAGAAGCAGGATATGAACTTAGAGTCGGTAAATTTCCTTTCGCCGCTTCCGGAAAAGCAAGTGCTGCAGGCGTTAAAGAAGGTTTTATCAAGGTCATCTTTGATAAAAAATATGGTGAATTTTTAGGTGCGCACTTTATTGGAGCCAATGTTACTGAAATGATCGCAGAGGTGGTTGTCGCCCGAAAATTAGAAACAACCGGACATGAAATTATCAAAAGCATCCACCCCCACCCTACCATGAGCGAAGCCGTTATGGAAGCTGCTGCAGCGGCCTATGATGAGGTGATTCATTTGTAGTATTCGGTTCTCAGTCTTCAGTTGGCAGTCTTCAGTCTTCAGCCGTGGCATTATTTATTTTGCCCCTGGCAAAATAAATAATGGAACTGCAGACTGCAGACTGCAGACTGCCAACTGCCAACTGCCAACTGAAGACTAAAGACTAAAAACCTAACTTTTCACCAGCTTCAAATGTCCCACTTGCCCATCCACATTTATTTTCAAAAAATAAACACCCGGCGTTAGATTGCCAACATTTATTTTGTTATCCAACAGATGACCAATTTTCATAAGACGACCTAACTGATTGTATATTTCGTAAGCAATAGGTGCTCCACTATTATCTGGTAGTTGAATAAATAATTCATCACTTACCGGATTAGGATAAGCCTTTATCTCCAAAAGTGTTGTTTGGTTTACTTCAGTAATGCAATTTGCATCCAACTCATCATAAAAAGCACTGATGTCCTTTCCGACAGAACAATGGCTTGTAGTATTAGTGACCTGCAAACTATAAGTACCCGATACTTGGATACAATAACCAACCTCTGTTGCTCCTTCAATCGCATTGCCATTTAAATACCATTGAAGTTCATAATCATTTCCCTCAATCTGTGCAGGATCTGCCAATACTAAATAATTTCCAATTTGTAAATAATCAACCACTACGTCGAATGGTGTAGGAGCCAGGTCATAATCAGGGGAGATGGAGCTACAACCATCCTCCGAAGTGTAAATGCAACTATAAATACCTGGTTCACTCACCTCAATATCAGTACCGGTTTCACCAACAATCATCGCTCCATTTAATTGCCACTGAATATGATCCGTAGAGGCTGTTGAAAGGGTCGCCACCTCTCCTTCGCAGTCTAAAGTTTCAGCAGATCCGGTAATAGGAACTTGCATTGGTAAATCAAAAACATGGATTGTTTCACTGGACTGGACGGTATCAATCCTATGGGAAATATCAATAAATAATGACAGCCCACTCACATCAAACAAACCATTATCGCTTTGCTGAAATGAAATTTGCCCACATAAATCATCCCCTCCATTGATACCGCTATCATCATCAATCACCTTCATCGAATAATTCCCCAACCCAATATTTACATGAGTATAAAATGTAGTCGGAAAATCGGCATTGGATTTTATCTCAGAAGTATAGACGATGGTTCCTGCCTCATCGGCAATTTCTAAATAAACATCAGGTCTCCCTAAAAAATCAGAACAATCGGTAGAAAGAATTCGCACCTCATCCAAAAAGTAAGCAGCCGTATCTATAATCGCCATATAATTTATATCATAAGTACCTGGGGTGTCATAAATGACCGTATCCGGCTCCTCCAGAGAGGAGGAAAATCCATTGCCAAAGTCCCACAAATAGGTAAAACCATCTAAACCTTCAGAGGGGACGTTATTCGTAAATGCTGCGACAACCTGAGAACAGCCTGCTGTATTATTTACAGAAAAACCAATCGTAGAGCTCGTATTGGGTAAAATATTAATAAAGAAACTAAATGAAGTTGTTTGATTTAAAAATAATATCTGAGCGGACAAAACCACCTCCACTTCAAAAAGACCAAACTCTTCAGGTGTACCGCATAATTTAACGCAGCCATCTGTTTCTCCTCCTGCGATATTAAATTCTAACTGATTGGCTTCCCAAGATAAACCAAATGGAAGGTTTTCGACAGAAGTAATGGTAATTGAGTTAATATCAATACCGGCGGGAGTTTCAGGATCTACCTCATGAACAGGATTAGTCGTTATCGGTAACCTAAAAGAAATATCTTCATCGTAGGCGGCAAAGAGTTCTCCATCCGGCGCCTGCTCCATAAAAATTGTATCAAGTGGCAGAGCCGGCAAGCTAATCGTACAATCGGGACAGCCCGTTTGTCCACTGGACATAAAAGGTGTAATTAAAAAAAATAAAGTTAGGTAGTAAAAATTTCTCATCATTGTATGTTTTAATTGTGTAATTGTGACTACGCAGTCCCCTGTTGGTTTAGCAGCGTTTTATGCCAAAAAATGGGGGCGCTGAGTGGTTACTTATAATTTAATAACAAAACAGACGCCCGAAACAATACGTTTCGACCGTCCGTTCAAAGGGCAATGAATGATTTTTACAGTAATACTATTGACGGGCAACCAATAGTTTTCCAGAAATTTTCTGGTTATCTTTTTGTAGTGTATAAATGTAAATTCCGGATGCTAAACTGCCGGCATCAAAAGGTATTGTATTTTTTCCTGCGAAAATATTTATTTTTTTAGTATATAATTCTCTGCCAAGAAAATCATGCACCGACAAATAATAATCCCCGA
>CAZNCI010000380.1:0-3967 GCA_964571475.1 uncultured Saprospiraceae bacterium | reverse complement strand
GGCGCCAGACAGGTTCTTAAAATATTGGTTTTCAAAGAAGTAAGCTCCAAACAAGTTCTTAATACGATTATCTTATGCAAAAGAGTTTACTAGCCTTATTTGCCCTGTTTTACGTTTTTAGCGCACAGGCACAATTGCCACAAAATTGTAATTACGATAACCGTCTATTAATGATGGGCGATAGTTGGGCTCAATATATGTACGATGATAATGTACACAATGCAGCATTGGATGCTTACGGTCATGCAGATAAAAGTATATTGAGTGAAGTATATGAAATTTCCCTCTTTTCTTCTGACCCTGATCCGCAGGGTACTTATTATGCAGTATCGGGTAGTGAAGCACGTCAGTGGCGCGATGAATCGACCTACGCCTATATGCAAAATGTACGGGATCGGCTCATTGCCAACCCTCAAATAAAATTGGTTATTCTTAGCCTTGGCGGCAATGATGTATTAGCAGGAAGGTCAGATTGTGGTTGGTATAAGAATATGAATTTTGATCCGGATTTGCCTTTGGCTGGGTGTGGTTTTACCAATGAGACGGAGTTTTTTGATAAATTAGAAAGTGATATTACTTGGATTATCGATCAGGTATTGGCCGTCAGGTCGGATGTCGAAGTATTAATTAGCTCCTATGATTACCCCAATTTTAACGTCACCACGAGTTGGATTGGCTGTTTGGGATGTGATTTGTGTGATTTTTATGCCTGCCCCAAACGTTTGGATTTGAGTTATGATTTGGATGGAGATGGAGCCATCTCGGCAAGTGAATTGGTCTCTGATGCGGAGCTTAATCAAATGATGCTGGATGTGGAGCTGCGCCGACAGGCAATTGCCAATGCGAATCCAAGGGTTTATTACGACAATAGCATGGGACTGACACAATACTATTATGGTTATGCCGGCGTACTTGGTGGGGCATCACCATATCCGGGAAATGCGCCCAATTACACTCCGGGTGGAGATCCCAATTATCCTTCCGATCGTGATAATTTTCGATTGGTCAATGTGCCGCTTTGGTTTGATGCACCGGCTGATCCCATCCACCTGTCCCCGGAGACCTATTTTTATAAAGCCAAACATCAGATGGATAGGGTGATTTTTGAAAAAGTACGGGGGTTAGAGGACGAACCCTACTCCCTGACGGTCTGGTCGGATGGTAATAATGACGGTTATGTGGACATTTTAGAGAATAATGTCTTTAATAACGGGTTGAGAATGGGGGATGAAGATACCGGCTGGTTTGGGCTGGATAATGATTATCGGAGTATTTTATCTTTCAACACAGGTGCTTTACCCAATAATGCGACCATTACAGGCGCAAGTTTGTATATTATCCGTAGCTCGGAGGTGGACAATCCCTTTTTGCACACAGACCGAAACCCTGTAATGGATATTAAAAGCGGGCATTTTGGTTCATCGGTAAGTTTGGAAGTCGCAGATGGCACAGCGCCGGCAAATGCGGTAGATGTGGGGTGTTTTATTGGTAATGCAACCTCTAATAAGCGAGCTATTCGCATTGATGTGGACGCTTCCGCTTTGCAGTATGTGAACGTTTTTGGTGAGACCCAATTTCGATTGTATTTTGACTTTGCAGACTGGTCGGATGAATATATTAATTTTTATGATGGTGCCGGAAATGCGGGGCTGATTCCTCCTGCTCAGGCAGAAAAGGATAACCAGCCCGTTTATAAATATGTGCTCAAAAAGAAAACACCCAATCAGGATGGTACTTATAAGGAGGAAATCTTAGAGCAATCCGAGGAGCTGACGCCCAGGGAAGGATACGTGTTTGAGTCACATGTCGTCAGAAGCGAGACGGATGAACATGGAATAGTGATCGAATCATTGCTCACTTTACAGGTGGTTGAGCACCCCGGTTTAGCCAAATATATGAATGATTACCAAGGAGCTCCGGCAGGTGGTTATGCCCCGTTTTTGGATATAAGTTATACCATTGCACTACCCATTGAATTGGCAAAATTTGAAGTCAGAAAGTCCAAAAATAATGCTTCTCTGAATTGGGTGACAGCTTCCGAAGCCAGAAGCAAAGGTTTTGAGGTAGAACACTCAAAAGATGCCCGAAACTGGACTGAAATCGGGTGGGTCGATGCTAAAGGAAATAGCTCCAATACCAATTATTATGGATTTTTACACAATAAGCCAAGCGCCGGATACAATTATTATCGCTTAAAAATGGTGGATGAATCCGGTGAGTTTGAGTACTCTGATATAAAGAATATTTACATTGAAAAAGAAGGCTCTACCATTGGTGTTTATCCCAATCCATTTACGAATGAGCTAAAGCTTCAGTTCGATAAGAGAGGAGGTGTAAATGCTCAAGTCCAGGTAGTCAATATGCTAGGCAGGATCGTTTATGAGTCTAATGTCTCATCCCGCAGCGCGGATATTCCAACACAGGATTTACCCGCAGGTACCTATTTTGTACGAGTCGAAATGGCGAATGAAATTTCAGTAGTGAAAGTCGTGAAGGAGTAGGTTTTTAGTCAGCAGTGGGCAGTATTTAGGTAATTTAAAATAAATAAATGAACAGAATTGACGAAATATTTTCATGTTGGACAATTCATCGAAACATGAGCCATGCGAGCATAGTGATTGTTTCGATGGAGCAGTACAGCGTGAAAAGATAAAGTCAAAATACTCTGCTCCGACGAATGACGGAGTTTAATTTATTATTTTTTAATTGCCTTAGCCGGAGCATTCTTTTTTTGCCTTAGGCAAAAAAAGAATGGGACTGAAGACTGCCAACTGCCCACTGCCGACTGCCGACTGCCAACTCCTCACTCCCCATAAGATAATACCTTTTGCTCTTCTCTTTTTCCCTCCCCAAAAAGATATCACCTTATGCCCGCCCACTGCCGACTGCTCACTGCCGACTGTCAACTGCCCACTGCCAACTGCCCACTGAAACCTCCCCACTCCCCCTATCATAACAAGCGTATTATTTTCAAGAGCGCTTCTTTACGAGACCGGGAAACGTTGATAATTGTATCATCTTCCATAATAAGATAACCGCCATCTCCTTTGACATACCGGGTGATGTGGTTTGGATTGACGACGAAAGAATGGTGGACTCTTATGAATTGATAGAAGGAGAGTTTTTTCTCATATATTTTTAATGTTTTGGAGACTCGATATTGATGGTTGCCGATCATGTGAATATCACAATAATTGGAATTTGATTCCAGGTAGATAATATCATCTAAGGCGATCATTTGTAGTCCGGCAAGGGTAGGAATGGCTATTTTTTTAATTCGGTACGAAAATTCTTTGATTAGTTGGTCTTCGTTTAGATTAGGAGCATCTGCATGAATGGCTTTTTTTAATTTTTCGATGGTTCTTTCGAGGTCTTCTCTGAGGATGGGTTTCATGAGGTAATCAATGGCGTTGTACTTGAAAGCTTTGACGGCGTATTCATCGTAAGCTGTTGTAAAAACGACCTTCCATGGAGTTTTGGAAAACATGGTTAATAATTCAAATCCGTTGATGAAAGGCATTTCGATATCTAAAAACAGAATTTCAGCCTGTAATTGCAGGAGTTCTTTTGCGGCATGAACGGAGCTGTCAAAAGTTTTGATGACAGTTACATCTGTGTATCGCTCCAGCATGATGGACAGGCTGTCGATACAGTGGGCTTCGTCGTCAATGATAATCGCTCTCATAAGTGTCTTTATTTAGTAATGAAATTTTGATAATAACTTTGGTGCCCAGGCTATTCCCGCCTTTATCGTGTAAGTCAATTAAATCAGCGCTTGCCTGAATTTTGTAAATCAAATTGAGTAGTCGCAGTCTGTTTTGGGTGATATTTAGTCCGTATGATTTTTTGGATTTGGATTTTTTTGTTTTTATTTGTTGTGAAGCAGTTCTGCCTACTCCGTTATCAGTGATTTCTATCTGAATAATATTATTGATGTTTTTTAAATTTATTTGAATAAATCCAAATC
>CAZNCI010000379.1:0-4003 GCA_964571475.1 uncultured Saprospiraceae bacterium | reverse complement strand
TCTTCTCTTTTCCCCTCCCTCAAAAGATATCACCTTATGCCCGTCCACTGCCGACTGCCAACTGCCAACTGCCGACTGAAGACTGCCGACTGAAGACTGAAGACTGAAGACTGCCAACTGAAGACTGAAGCCTAAATCGTTAAAATATCTTTTTCTTTAGCAGAGACATAATCATCCACTTTTTTACCAAAGTTATTAGTAATATCTTGGACCTCGCCTTCCATGCGTTTTCCGGCATCTTCCGGGTAGCCATCTTTTACTGCTTTTTTGATAATATCCATTGCTTTATGGCGTACACTTCTGATACTTACTTTAGCATCTTCCCCTAAGGCCTTGGCTTTTTTTACATACTCCATACGACGATCCTGTGTAAGAACAGGGATACTCAATCTGACCAGCTCCCCATCATTTTGGGGTGTAAGTCCCAAATTAGCTTCAAAAATAGCCCTTTCGATTGGTTCAATCATGGATTTTTCCCATGGCTGGATCGTAATTGTTCTGGAATCAGCGGTGCCAATATTAGCTATTTGACTCATAGGAGTAGGTGTCCCATAATAAGACACCAGTATATCAGTAACTAAATTGGAAGCAGCCTTTCCTGTACGGACCTTCATTAATTCGTGCTTTAGGTGCTCGATAGAGTGTTCCATTTCATCCCTTGTTTGCTGGATTACCTGGTCAATTACTTCTTGCATAAAATTTAGGTTTTATATTAAATAAAAAAGAGGTGGGGCATCATGTGATTATCATGCCCACCCATTTTTGTGTTTTTTGAAATATTCATTACTTGTTTTGTCCGGCGAAAAAAATATCTTTTTTTAATTAGTCAGATGCTCGCATTACAAAATACAATAAAATAACAAGTGCTGATAGTGCAGCTGAAACGTAGGTCATTGCTGCCCACCAGAGCGCGTCTTTTGCGCCATCGTGTTCTGTTCTGCCCATCTCTCCTGTGTTATCTAACCAGGCCAAGGCTCTATTACTGGCATCAAACTCAACCGGTAAGGTAATAAAGCTAAAAAATGCCGTAATTGCAAACGTAGCAATCGTAATTAACAATATAGTTGGGTTATTGCCAACACCGAACATTCCAAGTGCCATAAGTAATAAAAATTGCTGTGCTTTTGCAGCTAGGCTAACTACTGGAACAACGGCAGAGCGAAGCTTTAGCCAAGCATAAGCCTCTGCGTGTTGAACGGCGTGGCCACATTCGTGTGCAGCAACGGATGCCGATGCGATACTCCGGCCGTGAAATACATCAGGACTCAAAGCAACGGTCTTAGTCACTGGATTGTAATGATCGGTCAAAGAACCTCGCCCCTGTACTATTTTTACATCGTGAATATTATAATAATCCAACATACTTTGAGCGATCTCCGCACCACTTTTACCCGACCTTAACGGTACTTGTGCATAGTGTTTAAACTTACTCTTCAGTCTATTACTGATGACCATTCCGATTACTGACAAGATTCCTGTCAGAATCATATATCCTATATATCCTCCCATTTATTATTTTTTTAATTAAAAAGTGTGGTATTTTATTGTCTTCTTACCATTAAGACTATTTAAATAAAAAAGGTCACCGATTTGAAAAAATTGAACGCTCCCTTCTTTCCTTGACTTATTTCTTAATCAATAATATCAAACCGGGTATAAGGTCTTAACGCCTCAGGTATAACAATTCCATCAGGAGTTTGGTTGTTTTCCAACAAGGCTGCAAATATTCTTGCCAATGCCAAAGCACTTCCATTCAGGGTATGTGCCAACCTGTTTTTCTTGCCGTCTTTAAAACGCAACTTCATTCTATTGGACTGATAAGTCTCAAAGTTTGAAACGGAACTCACCTCCAGCCAGCGTTTCTGAGCGGCAGAATAAACTTCAAAGTCAAAGGTCAAGGCAGAGGTGAAACCTAAATCACCGCCACATAGGCGAAGGATTCGATAAGGTAATTCTAATTTATCCAATAGACCTTCTACATGTTTCAACATTTCCTGTAAAGTAGCATAAGATTTATCTGGGTGTTGAATTTGCACGATCTCAATTTTATCAAACTGATGCACCCGATTCAGTCCTCTAACGTGCGCGCCATAAGAACCGGCTTCCCTTCTGAAGCATGGTGTATGACCTGTTATTTTAATAGGAAAATCACTTTCATTTAAAATTACTCCCCGGTAAATATTAGTTAGAGGAACCTCGGCCGTAGGGATCAAATATAGATCATCTACGGTTGCATGATACATCTGCCCATCTTTATCCGGTAATTGTCCCGTTGCTCTGGCACTATCTTCATTGACCATTAAGGGAGGGATAATTTCTTCATAGCCTGCTTTTTCTGCTTCATCCAAGAAGAAGTTAATAAGGGCTCTTTGTAATTTAGCTCCTTTTTTTCGGTAAAGCGGAAAGCCTGCTCCCGTAATCTTTACCCCCAGTTCCAAGTCAAAAAGGTCATATTTTTTGGCTAATTCCCAATGAGGCAGCGCCAATTCACCTAAATTAGGCAATTGTCCCTCAAAAGCTTTGAAAACTTCATTGTCCTCATCTGTATTTCCTTTGGGGACACTAGGATGAGCCGTATTGGGAACAGATAATAAAGCTGTCTCCAATCTGGTTTTAACCTCTTTTTGCTTTTCTTCCAATTGAGCAATTACTTCTTTCAATGCTCCTACCTGCTTTTTAGAAGCTTGTGCCTCATCGGCTTTTCCCTGCTTGAACAAATCGCCAATGGACTTGGAAATTGCATTCCGTTCTGAAAGTTTCTGATCCAAATCAGTTTGAATGGCTTTTCGCTCCTCATCCAATTCGAGTATTTGATCAATAATGACGAGCTGGTCATCTGTGTAATTACGGACTCTTAATCCTTCTAATACGCGTTCCTTATTTTCTTTAAGGAAATTTATCTGTAACATGAAGTAAATTTATTACCTAATTATTGAAAAAATAAACGCCAAATAAGCTTATTTCCAATAAAAAGGTGCTGTTTAAAGGAAAAAATACTAAAAAAAATATTTTTTTGCAAAGATAGTATTTGATTTAACAAAATAAAATGTATTTTTGCGGAAACAAAGGTAGTTTTATCCTCAAATGTTTATTTTATAACTTTTGTTTTATATCCACTCGATATTTTTTCCTTCAATCACAGTAGTGTATAATATTACTTTCATATTTTGGTTAGGTATCGTATTTTGAGGAGGTTTATACATTTTTACATACATTAGAATAATTCAAGGGTTGTTTTACCTTAATTTTGGTGGTTCAATTTTTGATTAACCCCAATCTATCAACATTTTGATGGTTTAAATAAAATCATCTAATATTCAAATAAAATAAAATCACAAAAAATATACTATGCTTGACATTTTGCAATTAAATGACATGCTTGTGCCTGAACTGAAAGAGTTGGCCGAAAAAATGGAGTTGTCGGGTTTCAAACGCCTAAATAAGCAAGAACTCATACACAAAATTTTAGACCACCAAGCAGTCGTAGGCTCAGCCAATGCCGCTGATGACGTACCTACTGAAGAATCTAGTCGAAGAAGGAGACCTGCTCCCAAAAAGGAAGCACCTACTCGAAAAAGAGCCGTGCGTAAAAAAGAAGAAAAGAAAGATTCCAAGGAGGCTCCAAAGTCTAAAAGTACCAAAACAGACTCAACCGCCAAGAAGACAAAAGTGAAAAAGGTTTCTAAGGAAGTTGAAGAGCCAGAAAAAGAAACAGAAAAAGAAACAGAAAAAGAAACGGCTAATGAACCCGCTACTACCAGACCGAAAAGAAGGGAACGTACGGAAAGAGGGGAGAGGAAAGGTAGAGACGCAGACAGTAGAGAGCGTCCGCAAAGAAGGCCGGCCGTTAAAAAAATAAAAGAGGCGAAGGAGGATAATAGAACTCCTGCGAGAAACCGAGACAATGATAAAGCGGATAATAAAAGGAGCGCTCCAGTGCAAAAGAAGCAGGAGTTTCCTCCTGTGTTTGATGTAGAAATTGACGGTGTAATAGAAGGTGAAG
>CAZNCI010000378.1:0-4006 GCA_964571475.1 uncultured Saprospiraceae bacterium | reverse complement strand
TTAGGCTATTATTGAAGTTGTTTCCCGTGTGGGAAAATCAAATTCCAGCAGGGCATTGATTAATTTAAAATGAGAAAATTTCGCCAAATCCGCCACGGTGATTAATTGGGGTTTTATTTTTTCTTCGGCGATTAATTTTGCTCGTTGGGTACCTGCCAGTAGTGGGTGGATCGGTGTCACCCAATTATGTCCATCAAAAAAGACAAGATTGGCATAGGAGGCATCAGTGATTGCTCCATTTTTTATAAAAATAAGGTCATCCGCTTCCTGCTTATATCGCTTTCGCAAATAATTGATGGTCGATCTATCTGCGTATTTAAAACTATAATCCAAATGATTAACTTCCACTAATTTCCATTTTTCGGGTAGGAAGAATTGATAGGGTATCATTTCATGAAAATCAATATTTGTTGAATAGATAAGTCTAAATTTATAAATCCCCTCTACCCTATTGGGGATCAATGAAACAATATCCTCCCATGTGAATTTTGGTTCACTACCATAGCAAATAAGATGGGCTTGTTTCATCCTTGCCCAATGATATTCTCCATTGCGAATGTGACCGTTCACGACTTTTATCGTTTCGAGTAATTGCCCCTTAAACATAGCTCCTATTTGAAAATGGCAAATATACCTTTTGAGAAAGTTCCTGGTATTCCGAAAGAACTTCACTCAAACAGGTGATTCCCCCACCGCTTTTAAAAACCAGACTATCATGTTGTTGCTCGATATACCGAATGGCAATGCCGCTATAAAGGTTTTTTCCATCAAATACCCCAAAAACCCCGGTATAATACCCACGATTATAAGATTCTACCTGTTTGATAATTTCCACGGTTTTTTGTTTTGGAGCACCAGAAATAGATCCTGCCGGCAGCAGTTTGTAAATAATGCTCCCCAAATTATCCCTATAATTGTGGGGCAATTTCCCTTCTATTTTCGAACTGGTTTGCCACAATGCGCCATTATTGGTAATGATTTTATCAAAATAACGGTATTGACTAACCCTTACTTTACTCGCCACTAAATTCAAATCATTACGAATTAAATCGACAATGGTCGCATGTTCATTTCTTTCTTTCAGGTCGTTTTTTAGCCTGTTTTGGGCATTGGGGATAGCTGCATCAATCGTGCCTTTCATGGGGTGGGCGATTATTTCCCCATGGATGATATTAACAAATGGCTCGGGCGAAAAAATCACCAATTGGTCTTTTATCCACAGTTTGAAAGGAGCGCTTGCTCTTGTATAAATTTCTTTTAAAGAAAGGTTGGTTTTAATTTTGGTGGGGAATGTCAAATTTAATAAATAAGAATTACCCAAGTGAATTTGGTCCATGACCTGATCGAAACTCCTTTGGTATTTTTCAAAAGGAATGCTCGATGGAAGAAATTCAAATGATTCATTGATTACTTTAAAATGGCTGTGATTGCTCAAGCCGTTGATAGAATAGCATAAGGTCTGAACATCAATACCTGATACTGGCTCAATAATGGGCTTTCGTTTTTCGTAGTCAATCAAAAAAAAGAAGGGTGTATGATTACGCCCCAATAGGTTCATTTTTTGTATAGCCACAGATTCAGACTTTGATTCGATCATAAATTACAATTTCCAACTTAATGTTTTGACATCTGCTAGCATAAAATGTCACCCCTTTCTTAAAAAAAAGAAGTAAGATATGTTAAAGGATATTATTTTGCACTACTTTTGTATATTTTAAAATTTGATGCAAAAAGAAATAAACTAAAAACATGAATGTAGAAGATGTTGTAGCCGTCAGTACCCCATTGTATTTTGTCTTAATCGGACTGGAAATATTACTTAGCTATTTGAAAAAAAGAAAATATTACACCTTACCCGATACCGCTACAAATGTTTATCTTATGCTATTAAACATGGGACTTGATGTATTGTTCATGGTCGTCACACTTAGCGTTCTGGGCTTTTTTTATCAATATAAATTTTTCACGATTCAGCCTCCCGTTTTGTACTGGACACTGCTCTTTTTTGCAGAAGACTTTGTCTTCTACTGGCTGCATCGTATCGACCATACAAGTCGCTTTCTTTGGGCGGTGCACGTGACGCATCATTCTTCTTCTTATTTTAATTTAACAACGGGATTTAGGTCCTCCGTTTTTCAACCAATTTACCGTTTTCTGTATTTTATCCCCTTAGCATTGGTTGGCTTCAGAGCGACTGATATTTTTTTAATGTATGCAATTACGCAAATATATGGTATCATTATTCACACCAATTTTGTTGGCAAACTGGGTTTTTTGGAAAAGATTTTAGTAACCCCTTCTTTACATAGGGTACATCACGCCACCAATATACCTTATTTGGATAAGAATATGGGTATGGTCTTAATCATTTGGGATATGCTTTTTGGAACTTACGCCGTGGAAGATGAAAGCGAGCCAATTGCCTATGGTCTTTTTGAAAAAGAAATAAAAAGAGATCCTTTTAATATTGTATTTCACGAATGGAGAAGTATTTTTCACGATATGAAAAAAGTGAGCTCCTGGAATACAAAATGGAAGTACTTTTTTATGCCCCCTGGATGGAGCCACGATGGCAGTACCAAAACATCAAAAGAACTGCAAAAGGAATTTGCTAAACACAAATAAAATTCATGTCAATACTAAAAGAAATACAAAAGGAAATCGCCCCATTTAATGCTCAGTTAGTTGCGGTGTCCAAAACAAAACCAAACGAACAAATTCTGGAGTTATACCGGGAAGGTCAGCGTGTTTTTGGAGAAAACAGGGTGCAGGAACTGGTGAAAAAAGAAGCTGTCTTGCCCAAGGATATTAAATGGCACATGATTGGACATTTGCAAAGTAATAAAGTAAAATACATTGCTCCCTTTATTGACTTAATTCACTCGGTCGATAGCCTCAAATTATTAAAAGAAATTAATAAACAAGGGAAAAAAAATGATCGAATCATCTCCTGTTTACTGGAATTTAAAATTGGCAAAGAAGAAGCCAAAGCCGGTTTAAGTATTAATGAAGGGCATTCGCTACTTACGTCTATTCAAAAAGACATCCTCCCTTTTGTCCAGATAAAGGGTGTGATGGGGATGGCTTCCTTCTCAAATGACAAGGACCAGGTTCGGGCGGAATTTAGGCAGTTGAAAAACATTTTTGAGGAAATCAAAAGCCATTATTTCCAGATGGATCTATCTTTTGCGATTATTTCAATGGGAATGTCAGGAGATTACCCAATCGCCTTAGAAGAAGGGAGTACCATGGTTCGTATAGGGACAAAGTTATTTGGGCAGCGGTGAATTCCTATAAGGGAGTATCACAAAAAAAAGAGCGGATTCAAAAATCCGCTCCTTATAAAAATTCCAGTTGTAATTAAATCGCTGTTATTCAAGTTTTATGTTTGAGTCAAGTCATTTTATTGATGTCACAAAAAAACTATTTTTCCTTTTCTGACAATGCAAAGATACAAGCTCTTTTTGAAAAATAAAAGGACAAAAAACAAAATTAGGATACATTTAAAATCAACTTAAATAATAACTAAAAATTAACAAATATCTGATAATCAGTATATTACTTAATATTAATTACAAAGAAAGTGTAAAAAACATGAAAAATTAATAATTATTCAACAACTGAAATTCCACTCTTATTCCAACATTTAACTGCTGAAAAGCACCTGGATTTTCATCAAACACCCCCAAATCGGGCAGGCTTTTATTCAAATCTGCCCAAGTCATTTCTGAATAAAACCGTTGTGAAACAAATGGTGTAAGTGTTATTTTCTCAGAAATACCGATGTCCAACCCCAATCCAATCCCCAAACTATATATAAACTTAGCCTCCTTCATGACTGCTGTACCTTCTCCCACACTTTGATGTAAAGAACTAATTCCAGGAGATATTTTCAAGAAAAAACCTTTCTTAAAAAATGGATTTTGCTTTGTAAAAGTTGGACAATGTCAATCTCCTTTAAAATCAAGTGGATAAAAATTGGTGTTCAGATTTAATGAATACAACC
>CAZNCI010000377.1:0-4012 GCA_964571475.1 uncultured Saprospiraceae bacterium | reverse complement strand
ACTGAAGACTGAAGACTGAAGAGCGAAAAGACCGTAAAAACAACATTCGTCAATATTTCATATCAAAAGCATTGTTCCTATTCATAAAGATTTGTAACTTTGTGGGAATACCGTTGAATCGAACTTAATTTCTAACAAAAATATGAAGCCAATACAACAAATCACGAATACTTTGATGATGATTCGTCCTGCTCAGTTCGGATATAATGCAGAGACGGCTCAGAATAATGCGTTTCAGACAAAAGATAGTGGAGAGGATGTAACGCTCATCGCCCAAAAAGCACGAGCTGAATTTGACGCACTTGTAAAAAAACTAGAGGCGCATGGCATTGAGGTCATTGTCATTGAAGATACACCAACCCCTGTGAAACCCGATGTTGTATTCCCGAATAATTGGATTAGCTTCCATCAGGATGGATCAATCATGACCTATCCGATGTTTTCAAAAGTAAGAAGGCTGGAACGAAGGGCTGATATTATCGAGAAGATGAAGGAAGATTTCGAAGTACACCACCTTTATTCATTTGAAAGTTATGAAACAGACGAAATGTACCTGGAAGGAACCGGCAGTATGATACTAGACCGCCCCAACAAATTAGTATATGCCTGTGAAAGTGTCCGAACCAATGAGGATATTCTCGATGAATTTAGCCGTCTGACTGGCTATAAAAAAATACTTTTCCGGGCGACCGATAAAACAGGACAGGAAATATACCACACCAACGTGATGATGGCCGTAGGGACAACATTTGTAATAATTTGCTTAGATTCGATAAAAGATGAATCTCAAAAACAATTGCTTCGAGATACTTTCAAAATGTATAACAAAGAGGTCATCGAGATCACGATGGCACAGATGAATTCCTTTGCAGGAAATATGTTACAGGTTGGGAAATCTGAAAAGGAATCATTTTTGGTCATGTCAAGTGCCGCCTATCATGCGCTTAGCCAGCAACAAATAAATACCATTGAGAAACATACCCAAATCATTCATAGCCCAATCCCAACCATTGAAAAATATGGGGGCGGAAGTGTGCGATGTATGCTAGCAGAGGTATTTTTGCCTAAAAAGAGCAAATGACAACCTAAATAATTGTAAGAAACAGCCCTATTTGTCCCAATTATTTTAGCCATTTAAATTTTACATTTAGATTTTACCCGGGATATCCTTATCTTTGCGGCTCGTTGAGAAAAAAGAACAATAATATATGTTTGATAATTTAAGTGAAAGATTAGAAGGAGCCTTTAAGACCCTCAAAGGAGAAGGCAAATTAACAGAGATCAACATCGCCCAATCCGTCAAAGAAATTCGACGTGCACTGGTGGCTGCTGATGTCAATTACCAGATTGCCAAAGACTTCACCAATAAAGTAAAAGACAAAGCGCTTGGTCAGGAAAATATCCTCAAGGCAGTCAGACCGGGAGAGTTGATGGTCAAAATCGTCATGGATGAACTGACAGAGCTCATGGGCGGTCAAACAGCCGGTATTAATATCAAAGGAGATCCGGGGGTGGTACTTGTAGCAGGACTACAAGGATCAGGAAAAACCACCTTCTCCGGTAAATTATCACACTTTCTCATCAATCAACGGAAAAAGAAGCCATTAATGGTCGCCTGTGACGTTTACCGGCCGGCGGCAATCACGCAGCTGGGGGTCATAGCAGAACAGGTAAATGCAGGACTGTACAAAGAGCCGGAGAATAAAAACCCGGTTGAAATTGCACTCAATGGTATTGCTTACGCCAAAGAAAATGGCTACGATGTCGTTATCGTGGATACCGCCGGGCGACTCTCCGTAGATGAAGCAATGATGAAAGAAATATCTGCCATCAAAGACGCCATTACACCTAATGAAACATTGTTCGTTGTAGATTCCATGACGGGACAGGATGCCGTCAATACGGCAAAAGCTTTTAACGATGTCATTAATTATGACGGTGTCGTACTAACAAAGATGGATGGAGATACCCGTGGTGGGGCAGCCCTTACTGTAAAATATACCGTAGGAAAGCCCATCAAATTTGTCAGTATGGGCGAGACCATGGAAACACTGGACATCTTCCACCCCGACAGGATGGCACAGCGAATCCTCGGCATGGGAGATATTGTCTCTTTCGTAGAAAAAGCACAAAGTCAATTCGACGAAGAAGAAGCCAAACGCCTAGAAAAGAAAATCAGGAAAAACAAATTTGACTTTAACGACTTCCTGAGTCAAATCGCCCAAATCAGAAAAATGGGGGACATTAAAAGTCTGATGAAAATGATCCCCGGCATGGGCAAAATGCTGAAAGATATTGATTTTGACAATAGTGCTTTTGACAAGGTAGAAGCAATCATTTTCTCAATGACACCGTACGAAAGGGAGAACCCTGAGGTCATCAATACCACCCGTAAAAAAAGGATCGCCAGAGGAAGTGGTAAAAAAATGGAGGAGATTAACCGCTTCATAAAAGACTTTGAGCAAATGAAAAAGATGATGCACAAATTCACAAAAATGGAAGGAGGAGGAATGCCTGGAGCTAGACGCCCTAAAAGAAGAAAAGGGAAATTCAGAAGAAGATAGTGATGGCTTATCGCTATTTTATTGTTTACAAACCCTTCCATGTGCTGAGTCAGTTCACAGAGGAGATACCGGGGCAATTAACACTTCATTCACTGGGCGTATTGCCAAAGAATATATACCCCGTAGGTCGTTTGGATAAAGATAGTGAAGGTTTGCTACTTTTAACCAATGACAAAGCACTAAATCATCAACTACTCCATCCCAAATTCAAACACCAAAGAACGTACTGGATACAGGTGGAAGGCATTCCTAAGGAAGAAGATTTAGCTCCCCTGAGAGTAGGAATAAGCATTCGCATCAAAAAGAAACTACACCAAACAGCTCCGGCTATTGTCAGAATCATCGCAGCTCCGACAAGCATACCGGAACGAAATCCACCAGTGAGATTCAGAAAAGACATTCCGACATCCTGGCTGGAAATTACGTTAACAGAAGGGAAAAACAGGCAGGTCAGAAGAATGAGCGCGAGCATAGGCTTTCCTGTACTTCGGTTGATTCGGAATCGTATTGAAGATTTATCTTTGAAAGAATTAAAAGGACAGCCGGTAATTGAGCTCAAAAAAGAACAAGTTTATCAATTACTGAATATTAACAGGACAAAACGCTAAACAATATGGATGACATCCTTCAGTTTTTAAATAAATGGTGGGCAATAATAATGGACTTTGTCAATACGCTAACCCCTGACCAGAAAATAATGGCACTGGTTGGGATGGGAGTATTACTCCTGATTATCATCCTTCGAAAAATTTTTCGATCCAAATCGAAAAAAACCGCTTCGCCTAAACGAAAAGGAGGTGGGGCTAAAGGAACATTATCAATTCACTCCTACCAGATTGCCCCTTTAGGCAGAGATGCCTTCCTTAAAATAAAAAATAACGGGCCAACCATCACCCTAACGCAATTATCCATTGCCAATCAAAATATTCTCATTAAAAATGCCCTTGCCGGACAAAAGATAGATGAAGGAAAAATTTACAGTATTTTACTGGAATCAAAAGATGCCAATAAAATTCCCGAAGGATTGGAAATTGAAGTAACATTCCTCAACTCAAAGCATCTTGCTGAAAAACAATTATTTACACTTTAGAAAAATATTTTTTTTAAAAAAAATAAAAAAAAAAGTCCTTTTTATTTGGAAGTTACATAAAAAAGGGATTATCTTTGCATCAACGAAAGGGACAAAAGGTATTATACTTTAAACCTTTTTTTAAATTAATTGTTCTTATAGATATATAAGTTAAACATAAAAAGATATTTACATTTCAATATGTAGATTGTTTTCATTTGGTTTTTTGGGGTTAGACAGGGCGCCGCTTCTCAGCGGATGCCCTGTTCTCATTTTAGGTATTTCCCTTCTATTAAAACTGTGCTCCTCAGCCCACTCCCAAAAGTCATTCATACGAAAAATGAAAACTCCTACTACGATACCCGCTCCACCAATTGAT
>CAZNCI010000376.1:0-4046 GCA_964571475.1 uncultured Saprospiraceae bacterium | reverse complement strand
TAATTCCCCGCCTTAAAAGGCGGGGCAAAAAAAAGGCGGGGCAAAAAAAGGCGGGCAATCATAAAATCTATTTTTCAATTTGATGCGTTTGCGCTAAGAGAAAAAATAAATTTAAATCAGGTATTATTGATGAAGAGATAGTAGTACAATTATCCAGTTTTCATCGTCCTGTTGATATTCTTTTATAATTTCAAAACCCACTTTTTCATGTGCTTTTATGGATCTTTTATTTCGACTGGAAATATCTGTAATGATGTAATCAAAATCAGATTTCATATTTTGCTGGAGTGCATGGTATAGGCCTTTGAATAATCCTTTGCCTCTAAACCCTTTTTTGATACAAACCTGCCCCATGATAAAAAAACGGGCATTTTTAAGGGGATTTCCCTTGTAAATTATTTTTTCAATCTGTTCAAACATAGGGATGAGCACGGGTATTTCCATCGAACAGGCTCGCTCCATGACCAAGGCATAGCCTACGACTTCCCCTTCAAATTTTGCAATAATATGGGCATAAGGTCCTGCAATTTTCAACAATAAATCTATATTGTGTTCTATCGTCACAAAGCCTTCTTTTTGGGCTTCCTGCTTGGATATCTCCGTTGGCAGATTCGCTTTTTGTAAAGAAAGGATTTGAGTTAGATCTGCTGAAGATCGAGCCATTTCATAAATAATTCCATTCATTGTTAAAATATTTCAGGTCTTGCTAATTGTTTACCACCACCTTTCTATACAGCACCTTTCCTTGTTTTCCTTTTATGCGAAGTATATATATTCCCGAATTTATATCCGACACATTTAATTGTTTTTTGTTGGAAAAAGTTTTGAGTAACTGACCGTTCAAATCCAGCAATATCACTTCTTTTATGGTAAAATCTTTTGCGTCAAGCGCAAAAAAGTTGGTAGTCGGATTAGGAAACACTTTAAAGTCATTAACAAATGGGTCAACCGTAGCGAGACCTATTCCATATTCATCAGCCCCAATATCATAGGCTCCATCCCAAGGCCAAGGGCGAGGAAACCCTTCAAAATCAACCGTTACCGTAGCACTCACAAGGTCAGTTCCCGAATCAACTGCCTGTGAAGCAGCAATTAAGTGAAAGTGATAATCACCATTTTCTATATTGTAAAATATATCAACTAAATCATTAGCCAATTGGCTGTGCTCATCCAGACCTAATGCCTGCCAGGCTTCAAGACTTATCGTTGATCCATCACCATTATCACTCAATTTATCATTCAAAATATTATAATCACAAAGTAATGCATCCGTTGATTCAGCGGCAATACATCCCCTCCATGAATGTTGGTTGATAATGATATTATTATAAATTTCGGTATTGATATTTGCCCCTTCATTTAGTAAAATCCCCCATCGTCCATCGTCGGGAATAAGGATGGTATTATTGTAAATTTTCGCCCCGCTTGAAACAATGGCTCCATCTCCCTGAAACAGGGCAATTCCCTGAGCAGCGTGATTATTATAAATGATATTATTGTAAATAATGGGGTTTTCGACCCCATCCAGATTAATGCCTGCCGCTAAATTATTATCGTGCAGGGCATTCCCATAAATCATAGCATCACTAATAATACCATCGCCTCCTTCCGAAAGGTCACCATTCAAATGAATACCAATATTATTGTTACCATAACACTCATTATAGCGGATAATAGGTCGATCAGAGCTATTGGAGACATAAATACCATGCTCGTCAACGGAGTTGGTACAAATATTATGCTCTATTAAAATATCATCGGTAAAAGCTGTAAAAATACCTCGCTCAGCATTGTGATCACAGCGGCAGTTTCTCACGACACAATGATTGGATAACACCACCCGAATCCCATTACCATTACCGGGCATATCATTGATCATAAACCCATCAATAATGACATAATCGGCATTTTCAATATTAATGCCATCGGCTCGTATGGGACCACTTTGCGCTATTATCACCTCTGTCCCCATTGCCATAAACACAATTGGTTTCAGCGCCGTCCCATTCCGGTCTCTTAGGTCAAATCCGGCATAAATGCCATTGGTCACAAAGACGGTATCCCCGGTTATTACCCCGTCGGCGGCGTATTGCAGTGTTTGGAAGGCGTTATCTAAAGTCAGCCCGTCATTTCCATTATCACCGGTATTAGACACGTAATAATTGGTTGCATTAAGCTGACTACCCGATAAGAATAGTAGGATAAAAATGATTTTAACTGTGTTCATTGCTTTTATGTTTTACTCTTTATTTTAAAAAATATTGAATAACTACGGAACAAGGACTGATTTTGTCATGATTTTTGTAAAAATCACGCCAAAGTCAATTAAAACTTTGATTTCAATTCCCCGCCTTAAAAGGCAGGGCAAAAAAAAGGCAGGGCAAAAAAAAAACAATTTTTCAATTTGCTGCGCTTACTCTACAGAATTCACCACCACCTTTTCCATCTCCTTCAAATATGCCTGATCGAAGTCTGCGCCAATACCCGGAGCGGCTGATAATTCAATGCGGCCATTGTCTTTATATATAAGACCTCCAACGACAGGATCTTTGTCCAACATGAGTGCCGAATCAATATCAAAGTGTACAATATTCTTTCTTGCCATCACTAAATGTGTCAGGGCGGTCAATGCCAGTCTTGACTCCGACATACAGCCTACCTGCGACTTAATGCCAGATGCTTCTGCAATGGAAATAATCTTCAGGGCATTATGTAAACCTCCGGATTTGGATAGTTTGATATTAAAGTAATCACAGGCTTTCATACTTGCCAGACGGTAAGCATCATGATCATCGAATATGGATTCATCCGCCATAATTGCAATGGGGCTATTGGCGCGAACATAGGGCAAATCCGTATAATTCCACCGGGGAATTGGCTCTTCGCAGTGTTCCACACCGTAGAGAGCAATAGCTTTCAGCGTATTGATGGCGGTTATGGTATCCCAACCCTGATTGGCATCGACCCGGAGTGCCATTTCCTTGCCAATGGCTGCACGAATTGCCTTTATTCTAGCAAGGTCTTCCTTGGTACTACCCCCGATTTTTGCTTTGATAGCAGGAAAACCGGCATTTTTGAAAGCGAGGGCATCTTTGGCCATTTTTTCAGGGGTATTGATACTGACGGTCATATCAGTGGTAATAAGCCGGTCATTTTTTCCGCCCCAAATGGCATAAAGCGGCAATTCATTATATTTACCAATAATATCATATAAGGCCATATCAAAGGCACTTTTGATGGTTGGATTAAATTTCACGTCTTTGTTCAAATCAAAGATACGATCTTCTATTTCCAAGGGATTTTTACCAATTAGAACCTTAGACAACACCTTTGCCAATTCAAAATCACTTGCTTGAATATCTCCTGTAATTAATGGAAACGGACTTGCTTCTCCAACTCCGTACAAGCCCTCTTGGTTGGTATGAATGCGCAAGGCAATATTCTTGGCTTCATTGATCACTCCAAGGGAGATAATGAAAGGCTCTATATAGGGAATATTGAGTTTAAATATTTCTATTTTAGTAATAACGAGATCGTTAAACGGTATTCTTTTCATGGCTGTGCTTTTGAGGCAACAAAGTACAAAGATTATTTAAAAAATTGCCTATAAAATACCCAATCCCCCATCTCGAAGGAATATACTTTCAATCAACTCGTATCAATAACACAGTAAAAAACTTAAACTTGGAAACAAGACAGGCAAAAACAAAGGAGCCGACTTTTCAATTAGTATTGTCTCCAAAAGTTTTGCTTTCATGGCAGATTAGCCTCAATTGACTCTTTCAAAGTAGTCATTCCATTCCGTCTTTGTCCAGCTTTGGGGGTGCGACCATTCTCCTGATTCTAAATTATCGTGGATGCTCTCTACCATAGATAACTCTACCCTCGTCACCTGTGCTATTTGCTCGTGTGGCATATCCGGAAAGCTACTTAGCATATTGGCGATTAGGATAATAGAATTTTTTATTTGACCTCTTAATATACCTTTTTCTATACCTTTTTCTATACCTTTTTCTATACCTTTTTCTATACCTTTTTCTATACCT
>CAZNCI010000375.1:0-4047 GCA_964571475.1 uncultured Saprospiraceae bacterium | reverse complement strand
TCCTGTTGAATAAAGAAACGGCCTTTGCCCTCCCTTTAACCGGATGTATTTTCATTTTGTGGTGCGGAATGGCAATTCCCGAACCGGTCTGCTACGAAGTAAGCTAAGTTTGATTCGAAAAATAAAAGGCGCGCAATGAAGGAAAAGCGACGGTTTCCCAAAAAAATAGTAATTAATTTAACAATTCTAAACAATAGACAATATTAATATTGGTTAAATTTGTATTATTGCTAATAACAAAACTAAAATTACCGTATGTATCGAATTATCCCATTGTTTATTTTTCTGATTTTTCAACAAAATTTATCGACCGCTCAAAGAATGGATCACCTGAGAGGAGATTTAATCATTCAGCTGCAAACTGCGGCCTCTGCACAACGGCTTGCGGCCAGATATGAAACCAAAACCTCCCTCGCTCCTGTGTCACAACTTGTAGTGAGTCCCAATATCTGGCGTTTTACTTATGATGCCAATGCAATTGGGGAACGAAGTATTTTGTCTTTGATTGGTGCAGACAAAGAAGTCGTGCAGGTGCAGTTTAATCACTTCGTTAAATTGAGATCAACAATTCCGGACGACTCATTATTTGACAGCCAATGGCAGTATATTAATACAGGAATTAACGGAGGACTTGAAAATGCCGACCTCGACATGGATCTTGCCTGGGATATTACCACGGGGGGCGTAACTGCCTTAGGTGATACCATTGTCGTTTGTGTCATAGATGGAGGATTTGATTTGTCTCATCAGGATTTGATTGCCAACCGGTGGTTTAATCACGCAGAAATACCCAATAATGGAGTGGATGACGATGGAAATGGCTATGTGGATGATGTAAGGGGGTGGTTTTCGGATGCCAATAATGATAATGTTGCAGGGGGCAGTCACGGCACGTCTGTCGCTGGCATTATAGGAGCCAAAGGCAATAATAATCTGGGCGTGTCAGGTATTAGTTGGGATGTAAAGGTGATGTTGGTACGGTCTGATTCCGGATTGGAGTCCGATGTGATCGCGGCTTATAATTATCCACTTGTTCAACGGAAACGATACAATGAGTCAAATGGAACAGAAGGGGCATTTGTGGTAGCGACGAATGCTTCCTGGGGAATAGATGGCGGAATGGCCGCTGATGCACCGATTTGGTGTGCTTTTTATGACACCTTAGGTCATTATGGCATTCTTAATTGTGGCGCAACAGCCAATGCGGATGTAAACGTAGAAACCTTTGGTGATTTACCAACCACCTGCACCAGTGATTATTTGATTTCTGTGACGAATTTGAAGCGAAATGATGTCAAGGAAACACAAGCCGGATATGGAAGGGTATCCATTGATTTGGGTGCTTATGGTACAGGCGTTTTTACAACAACCGATGCAAACAGCTACGGCGCCTTTGGGGGAACTTCCGGAGCCACACCTCATGTAACGGGCTCCATTGGGCTAATGTATGCTATCCCCTGCATGGATATTGCCGAATTGGCAAAAACAAACCCGGCAGCCTGTGCTTTACTGATGAAGGAGGCCATTTTGAACTCCGTTGTTCCCAACCCCTCCCTGGAGGGGATAACGGTAACTGAAGGACGCCTGAATACCAATAATGCATTAAATTATCTACTGGACGCATGCGATGGTTGTTTTCTACCTACGGTTTTGAGAGCAGATGAGGTAACCGATGTACAGGCGAGTCTTTCCTGGGCTTATACCAATAGTGTTATAAATGCTGATTTAAGGTGGCGCCTGGCAGGTACGGATGAATGGACGGAGGTAACGGAAGTAACAGTGCCCTACCTTTTAACAGGTTTAACAGCTTGTACGGAGTACGAATTTCAGGTCAAATCCAATTGCGCAGACAGCACCTCCATTTATTCAGAATCGGCTATTTTCAAAACAGATGGATGCTGCGAGGCACCTAGTACTGCTTCGGCTTTGAATATTGATGGAAGTAGTGCCGTAATTTCCTGGCCATCGGTATTGGCAGCAACGAGTTATTTAGTGAATTATCGAGCGGCAGGAACAGCTAATTGGAATAATCTATTAGCTTTTGAAACATCCTATACCATAGATGAATTAGCCCCTTGTACCGAGTACGAATACCAAGTAGAGACAAAGTGTGGAGTTGAATCGGGCGGTTTTACCCCGATACAAAGCTTTAGGACGACAGAGTGCGGCGCCTGTGCAGATGCCACGTATTGTGACCCGATCTTACAGGAAGTAGACACCGAATGGATAGAACATTTTATTTGTGGTCCTATTGATAATTTATCAGGAAATGATGAAGGCTATGGCAATTACACCCTAGATGAAGGGTATGTTTTTGAAAAAGGACAAATTTATTCCTTGAGTATAGAACCCAAATACGATGGATTTACACAATACAGCGAGGATGCACATATCTGGATTGACTGGAATAAAAATGAAACATTTGAAGAGGAAGAAATAATTTTCGCAGCGCCGGAAACTTTTAATTCATTATTAGAAGGAAACATCACCATCCCCGCCGACATACTACCCGGAGAGACAAGGTTGAGAGTAGGCATGATGTTTATGGATGTGACGGGACCCTGCCCTCCTGGTTTCGGAGGTGTTTTTGGTGAGTTTGAGGATTATTGCATCACTGTTCAGGAGGCGCAGAGCTGTGTGGTTGTTCACGAGATAGATACGACCGATTTGAGTTTAAACTCTGTAGTTATTCACTGGAATCCCATTACGGTCGCCAATAATTATACGGTTGCTTACCGCAAAGTTGGAGATACGGAATTTATTACAAGTACGACCTTTTTAGAGGAGGCAACCTTATTGGGGCTAGAGAAATGTACAGATTACGAAGTAAAAATAACGACAAATTGTACCTCTATGGGCACAGTCGAGAGTGAATTATTTCAATTCTTTTCAGCCTGTGACATTGGGTTCAATGAACCGGAGGTCATTCAAAAATGGAATTTATACCCCAACCCTTTTAATGATCTGGTAAATATGGATATTCAATCCAAAAGAAACGAACAAAATCTATTGCTATCAGTTTATAATCAATACGGTCAAAAAATAAGGGAAAAGAGCGTGGAGTTGCAAGAAGGGGAGAACCGCTTGGAATTGGTCACGACGACCTGGCCGGCTGGTGTTTATTTTGTAGCACTTATTTCAGCCGATGGAAGACAACAATCGGTGCGGAAGCTTGTTAAGCTTGATTAACGGGCGAGGATCGGTCCGCTCACCAATTGCTCCATAAAAATAGATCGGTGGTGTACTAAATATAATGCTAATATTATAACAAGAATAAAAAAAGAATAAAATGTCATTAGTAGAATCAAATATGTTACCTTTAGGGACAAAGGCGCCGGACTTCACCCTGCCGGATACCATAAGCGGAAAAGAAGTCAGTTTGAAAGATATTATATCAGATAAAGCAACGGTAGTCATGTTTTTGTGTAACCATTGCCCTTATGTCATCCATGTGAATGAGGAGATTGTCAGAATTGTTTCAGCTTATAAACCCAAGGGGGTATCCTTTGTTGGAATCAGCTCAAATGATGTCGTAAATTACCCACAGGATGCTCCGGAAAAAATGACCATTCACGCCAAAGAAACGGGCTATGATTTTCCTTATCTGTACGATGAATCTCAGGAGGTGGCTAAAGCCTATGACGCAGCCTGCACCCCCGATTTTTATGTATTTGATGGCAATCAACAACTGGTTTATAGAGGACGGATTGACGACTCCCGACCAGGGAATGATTTGGCACTTTCTGGAAAAGATTTGCGAGGGGCGATTGATGCCGTATTGGCGGGAACGCCTGTTGATGCCAAACAATATCCAAGTGCGGGCTGTAATATTAAGTGGAAGTAGTTTTAAAAAAACAAGGATTATTTTTCTGATTATAAATAAAAAGATTATCTTTGACCTGTCATATATTCGTCTTTATTTATCAGGAATGATTAAAAATATCAGCAAATAATACGAAGGATTGATTACCTTAGGAATGAGAAATAAATAAATGTTCTTTCTTTACTCGATCATTTTGTTCTTAGTTTTCGCTTTAAAAGCGGGAG
>CAZNCI010000374.1:0-4065 GCA_964571475.1 uncultured Saprospiraceae bacterium | reverse complement strand
TAATACGATGGCTACAAATAGTAGTATTTTTTTCATAATTTTATTTTTTTTTCGTTACGAAGGGGGTGGACTCAAGGTTATTTAGTAATTACCTACTCCCTGAAAATGATGACACAAAGTTATTAATATTGGAAGGGCGGTGCGTTAATTATTCCCCAATTAAAGTTAATTAAGGTTAATAGATGTTGCTCGGGCTGGGTAAAATCCCTACTTTTGGGACAATGAAGAAAAATAAAGACATACAAACGACTGGTGTTATCATGGCGGCGAGCTTACTCTTGTTAGTCGTATTTGTCTTTATGTGGCTGCAACGGGTGTATCAGGATACATACGAAAATTTGAAGCGGGATGTCGATTTTGTGTTTATTAATTCAATTCGTGACTTAGAGTCGGATATGATGCTTTCTTCCAAGGGTAAGAATATCTGGATGATATTAGATGACTCCTGTTCTGTATCACAAAGCACTACGGACTTCTTCAGGGGAGATTCGATGGGTATTCAGGTAAATGCTTTTTTTTCGGATTCTGTCTATAAAGATAGGAGTATTTCTATTGCCGTTACATCAACAGGAGCGACGAAGATTGAAGAAGAATCGAAGCAGTCCTTTCTTTCAAGACCGAAGGATTTTGATAATAGTTTTAAGGGACTTATTTCATTGTATAGTGAAATGGATGTTAAAGGCAAAAGAAAATTTGTTTCTAAGACAGGGGATGATCTTTCACTTGAAAAACTGGTCACTGAAAATCTCATAAAAAAAATGGTTAAAAAGGATGTGAATTTACCTCCGAAATTTGAGGTGATTGCGCCCGATAAAATCAAGGTGCAAAAGCAGCTTTTGTCCAAAAAATATACGGATGTGATGACGGGGCAATCTTTGGTCATGGCTTTGGATAATTTTCATCCATTTATCTACAAAAAAATGATGCCCGAAATTGTTTTTGCCCTTTTTTTGATACTGAGTGTGTCTTTCGCCTTTTGGTTTGTTTATAGAAATCTGATTCGGCAAAACAGATTAACAGAAGTGAAAAACAACCTGATTCGAAATATTACACATGAATTGAAGACCCCAATTACCACCGTAGGCGTAGCGATAGAGGCCTTGGAAAATTTTGATGCAAAGGACAATCCTGAACGACAAAAAGAGTATTTGGATATTTCCAAATACGAGCTAAACAGATTGTCCGTTTTGGTTGATAAGGTGTTGCGAACCTCTTTGTTTGATAAAAAAGAGCGCAATCTAAATATTGAAAAAATTGACTTTAATGATCTGGTAAAGGGAGTCGTTAATTCTATGCATTTGCAGTTTGATACGGCGGGTGCCAGAGTTAGATCTCAGTTGTCCGGTGTTAATTTTACGATGGAAGGCGATCCTGTTCACCTGACCAATGTTATTTATAATCTATTGGAAAATGCCCTCAAATACAGTAGAGGTAATCCTGAAATAGAAGTAAATTTGGCATCCGATAGTAACTGGATTACACTGACGATTTGCGATAGAGGAGTCGGTATCCCCAATCAATATTTGGATAAGGTATTTGAAACATTTTTTAGAGTTCCATCCGGAGATCAACACAATGTAAAAGGTCATGGGCTTGGCTTAGCATACGTTGCCGATATTATTAAAAAACATCATGGAAAAATTAATGTCCGAAATAGGAAAGCGGGAGGTGTTTGTTTTGAAATATGCTTAAACAATGGTTGAAAAGACGAAAATATTATACGCTGAGGACGAGCCTTTTTTAGGTAAAATTGTCAGAGAAAGTCTCGAAAGCAGACATTTTGAAGTACATATGATCGCTGACGGGGCACATGTCGTTCCTGCTTTTTTGCAATTCCAACCAGATGTTTGTGTGTTGGACGTTATGTTGCCAAATAAAGATGGGTTTTCCATTGGCAGGGAAATTCGCCAATTAGACGAACGCGTGCCCATTATTTTTCTTACGGCAAAGGTGCAAACAGCAGACTTGCTCAAAGGCTTTGAATCCGGTGGTAATGATATATCAGGAAACCATTCAGCCTGGAGGAATTAATCGTCCGCATTCATAATTTATTGGCATTATTCAGCGAGGCAGGAAAAATAAATGGTACGGAGGTGCTGTCAATTTCGAACTTTTCCTTTCTGCCCGGTAAGCATGAACTCCTTTGGCAGGATCAAATCAAAAAACTCTCGCATAGAGAGACTCAATTGCTTTTACTTCTCTATAAAAACAGAAATCAGGCATTGGATCGAAAAGTGATTTTAAAGCAGGTATGGGGCGATGATTCTTATTATAATTCCCGAAATTTAGACGTTTATATCACCAAATTAAGATCCTATCTAAAGTCTGATCCCAGTGTCAAAATCATTACGTTGAAAGGGGTGGGGTATCATTTTGTTTGTTAATGTAATCCCCCTCGTTTATCTCACTTTACTTTATTTTTTATCAAAAATATTATCTCGCTTCTTCAGCACCTGCACAAAATGATAAACCCGTGCTTCCCAATAAACCCAGGATGGAGATTGCTCTGGCCATTCTTTGATGATATTAGGGACGACCTCCAGAGGGATCAAAAAAGCGCCCTTTTCCAATACTAATTTGTAGGCATTGAGTAAGTGGAACCCATTATAATCGGCTTTGTCTAAATTGACCTTAAAACGATGGATTAATAATTGACTTAATGCCGGCGACCAGGGGGTCTGATTATTTTTGAATAGTTGATACAATAGACCATCTGTCGTTAGTTGATTGCTTTCTTTTGCCATTTTTAGGGCGACTTCATTAAATAAGTCCCCCGGAAGGTCTTTTAACAGAGATTGGCTCGGCTTTTTTGCCGCAGAAAAGGAGCGGTTTTCCCAAAGGAAAAAAATCATTGCTTTTATCCATGCCTTATTGTTGTAGGTCAAACTGGCTTTTTCCAAACCTGAAAACACTTCGTCATTATAGGGGGCTTTCATCCACGCGGAAATGATTTGTTCCGGACTTAAACCAGTCGTTTGCTCCCATATATGTGGCGGAAGAGCACTTATTAAGCCTTCGAGCCATGCTCCTTTCATACTGTAATGGACCCCTTTTTTCATCTGCAATGGAAGTCCCAAATGTTGGGTAAGCTCCAAATAGTTATCAGCTAATTGCCACGAATAATTTTTGCCTTCTTTTTTGAGTAATGAGGGAAGAAAGGAATGCAGAAAATTACTCGCTTCGCTGCCCTGGGTTTTTAGTAGTTTTATTGCTGCTAATGCGCTGACTTTTTTTCTCGAAGAAGATAATGCTTTTTCAAATAAAGCAATATTCGACTGTTCAGGAGCGAATGCTCTAAGAAACATTTCCTGTTCGACTCCAGATGATTTATCCCATCTTTTTAGAACGAATTGGTATGCCTTTTCTTTTTTTTCTTTAATAACATTACCAAGGACAAACCTTTTTTGTGCCGGAAGTAATTGCTCCCATTTGTCAAGTGCCATTTCTGTATTTAGGAGCTGCCAGTCCGGATTTTGATTCATTAACCACGCCGCATTTTTTTTAAACAGGGGTTTTATCTCTTGAAAAAATTTTTCATTTTTTAGGCTGTAGCCAAATAACTGGGGCAAATATTCAGGAGGAAGGCTCCATTGTTTTTTTTGTAAAAAAGAAATCAATTCCGGCAAGGCCACCAATGTCTGTTTAGAGATTATTTCTTCCAAATAGGCGGTGAATTTAGGCGGGCAAATTTCTTCTGAAGAAGTGGGGGAGGCTATTATTCCTTCAAAGTACCCAACTGGAGGGTTCACCTGTTTTAATTGGTTATAGATGACCATTGCTTCTAGTACGACTTCCTCCTCGTTTCGTTCCTTACTGCCTATTCTATCATTCACATAATCACAGATATTAGCATCTAATGCCATTCGATCTGTTCCCACTAAAGCCACTTTTTTCAATGCATCTAAAATATTCATAATACCCAAAGGTATTTTAATTTTATTTGAATGAGGCATTTCACAACAATAAATTATTTCCGTCATCCATCGCAACAGGTTTTGGGCGTGCCCCTCCGGTCGTTCCTCCCTACGGGTCGGGCTATCCGCTCTTATGTACTCCTTCGTCCGT
>CAZNCI010000373.1:0-4102 GCA_964571475.1 uncultured Saprospiraceae bacterium | reverse complement strand
AGCTCCAATAGTTGCACTTTAGGTCTAATGGATGGCAAAGGTGTAACGAAGTAGAATAAATAAAGAAGGGTGGTCGAACGCCACGTATTATTATACGTTTTTTACTATTTGTTTAGTATGGTAGAAGCATGATTTTTGGCAGGGGTGGTTGATTTATTCATTGGCGCAGTTTCCCTCCTAAGTGATTCTTAGCTTTTAGCCTGCTAAGTTGAATTCGGGGGAACTGTACGTCAGAAAGACGGATTTTTTTCAATTTCCCAACTAAAAGTACTACGACTACCCCATATGGGGAATTGCTGGGTTATGACGAAGTAGCGGTCTAAGTGGTTGAGTATGAGCATAATTTAGATGCAGTTACTCCTGTTCAATATAAGGTCGCTGGAATCCATGGGTCTGCTATTGACTTTAAGCAAGAAATATTCTAAAAAAAAATGCTTTAAAATTTGCAAAAAGCAAAAAAAGGGCGACTTTTGGCGCGTACTTTAATGTTGGGAAAGGCGATTTTGTGGATACTTAATTTGTGTTCGCCCTTATTGACATTATATTAATTTTTAATTGGTTTAGAAGGGCGACTAACTAAATCAGAAAATCAAATTAACGACCATGAGTAATTCAAACGTTAGCTTTCTTGATAGCGTCAACCGCTTTTTTGATAAAGCGGCACCTCATACTGGTCTTCAAGCAGGACTTTTAGAGCAGATTCGGGTTTGTAATGCTGTCTATCGGATAAAATTTCCGGTAAAGATGGGCAAGGAAGTAAAAGTGATTGAAGCATATAGAGTGCAACATTCACATCACCGGACTCCTACCAAAGGAGGTATTCGCTTCGATATGGGAGTGAATCAGGACGAAGTTATGGCTTTGGCGACATTGATGTCTTACAAATGTGCCATTGTTGATGTTCCTTTTGGAGGGGCTAAAGGTGGAATTAAAGTTGATCCCAAAGCTTTATCCAATAGCCAATTGGAGCGGGTAACACGTAGATATACTACGGAGTTGATTCGTAGGAATTTTATCGGACCGGCCATCGACGTTCCGGCTCCTGATTATGGATCAGGTCCCAAGCAGATGGCTTGGATTTATGATACCTATCGTGCCTTTCATCCGGAAGATATTAATGCAGCAGGAGTTGTTACTGGAAAGCCGGTAACGCAACAGGGTATTAGAGGAAGAACGGAAGCTACCGGGCGAGGAGTTTTTTATGGTGTGCGGGAGGCTTGTGAAAATACGAAGACCATGAAGAAGCTGGGACTGTCAACCGGAATTGCCGGAAAGAGAATGGTTATTCAGGGTTTGGGTAATGTTGGTTCTTACTCCGCATCCATTTCTCAAAATGAAGGAGATGCCATTATTGTTGGGGTAGTGGAGTACGAAGGTGCTATCTATGTCAAAGGGGGAATCGATATGAAGAAATTGCTTAAAATCAGAAAGGAAACAGGATCTATTCTGAATTATCCTGATACAGACATTAAGTTAGAGCAAAAAGACCGAAATAAGGGCTTGGAGTTTGACTGTGATATTTTGATTCCCGCAGCTTTGGAAAATCAAATCACAGAAGATAATGCCAAAAAGATCAAGGCTAAAATTATTGGAGAAGCGGCCAATGGTCCCATTACTGCAGGTGCAGAAGTGATACTTGATAAAAAGGGTGTTTTGATTATTCCCGATGTCTATTTGAATGCAGGTGGTGTAACCGTCTCTTATTTTGAGTGGTTGAAAAATCTATCACATATGCGTTTTGGACGTATGAATAAGCGTTTTAATCAGCGACAATTTGATTTGATTCTTGGTCAGGTGGAAGGGTTGACAGGAAAAGAGGTAAGTACGAGAGATAGAAAAGTCATCGCAAGGGGGGCCGATGAGATTGATCTGGTTCGTTCCGGATTGGAGGAAACGATGATTACTTCTTATCAGGAAATTCAAGAGTTGATGAATAGACGGAAGAAAATTGAAAATCTTCGGACAGCTGCCTTCGTTGACGCATTATTAAAGATAAGCAGCGACTATTTGGCAATGGGTATCTTCCCTTAACCCATAGTTGGGCAGTTACTTGATTTTTTAAGGCTGAAATTCGCATTTTGCGAATTTCAGCTTTTTTTGTTTTTGTGAAAAATTTCGCTCTTTTGTTTTTTGGCGGACTATAATTTGCTTTTGTGACCTATTGGACTGAACTTTTTTTTTACTTTTGTGATCTGCGTCATAGTATTCCATATAAAATTACATTTCATCCCCTGTTTTGGTAATTTTAACAAATAATCGTTGGTTTTTTGTTAAAAATACTTGCATGAGATGGTTTTGTACCCTAAATTGCAGCCTGAATTAAAATGAACATAAATTATGACAAATAAACGAGATAAGATTGACTTAAAGATCCTTAAATTACTACAGGAAAATAGTAAAGTAACTAATTTGGACTTGTCCAAAAAGATTGGGCTCTCTCCGGCTCCTACATTGGAACGCGTCCGTAAATTAGAATCTACCGGAATTATTGAAAGTTACCACGCACAGGTGAGTGCAGCAAAAATTGGATTAAGTGTACAGACTTTTGTACTTGTTTCTCTAGCCTGGCAAAAGGAAGATGCGCTGAATCGCTTTTTAGGCAAAATCAACGATATTGATGAAATTACAGAATGTTACATCATTACAGGTGAAGCGGACTTTTTAATCAAAATCGTCTGTCAGGATATTCCTACTTATGAGCAATTGTTATTTAAGACACTCTCTCAAATTGAAGAAATCGAGCGGCTTAAAACACTGATGACGCTTTCTACTGTTAAAAATAGTAAAGTGCTTCCTTTTAAGTACGCATAATTTTTGCATAATCAGTGATGGATGGGTAGGGGAGATGATGACCCCTTATCCATCATTGTAATTATTCGGAACTATTAGAAAAGGGAATTTTTAGTAATCTCTTTTTCCAGATAGCAATATTTGGGATACGCTATCGCTGATATATTGTTGTTCAGTCTCATTATGAATGAAAATGCAATTTATATCTATTTGATAAACAATTAAATAGATTGTTTTTTGAAGATAGCGAGAAAAATCATTTTCATCTGTTGTTAAAAAGAAGTACCTTTATAATCAAATAAATGAAATTATATCAGAATTTTGTTTGTTGATTGACTATTGATTTGCTTTTTAACTAAATATTAAACACTTATGGAAGTAAATTTGGAAAGTACAAAACTTCGATTAATTCAGTTGATAATGAGTATCAATGACGACATTGCATTGGTTGAATTAGAGAGAAAAGCTTCGGAGATTACAGAAAAAGTAGAAGAAAATCGGCCTGATATTAATTTAGCAGTGAAGCCAATTATTTCAAATATATCACTTGAAGAAATTGATGAAAAACAAAATTATCATCCAGTTAGTTATGAGGAATTTAGAGTGGATGCAGACAAACTAAATTTAGAAGAACCCATTGAGGAATTATTGACCTTATTGACCAAATAAAATTCATGGATTACATATTAGACACACCAATATTGTCCTGATTTATACACGTGAATCTCCTCTGACAAAAATTATTGAAAATAAGTATAATTTGTTTAATTCGAAGAATAAATTGTATTTATCAGTTGTGACTATTGCAGAATTAAAATCCCTTATTTTGCAAAGAAATTATGGAGAGAAGAAGTTAAGAATATTGGAAGATATGCTAAATAATTTTTCGATTATTGACATTAATATTGATGAAATTTTGGACAGATATGCCAAAATAGATGCATATAGTCAAGGAAAATTGAAAAAGAAAAAAGGAGACTTTACAGCGAGAAACATGGGTAAAAATGATTTATTTATAGCTGCGACAAGTAGTGTTTATGACCTTGTTTTAATTACGACAGATAAAGACTTTAATCATCTTTCACCAGAATTTTTAAAATTAGAACTGGTGGATTTAGAAAAATTGAAAGAGAACAAAACAGGGGAAAAACGATACTGAACACTGGCTATGAGCAATAGCTCCTATCGTCGCTACTGCTCATAGCCGAGCCGTTGTACACAAGCCCACAACGGAAAAATTCCGACATCAATACTGACCCCCAAAACAATAAAACGGAACAATATTTGTTTCTTATTTAGGAAACTTTTGTAT
>CAZNCI010000372.1:0-4110 GCA_964571475.1 uncultured Saprospiraceae bacterium | reverse complement strand
ATCGCAGATGACAAAATAGACTTTTTCTATAATTCCTCAAATTAGATTTACAAGATATAATATACACCTCCGCCATCAAGGCGTGGTTGGCAAAGGACTAAAACCAGCCACTATTTTTCTTCCTGCGGCGGCGTCTTGTTTTTTTGATACCAAGCACACTCAACAAACCTCTGGTTAATTCCCTTGCAATCGTTCGACCAATTTGACGGGTTGTTGTGCTATTCAATACTTTATCGAATGTACTTTGATCCGCTCCTCTTCCACGTTTAGAACTTCGGCGTGCTTTTTCCTGCTGCTTTTGCATTTCTGCCTGATGTTCCTCCGAACGTGCTTCTTCAATTTTTTCCTTCAAAATTTCGTAGGCACTTTCTCTATCAATCGTTTTATTGTATTTTTTAATCAAAAGTGATTTCTTGATAATCGCATCAATTTCAGCAGTAGTTAAAACATCCATTCGGGACTGTGGTGCACGTAGCAGGGTATGAACCAGAGGCGTAGGAATTCCCTTTTCATTTAATACCGTCACCAAAGCCTCTCCGATACCCAGCTCCGTCAACAATTGTTCAATATCATAAAAGTCAGTTTCTGGATAATTCTGAGCAGCCAATTTGATAGCTTTTCGATCTTTTGCCGTAAAAGCTCTAAGCGCGTGCTGTACTTTCATCCCCAATTGTCCCAAAACACTATCGGGAATATCCGTTGGATTTTGAGTAATAAAAAAGATACCCACCCCTTTTGAACGAATAAGCTTAATAATACTGTCTAACTGATCCAATAAAGCATCGGAGGCATTGTCAAAAACCAAATGGGCTTCATCAATAAATAAAACCAATTTCGGTTGCTCCAAATCTCCTTCTTCGGGAAATGTCGCATAAATTTCAGCCAACATCTGCAGCATAAAAGTAGAGAATAATTTGGGCTTCCCCTGTATATCGGTCAACCTTAATATAGATACGATCCCCTTCCCATTTTCATCAATACGACACAAATCCTCCACGTCAAATGAAGGTTCCCCAAAAAACAAATCGGCATCCTGCTGCTCTAATTCTACTACTTTCCGCAAGATGGCACCAGTGGAAGCCGTTGACATACGACCATATATATCCGCCACCTCTTTTTTCCCTTCCCCCGTCATATACTGAAGCGTCTTTTTGAAGTCATTTAAATCTAAAAGAGGATACTGATTATCATCGCAATATTTAAACACGACGGCTACTATTCCGGCTTGGGTATCGGTTAAATTCAAAATTTTAGAAAACAAAACAGGACCAAATTCAGAAACCGTTGCCCGCAGGCGCACACCCTTTTCATCCGAAAGGCTTAAAAATTCAACCGGACTATCACCTGCTTCAAAGGGAATGCCAATCATTTCATGGCGTTCATCTATTTTAGGATGTCCGGCGCTCGGCACGGCAATGCCACTCAGGTCTCCTTTAATATCCATTAATAAAACCGGAACACTTTGAGCGGATAATTGCTCGGCGATAATTTGTAAAGTTTTGGTTTTACCCGTTCCTGTCGCTCCGGCAATCAAACCATGCCTGTTTAAAGTTTTCAAGGGTATATTAACCAAAGAATTGGTAATGGCTTCTTTATCCAACATGGCTCCTCCTAATGTAAAAAAAGCCCCTTTATTGGTATATCCTTTTTCGATTTGCTCCTTAAATAAATTAATATCACTCATTTTTTTATATTTCCACTTTAATTACACAGAAAATTAATTAATAATCACACAACACGATCTGCTTTTATTTGTTCCACTTATCCCGTCTCAATTCAAATTTATGTTTATTAAACGCCCATAAATCTATATTAAAGCTGCCTTCCAGCCTTTTTTCTTCCGCATTACTCATTAAATCTTCAAAAAAGTCTAAGCCGGTCATCTCCTCCACCTCATCTATCGAATGAGCATATTTATACAACGGCTCGTAACTAATTTCATTCGGAATAACAAAAGCAATCGCCTTGTGCTCCGGATCTGTCAAATCCAATAACACCTTAAAATAAGCAGCGGGTATAGTGACGTGATTGCTTCCAATTTCACCCTTTGCCGAGTCGTCCAGAATGGGACCGGTTATGACGTATAACTGTTTGTATTTCTTTGCCCAATTCCGGGTCAACTCCTCCAATTCCCGCCATATTCCTTTATTAAAATCGTGGGACTGCGGACTCATATTACTTAAATAAAAAGTCTCACTCATCGCCTCTGAATCCCAGGCCATATCAGCCGAAGGCACCAAATGCCCCCGATCGTAACCCGAACCTCGATAATCAGATAGCGCTGCAGAACCGGATTTCACCAAAGGGTCTTCCCGAAAATCTCCCGATCGAGAATGCCACTCTTTATCTAAATTCTCCTTTGTCAATATATGTGCCGTCCATTCTGCCTGCTCATTATCTTCATCATAAGACAAGATGTAATATTGATGCCGAACAATCACACCGTTTTTCACACTTGGCAAAAAAGATTCATCCATCCTAAGCTCCTGAGAGTCTTCTACTTCTTTTGAACCTCCGGAAAAAATATTATAAGCAAACATAAGAGCTGCCATTAATCCACCAAAAATTCCTACCTTTGTAATCATCGAACCACTTTTAGAAGCTTGTTTATGATGATTTTTACGAAATTGCGCCATTTTTTTATATTTCTGTGCGTAAAAGTAAGGAGTTATATTGAAAAAACAAACTAAACAATTAAATTTACTTTAAAATTAATTAACACTTTATGTTGAAAGTTGGCATAACAGGGGGGATTGGCAGTGGAAAAACAACCGTTTGCCGTATTTTTGAATTGATGGGAATCCCTGTTTATTACGCTGATCAAAGAGCAAAAGCCTTAATGACCAACGATAAAGAACTAGTGCAAAACATTCAATCTCTTTTTGGGAAAGAAGCCTATATCAACGGACAATTGAACCGAAAATACATTGCAAATATTGTTTTTAAAAACAAAGATCAACTCCATTTATTAAATGGAGCGGTGCACCCGGCGCTGGGAAAAGATTTCTTAAAATGGGTCGATTTACAATCTGACGTCCCTTATGTCGTTGAAGAAGCAGCCATTATGATTGAAAGTGGCAATTACAAACTGATGGATCAGGTCATTTTAGTAACAGCTCCTCTGGAAGTCAAAATAAAACGAATAAAAAACAGAGATCAGGCATCAAGGCAGGAAATTCTAAACAGGATCAACAGCCAGCTTTCAGATGAAGATAGAATGCCTTATATCGATCATATCATTCAAAACGATAACAAACACCATATTATACCACAAATCATTCACCTTCACAAAACATTCTTAAACATTTCATAATAAAAATTCAAAACCATGCACAAAACAGTTTTAATCATCACATTACTATTTAGCGTCTTTGCGTGTAACAATGACTCCGCTACCAAAAAACAAGACCCGGAGCAACTAGCGCTGTCCATTCAGGAACTGGGAAAAAAAATGTTCGATGAAACTACTTCCAAAATGAACACCCAAATAGCAACCGAATACATCGAAAAGGCCAGCACCTTCGCCAAAGAAAACCCTGGCGATGATCGAAGCCCCGTCTTTTTAACCAAAAGTGCCGAAGTCGCCAGATCTATCAAAGCTTTCGATAAAGCACTTACTATTTACCAGTGGATTTATGACAAATTCCCCAACTCAAAACAAGCACCTCAGGCGCTTTTCCTGAAAGCATTCACCTTAGACAATGAATTACATAAACAGGACGCTGCCAAAAAAATATACGAAGAATTTCTGAAAAAATATCCAAATGATGACTTCGCCGATGACACGCAATTTTTACTGGATAATCTCGGCAAAAGCGAAGAAGAGTTGATTAAGGAGTTCGAAGCTAAACAGAAGGAGTAGTCTTCAGTCTTCAGTTGGCAGTCGGCAGTCTTCAGTGGGCAGTCTTCAGTGGGCAGTGGGCAGTACTCAGTGGGCAGTGGGCAGTATTCAGTTGGCAGTCGGCAGTTGGCAGTATTCAGTTGGCAGTGGGCAGTGGGCAGTATTCAGTGGGCAGTTGGCAGTGGGCAGTTTTCAGTGGGCAGTGGGCAGTGGGCATAAGGTGACATCTTTTAAGGGAGGAAAAAGGAGAAGAGCAAAAGGTGTTTTCT
>CAZNCI010000371.1:0-4114 GCA_964571475.1 uncultured Saprospiraceae bacterium | reverse complement strand
TGCCTCGTCTTTTAAGGCGGCGACTGAACCTCACTCCTTTCAGTCAGGAGGCAGGCCTCACTCCTTTCAGTCAGGAGGTAAACCGGAACGGGTGGGCAGGCTTTTTCTCTCTGTTTTACATTTTAAAAGTACCGAATTCTTTTATATCTGCTTATTGCCCTCCCACCCGCTGTCGCGGTTCCTTCTCTTGAAAGCCTCCCAGGCTTTCACCCTTCCTTCGTCAGGGATCGTTCAGTCATATTCGGACGGCGACTGAAGTCGCCGCTACGGTCAGGAGGTAAACCTCACTCCTTTTAGTCAGGAGGCAGGCCGGAACGGGTGGGCAGGCTTTTGTATTCAAAACTGTCATTGCCATCCCACCCGCTAGCGCGGTTCCTTCTCTTGAAAGTCCACTGGACTTTCACCCTTCCTATGTCAGGGATCGTTCAGTCATATTCGGACGGCGACTGAAGTCGCCGCTACAAGTGTTCTGCTATAAATTTTACATTTGTAGGTTTATCATTGTAGATTTTCATTTTGACCTATCCGACTTCGTCAGGCTAGGCAAGTTTTCATTCTGATTTTCATTCTAATTCTAATTCTAATTCTAATTTTGATTTCTATTTTGATTCTAATTTTGATTCATATTTTCATTTACATTCTAATTTTCATTCACTACCTTTGCGCTGTGAAAAATAAGGAACAATTACTGGAAATATATGCGCAGTCTGAAAAAGTAAAAAAATTACTCGGACTGATTGCAGCGCAGGAGCCTGCCCGTGTTCAATTAAGGGGAATGTTGGCTTCTCATGCCGGTTTTGTTTTAAGTGGGATGCAAAAGCAGCTCCCCGGCGTGCATTTGTATATTTGTGCGGACAAGGAGGCAGCGGCTTATTTTCAAAATAATGTCATCGCTTTATTGGGGGAGCGTAGCGCATATTTCTTTCCCGATTCCTTTAAGCGGCCCATGCAGTTTGATGTCTTGAATACAGCCAATGTATTATCCCGGACGGAGGCGGTGAATAAGCTGACCGCTTCGGGTCGGGCCGATAAAATACTGGTGACTTACCCTGCCGCTCTATTTGAAAAAGTAGTTTCTCCTGCTGTTTTGGATGACCACAAAATTGAAATTGTCAAAGGAGAATTATTGGATGCCGATACTGCTATCGAGTTATTGACAGACTTCGGATTTACCAGGGAGGACTTTGTCTATGAACCGGGGCAATTTGCCATCCGGGGAGAGATTATTGATGTCTATTCCTATGGTAATGACTACCCCTATCGGATCGACCGTTTTGATGATGAGGTGGAGAGCATCCGGACTTTTGATCCCATGACGCAGCTTTCTGTGAAGGAGATTTTAAAAGTGTCGATTATTCCGAATATGAATACCAAGTTTTCGGAAGCGCAGAAGGTTTCTCTTCTGGAAGTATTGCCCTCCAGTACGACAGTATGGGTGACCGATTTTCAGATGTTGAAAGAGCAACTGGAGCTTTGCTATGAGGAGGCGATAAAACTTTCAGCAACCATTTCTGCTTTTGATAATGCTGAAATAGCCGCGATCTTCAAAGAACAGGCTTTTATCCGCCCGGGAGATCTGATTGATGAATTGGAACGTTTTTCTTTATTTTTTGTAGAAAAACATCAATTGCCTTTTCCTATAAACGACGTGGTCTCTTTTGATATAAAACCGCAGCCGAATTTTAATAAAAATTTCACCCTCCTCATTGATGACCTGAAAAAACATTCTAAAAAGGGGATGACCAATTATCTTTTTGCGGATAATCCCAAACAAATTGAACGATTTTATGCCATATTTGAAGATATGGAGGCTCATGTCGATTTTCATCCCATTCAGGAGGCTATTCATGAGGGATTTATTGACTTGGAATTAAATCTTGCCTGTTATACCGATCATCAAATTTTTCAGCGTTTTCATCGCTATAAACTAAAGCGGGGGTTTACCAAAGATAAGGCGCTGTCTTTAAAAATGCTGAGGGAGCTGCGCCCCGGTGACTTCGTGACACATATTGACCATGGTGTTGGGCGGTTTTCCGGCTTAGAGAAGATTGACATAAACGGGCATACACAGGAATCTGTCCGGTTGATTTACAAAAATAATGACCTGCTTTATGTGAGCATCAATTCCATGCATAAAATTGCCAAATTTGCCGTCAAAGACGGTACCACTCCCAAGTTGAGCAAATTGGGGAGTGAAGCATGGAAGAATCTCAAGAAAAAAACCAAGCGTAAGGTCAAAGATATTGCTGCGGAGTTGATTAAGCTTTACGCAAAACGAAAAGCGGCACCTGGGCATGCCTTTCCTCCCGATGGTTATCTGCAAAACGAACTGGAAGCCTCCTTTATTTACGAAGATACTCCCGATCAATACGCCGCCAGTCAGGCAGTCAAAGAAGACATGATGAAGGCGTACCCAATGGATCGCTTAGTCTGTGGGGATGTGGGTTTTGGCAAAACAGAAGTGGCGATTCGGGCGGCGTTTAAATGTGTCATTGGGGGCAAACAGGTAGCCATCTTGGTTCCTACTACGATTTTGGCATTACAACATTATAGAACCTTTGATGAAAGATTGAAGGAGTTCGGTGTTACAGTAGATTACATCAATCGCTTTCGGACGGCAAAGCAAAAAAGAGAGGTGTTCGCTAAATTAAAAGAAGGTAAGATCGACCTGGTCATTGGGACGCACGGTTTGTTAAATAAGCAGGTGGGTTTCAAAGATTTGGGATTGCTGATTATCGACGAAGAACAAAAATTTGGGGTCGCTGCCAAAGAAAAATTGCGTAATATTAAAGTCAATGTCGATACCTTAACACTGACTGCTACACCTATTCCACGGACCTTGCAGTTTTCCTTGATGGCCGCCAGGGATTTATCAATTATTCGTACACCACCACCTAACCGACAGCCCATCCATACGGAAGTCCGCATTTTTAACGAAGATTTGGTTCGGGAGGCAATTTATTACGAAGTGAATAGGGGAGGGCAGGTCTTTTTTGTACACAATAGAGTAAAGGATCTGGCGGATATGACCGCTATTATCCGGCGTTCCTGCCCTGATGTCGAGATTGGAATGGCACACGGACAGATGGAGTCCCGGATGCTGGAATCGACACTTTTGGATTTTATCGACAAACGTTATGATGTGTTGGTCTCTACCAATATTATCGAAACTGGTTTGGATATTCCAAATGCCAATACCATTATTATCAATAATGCTCACCATTTTGGCATGAGTGACCTACATCAATTGAGAGGGCGTGTGGGTCGCTCCAATAAAAAAGCTTATTGTTATTTATTTAGCCAGCCTATGTCTGTACTGAGCGCTGATGCAAGAAAACGACTGAAAACATTGGAGGAGTTTTCCGATTTGGGCAGTGGGTTTAATATCGCCATGAAGGATTTAGATATACGAGGTGCCGGTAATATGTTGGGCGCAGAGCAAAGTGGTTTTATCTCTGATATTGGTTATGAAACCTATCAGCGAATTTTGGCAGAAGCCATTCAGGAGTTGAAAGAAACAAAATTCAAGGAATTATTCAAGGAAGAATTGGCACGGGATCGAAATTTTGTACACGACGTGCAGGTCGATACCGATATTGAAATGATGATCCCCGATGATTATGTGAGTAATATCCAGGAGCGACTGAGTCTTTATACCCAGTTGGATCATATCACGAAGGAAGAGGATTTGACGGCTTTCGCCAAAATGTTGAAAGATCGCTTTGGTCCCATTCCCAAGGCAGTATTGGAATTATTCGATGGTTTGAGATTAAGATGGATCTGTCGAAAACTGGGCTTTGATCGGGTGATTTTAAAAAGTAATAAGCTGCGTTGTTTTTTTGTCGAAAACCCTCAATCTCTTTTCTATGAAAGTGCGACATTTAATAGCATTATGGCATTCATGGCAGGCGGTGCATTAGGGACGCGATTGACGATGAAACAAAGTGGCAAACGCCTGATGATTATCAAAGAGAAGGTACCGACGCTCAAAGTTGCCAGGAAGGTGTTGGATCAGTTGGTGGAGCGGGTGTCGTAAGAGGAGTTTTCCATTTTTTTGTAGGAATGACTTTTGGGAGTGGGCTGAGGAGCACAGTTTTAATAGAAGGGAAATACC
>CAZNCI010000370.1:0-4126 GCA_964571475.1 uncultured Saprospiraceae bacterium | reverse complement strand
GTAATACTTACAGGGGGTATAATGAAGATAATCCTGAGCATATTTGGGAGGTGTATATCGATGAATATAATAAACTAGTAAATTTTCCTGATGGATGTCCTCATCTAAATGGAATGCTTTTGGCTGGAGGCCCGAAGAGAAAATGGATATCTACAAATGTGGATAACCCATCTTGGTGGTGTGGTAACCCCAAAGGGGATGTAGTCTTACAGGACGATCTAAAAACCTTGATAATAGATTATACCATTGAAGAACCAGAGGACTCTGGTATTAGAGTGGCACATCGCTGGGTGGGAACTAAAATAGAATAATTCTAATAAACTCAAAATAAATTCAAAACTTATGAAAAAATCATTACTATTTATCTGTTTGTTATTGTTATATTTTAATCCAATAGAGGCACAGTATTGTGACGAGGCACCGCAACCTTCGGATTTTGGTGAGACTCTAAATGGTATGCCATGTTATCGTGAACCATGGGATTGGCGAAACCCTGTTTATACTATGTATATTGCCCCACCAGGTCAATCTGCCTACTGGAATTACAATGTTCAATCACCTTTTCATGATAATGGAGTTGGTGCTGGTCAACCGAATGTACATTTTCTACCAGCAATCACCCATCCATCCACTTTTTAAATTGTTGCACACGCTCCCGGGCGACGATAATCTTTTCGTCAGGCAGGACATCTATGGGCACACGCAAACGGCTATTGGAATAGGAGATAATATTTTTGCAAGCGTGGATGGGAATGATAAATTTTCGGTTAATTCTAAAGAATTGGTGGGGATCAAGTAGTGTTTCCAAATGCTCCAAAGAGTATTCTATGATAAATTTTCGCCCTTCATTATTGATAATAAAAGTAGATTTAGCAAACGAAAAAAAAGCCGCTATGTCCTCTGTGCCAATACTGGTGATTTTATCCCCGACCCTGACCATAAACCGGGATTTATAGCTTTTTTGCTGTCCTTGAAGAGCTGCTGCCAATAATCGAATTTCATCCAGTGACGTATTTTTAGTAAGTGATTTTGCCTTTTCAATGGCTTTGATTAAATCCGGCTCATCAATGGGTTTGAGCAGATAACCGATACCATTGGTATCAAAGGCTTTGATGGCGTATTTATCAAAAGCCGTTGTGAAAATAATCGGGCAACTCACCTTCACTTTGTCGTATATTTCAAAACAAAGACCATCCGCTAACTGGATATCCGAAAAAATCAAATCCAGCGCTTCTCCCCTATTCAGGTATTCGATAGATTCCGCTACGGTTTCAATTGTAGCCAAAATAATAATAGCCGGCTCTATGGTCAACAACATCCTTGCCAGGCGATTGGCAGCCCTTCCTTCATCTTCAATTATAATTACATTCATTCCCTATCCTTTAGCAATAACGGCAATACTACTTGAAACGCCTTTTCGGAGGCTTCGATCACCACTTCTCTAGTCGTAAAAAAAGCATACTGCTGTGTAATATTTTTCAAGCCTTTTTTAGTGGATGCCTCCAAACTTGATTTTAGCTGCAAATCATTGATCACACTAATTGTATCTCCCTGCTTAATGATTTTTACCTTCAGAATTTTGGAAGAAGTCGCCATATTGTGTTTAATGGCATTTTCTACAAGTATTTGCAAAGCCATTGGTACGATATAAAACCCCGCGACATCTTTCACTTCCAAAGATACTTCCAATTTGTTCTCAAAGCGCGTTTTTATTAAAAAAATATAGGATTTAATAAAAGCAAGCTCCTCTTCGAGTGGTACTAATTCCTGCTCTTTGCTCTCCAATACATAACGATATAGACCACTCATCTTTTGTATAAACTCCCGGGCGAGTGTAGGCTCATCTTCTACCAAATCGGACAACACATTGAAGCTATTAAACAAAAAATGAGGATTGATCTGATTTTGCAAAGACTCATATTTATACCGCAGCATTTCCGTTTCTAATTTTTGGGCATTTAATACCGCTTTCTTCCACGACAAAAAATAACCAACAGAGGAGAAAACAAAAGAAATAACAAAAGAAATAGGAATGCTTATCTTAATCTCACGCCACAACCAAGCTCCAACATCTTCCGGTACACCTCCGACAAACAAAGTGTACATAAGGGATTGAACCAGGACAAAAGCAATGACAGAATAAAGGATGAGCCCTATTACGCCTAAGATATTTCGCTTGACGGGGTACTCCAAAACTGGCCATCGTTCATCCAGTTTTAATCCAATATAGACATTGCCAAACCACTGCGTAAAAAAGATCGTAAACACCCAAAATAATGCCAATAAAAAATAATCGGGTCTGGCAAAACTATCCTGCCAAAACAAAAATAAAATAAAGATACTAATCAGAACAGAGCCTAACAGAAAATAACTGAATTTTGAATACGGCCTTATTAATTGCTTCAACATATTAAAACAAATAGGAAATTTCTAAACTTATTTTTAACTCATTCCTCTGCATCCAGATCGAACAACCATTTGCTAAAAGCAGGAGGTCCAAAATAACCGGAGGCATTGTTGGAAAAGCCATATCCTTCCTTCGGAATCCCAACAAAATTTGTATCCAGCTTTCGATTGCTATTTTCATCATGAAAGTACCGGATAGCATATTGCCCTTTCGGTAAATCACCAACCGTAAAGGTACATTTTTTATCCCGAATCTCTACTACCAAAGATTTCAGCACCTCTTTGGAATCATTAAAAACCTGGACTAAAACCTGCCCTTCGGAGCTTCGGAAGCCGGATATTTCGACCTCAAGCCCATAAGTTGCTGTTTGGGCGTAAGTGAAATTTGCGATAAGCAATAATACAATAACGACTAAATTTCTCATGCTTAATTATTTTAATAAAATTAAAAAAATGAGCCTTCCCCCACTATCCCCCGAAAACCAATAGAGTGAGGAGTCTATACTTATTTTTTACAATCTTCAATAATAGCTTCCACTCTATCTTTCCCCCATTTGGGGTGGATGGGACTGGCTACTTTATAAGTATCCCAGTTTTCCAATAAGGCTTCGGCTTCCTTGCACTCTTCCGTGATCTCTTTGCCAAAAAATTGGGCAAACCCGATTTTATTCGCTAAAAGAATGTACTTCGCTCTTGGGTTATCCTTATTCATACCAAGCGCCTTCGAGGCTGCCTTATTGGACAACATGGAGTACTCCTGCCCTCTCACCATCGGATTGACGGTCAATGCCGCGGTATAATACAAAGCTTTAAGTGCAAAAATTTCAGATTCTGCCGGAGCTAATTTTTCCATTTGCTCAAACCATTGCCTGGTTTGCTCCAAATACATATCCTTTTCCGTTGCATCCTCTGTGATGAAACTGGCGATGATTTTACATTGAGCTGCATAATAAAGTGGCAGCCATTCCTTGGTTTCCACCTTGGAGATGACAACAAATTGATTGGATAGTTTATTGAAATCCTGACTGTTTTTACACTGGGCAAATTGACCTAATGTTTCTCCCATTTTTTGAAAATACGCATTTGATTGAGGAGCTGATGTTTGTTCTTCGACCGTATTTGCCGTCACTTTTTTCTGGGTAGAACAAGCGGTAACAAAAAATAAGGCAACTAAAATAATGATTGAATTTTTCATATTAATGTGATTCTTTAAATGATGTTTTGATTAATATTTGATTCAAAAGTGCGGGATTCTTATTCGTCCGAAAAGTAAAATTGACTGAACTGTCGATATTGTGAGATGAATTGTATTAATTAGGGTGTCCAAAATTTAAATTCAAAAGTTCCCCGATATTCTCGGGGCAGGCTCCCCGCTTTTTGCGGGGCAGGCTCCGTATTTTTAGAAAAATCTACTACCCAATTTTTTCAGTCTAATGATTATTTACCGTAAGATAAGAAATAAATTTATATAAATGAATTTTATTTATAAAATATATTTTCTGTGTGAAATTTAGGAGAGGGAAGTTTAATTAAGAATAAATCAATTTTGAATAAATTTACGCATCTAATAGACGGAATTTAGTTAGATATTGTTTTTTTTCGGCATAGTCATTTTAGTGGAAAAATTTATCAAAAACCGTTAAAGACCTGTTCCGAGAATATCGGAAACAAAATCGTGTATGAGCTAAAACAAAGAATTGAAGGGACGATAAAGTCTAGC
>CAZNCI010000369.1:0-4156 GCA_964571475.1 uncultured Saprospiraceae bacterium | reverse complement strand
CAGTCCGCAGTTGGCAGTCTTCAGTTGGCAGTGGGTAGCGACTTTTTGCCTTTGGCAAAAAGCCTCCTGCTCACTGAAGACTGAAGACTGAAGACTCCCTCCCCTAAATCGCACTAATTCGTTCCAACATTATTTTAATCATATTCAGGGTAATGCCTTTGAGATCGGTATTGAAAGTTTTATCTGGTCTATTGGCAAGGATTACATTGCAGGACATTGCATGATGCCCCAGAAGTGATGACAAACCATAAATGGCAGAAGTTTCCATTTCAAAATTGGTGATTTTTACGCCATTGGATTCAAAGTCAGCTAGTCCGTCAATGTATCCGGCGAGGGTGCTTTTCAGGCGAAGCGACCGCCCTTGGGGTGCGTAAAAACCTGGAGCCGTAATAGTAATACCCTGTATTAAGTCTTTTGCTAATTGTTGAATTAGGTTTTGACTGCCTGCCACCAGATAGGGTTTGGTCGGAAAGGGAAAGTCATGTTTTAGAATATCCTGAAATATTTCTGCAGTGATTCCCGTTTCCTGATAGCCGTAGAAGTGCATCAGATTATCCATACCCAAACCATGCGAACTGATGACAAGACTTCCTGTCTCTACTCCCGGCTGGATGCAACCAGAAGTTCCCAAACGAATGAAATTGACGGCGGTATGCGATGCTTTTGGTTTTCTTGTTTCAAAGTTGATATTAAAAAGTGCATCTACTTCATTGATGACAATATCGATATTGTCCGGTCCTATTCCCGTAGAGAGAACGGAGAGTCTTTTATTGCCGATCCTACCCGTATGGGTGACAAATTCCCGCTTGCTCACTTTTAATTCTATCTCGTCAAAAAACTGAGAAACCAGTGGTACCCGATTGGGGTCTCCAACTGTGATAATAGTCGTTGCCAAGTCTCCCTGCGCGAGGTTGAGGTGATAAATTTTGTTCTCCGGAGTGATTAATAATTCGGAGGGGGCTATAAATTGGTTGGTATCTGTTAGTTGCATAATATTTTAATAGTTTCTGTTTGTACTTTATTACTGAAATGTCCTGCTCTGTCCTTTATTTGTAGCAAATACGAAAAAGTATCCTGCGAAATAGTCGGGTGAGGGAAACAGGAAGAGGTGCCATCTTCATAGGTACAACAAATTTTAAATGGTTTGTTGAGAATTTTAATGGTGATTTCACCTGAAATGCCATTTGCTGCTCCCTGTTCGGAAATAAATGGTAACTTTACCGATGTTTTTAATTGTGGAGATCTTGAGTCATATAATATGGCATCAATAATGGTGTCTCCTTGAGAGGTGAGATCACCATCTCCATCCGTAAATCCAAAACGAAGTACTAATGTATCTGCAGGATTTGTTACATTTCCCTGCTCAATTACCGTTTTGTTGATACCTAAATAAGTAACTACTGGCTCAACAGGATAGTCCGGTGGTGTCGTACAGGTAAATAACAATAGGGACAAAAAAACAATGGGCAATATTTTTATTAAGGTGCGCATATAGTTACTTTTTTATCAAATTTATGAATAATAATTTAAATGACCAATATCGGGAAAGAAGAAGTAGCTTACTTCGGGATATTCGCCAGCTTTCTGAAATAAATTTCGAGGAAACAGCCTTGAAGGTGTTTCGGTTTCAAGCACAGTTTAACCCGCTTTATCAGCAATTTCTCCAGCTATTAGCCTGCGATCCGACAACAGTTAAGGAGCTTTCCCACATTCCTTTTTTACCAATTTCTTTTTTTAAATCGCAACAAATCAAAACCGGAAACTGGGAGGCTGTTGCTGATTTTACCAGTAGCGGAACTACAGCTTCGACGACCAGCCATCATTTATTGAAAGATGAATCCTGGTACAAACAAAATGCCCGCCGGGGCTTCGAACAATTTTACGGACCAGTCCACCATTATTGCATATTGGCACTTTTGCCATCTTATTTAGAACGTACGGGGTCTTCACTTGTTTTCATGGTCGATGACTTTATTCGACAATCTCGTTATAAAGAGAGTGGTTTTTTCTTAAATAATACAGAGGATTTGATTTTACGCCTTGACTATTGCCGTCAACGGAAAATTCCAACACTCCTAATTGGCGTAAGTTTTGCCCTTTTGGAATTGGCAGAAAAGCACGCTGTATCTCTGGAGGATGTTATCATTATGGAAACAGGAGGGATGAAGGGGCGTAGAAAGGAATTAACCCGGAATGAGTTACATTTTCATTTAAAAACGGCTTTTCACGTAAATGAAATTCACTCTGAATACGGTATGACAGAGTTGCTCTCCCAGGCGTATTCCAAGGGGGAAGGGATTTTTTATCCAACTCCCACAATGCGTGTATTAACTCGTGAAATAAATGACCCATTTAATATGATAAAAAATACCACCGGTGTTATTTCCATCATTGATTTAGCTAATGTTGATACCATTAGTTTTATCGCAACGGATGATTTAGGGCTTGTTTATGATGATGGCTCTTTTGAAGTACGGGGTAGATTGGATGCCAGTGACATTCGCGGATGCAATTTGATGGTGGTTTAATCCCGTTTTTGATGAAAATTTGATTTTCGAGCATACTCTCATTCCTAAGTATTAAAAACTCCTTATCTTTGCAGTAAAATACAAAGTATGATTACCTTTTGGATATTGTTTTTTCTATTGTTTTCTGCCATCTTTTCCGGTTCGGAAATAGCCTTTATCTCGGCGAATAAGCTAGATGTCGAAATTAAGAAAAATAAAAGAGGAACACGTTCCAAGTGTATTAATTATTTTTACAATCACCCAAATCAATTTTTGGGTACGATGTTGGTCGGAAACAATATTGCATTGGTTGTTTTTACCACACTTCTAACTATTCCTTTAGAACAATTATTAGGGACTTATTTCCATCTGTCGTCCGGCGTTATTATGTTATTGACGGTGACTATTTTAGTGACCCTAGTGGTGTTGATTTTTGGAGAGTTTTTACCCAAAACCCTATTCAAGCTTTATGGTGCTAATATGTTATGGATGTTGGCGATACCTTTAAGAGTTGTGATGTTTTTATTAGGGGTACCAACTCAATTAATGGTTGGAATTACCAATTTTATGTTGAGTAGGACTAAAGGAGGGGATGCACAAGATCAGCAAAATGTCTTTACCAGAATGGACCTTGAGAAGTATATGAAGGAAATGAATCTGGAGAAAGAATTGGAGGTGGATAAGGCCATGTTTGGCAATGCTTTGAAATTAAAAGGAACCCGTGTGCGTGAATGTCTGATTCCACGAAACGAGATGGAGTATATTGATATTTCTGCCAGTATTGTCTCATTGGAGCAAGCTTTTGCTGAAACGGGTTTGTCGCGACTCATCGTAGTGGACGGTGATATTGAAAATGTGCTGGGATACGTCCATCATCGGTCACTATTCAATAGTCCTACGTCTATTGAGAGTATTATTAAGCCAATTCAATTTGTGCCGGAGGTGCTTTATGTCTCAGAATTGATGCAGACCTTTATGAGTAAAAGGTCAAATATTGCCTGTGTCGTTAATGAGTTTGGGGGGATTTCAGGTGTGATTACCCTAGAGGATATTATTGAGGAAATATTTGGCGAAATAGAAGATGAGCACGATGAGGAAGATGAGTTTATCGAACAAACAATTGCAGAAGGTGTTTATCGTTTTTCCGGCAGGTTGGAAATTGACATTCTCAATGAAAAATATGATCTTCATCTTCCCGAAACAGAACACCACACACTTTCCGGTTATTTGGTAATGACCCGTGGCGAAATCCCGGAGGAAGGGGAAGAGTTTATCCTCGATGGCTATAAATTTATCATAGAGGAAGCTAGTAAAACTAAAATTGAGACATTAAAAGTTATTGTTTTGGAAGGTGATAAATAGTGTTTTCTCCGAGGAATACACCTTACAGCTTCGTAAATGCGCTATCCTTCAATCCCGTACTTTTTAGACCGATTCCCGCTGTGCTATCCAATAGGTGTTTGCCGTTTTTGAGCCCCACTCCCACGAAGGGGCATTGATGATGAGGAGACTGTTGAAAAGAGTAAAGTCATATTAGAACAAAGTAAAGTTTCTTCGTAAGTTCAAACTGGTTTCAGACACGACATATTTGCCGCCATCAAATGACTTGCTACCATTCCTCCGAAACAAAAAAGCACCATCGGTGCGGC
>CAZNCI010000368.1:0-4161 GCA_964571475.1 uncultured Saprospiraceae bacterium | reverse complement strand
CTGGTGAATGGTCTAATCCTGAATATTGGACAGCAGAAGAATGGGCTGCTTATTTTAAAAATAAGACATAAATCCAAATAGGTGACAGGGCAAAAAGTGAGAGGTGCCAAGTAGTTAGCTTTATTCAACAATAGTCACTTCTCTCGTATAGCTCAATCCCGTGAAAATACCAATTGCGTTCGCATCTCCCTTCAAGTTGGTGGAAATAGGGCTTGGTTGTCCAAATGGATTTCCATTGGCATCAATAGCAAACTGAATAGTTTGTAAAAAATCAAAATAGGGGCGATCAATTGTAAAAATAGTATTGATAACGGTGTCTCCTTTGATGAAATCATAAAAAGAACCAAAAACCATTACGTCTTCTACCGCTCTGTCGTCAAATGGAAAGTCGAAAATGGCTAAGCTATCCAAACTTTTATAGTGCAACATTCTTCGGTAGTAGTTGTCAGTCGTTGGGTCATCTGTGGCGTAGGCAATAACCCGAGCGAGTGTGTCATTTTCTAAAAACTGGATCTGAGTACTGTCAAATTTGATGGGTTCTAAAATTTTAGTTTCGGCCGTTATTTTTTTGCCGTCTTTTAGTGTGACCTCCAGGTCGAAGGTCGATTCGTGATTTTCTGGTACGATATCGAATGAGACGTAGTTAAATATTTTTCCTGTAAAAGGGTTTAAAATAAGATCATTTTGAAGAATATGCTCCTCCCCATCAACGAGAATCGAGATTTGTGCGCTATCCTCCAATATACTTGAGAGAAAAGCCGTGTCGGAAGGGAATGATTCAAAATAGGGCGCTGTTCGGGTCAGTAGTACCGTATATGGCTGCCCTGGTTCTAAATAACATTCTAAAAATAGGCGACCTTCATACTCCGGTAAATCAATTTCGATTTCTTTCTCTAAGTTACAGGATGTGATAAAAATGGAAAGTAATCCAAGCGTGACATAAATTATATTCTTCATGATTATGGTTGTCTCTTTGCTAAATTATATTTTTCTGTTCTCTTGTTCTAAAATTTGAAATTCCAGGTAATAGATGGTAGAATTGGAAATAGTGATACTTGCTTTGCTGCTATTTTAGTCGGGAGTTTAATGATCCCCGCACCAGTATCTACTTCCTTGAACTCAGGCTCAAAATAAATAAAAAAGGTATTTCGGCGGTCCAAAGCATTCACCACATTTAAAGTCAGGTCACTTTCTCCCCATTTTGGGAAGAATTTAATAACGACGCCCAAATCTAACCGAATATAAGCAGGTAGTCGGTAATTGTTCCGATCCTGAAAGTCGGGTACGATGGCTGTAAAAGGAGCACCATACGTATTTTGATAGGTAAATCTACCCGGGGCTAGCCACCTCAGGTCTCCCGATCCATAAACAAAGGTAGTAGATAGTATAATCCTTCTGCTCAATTCGTAAACGCCAACCACGGAAATATCATGCCGACGATCGTAAATAGGGGAGAAGTAACCTTGTTGTTGAAAACTTGCTATAGGATTGACTGGTGTAAACTCACCCCGTTCAATCAAGGATAAAGTGTAGCCTACCCAGCCTGTTAATCGCCCTTCTTTTTTCTCTAATCCAACTTCAAACCCATATCCTTTACCTTTGCCGATGGCAAACTCCTGTTCTAAATCATCATTGGCAAATAAATCTGCGCCATCCACAAAGTCAACCTGATTGCCCAGCCACTTATAGTAGCTTTCTACGGATAAAAACCAGCTTTTGTCAAATAAATAGGATAAACCGATTGCCACTTGATCGGAGTGCTGTGGCTTAATTAATTTAGTGGATGGATACCAAACGTCGGTTGGTAGGGAGGCTCCTGCACTTGCGACCAGGTGTAGATATTGATTCATGCGTGCATAGCTAAATTTGGCAGCCATATTATCGGTAAGGGTATATCTTGCAGCAATTCTGGGTTCGATACCCCCATAAAACTTCCCCTGATTAGAAAATCCGCTTAGTCGTAAACCGGTATTAAGTTTAAATTTATCATTCACCGTCCAATCATCTGAAACATAAACGCCTCCCTCAGTCGCCTTATGTGTGGTTCCTGCATTGAAACTGATTTCTCCGTCACTAGAACCTGCTTTTAAGCGACCAACATCGAATTGGTGGAAAGTGAGGTTGCCACCAAAGCGCAGTGTATGTGTATTATTGAAGGCATAATAAAAGTCTGATTTCATATTGGCATCCCGAATTTGTGAGCCAATATCAAATTGAAAGCCTGTAATCTTATTACTGATGTTGTATTCGTAATTGGAATAAGTAAAGGTCGTATTGGCAAATAATTTGGGATTAAAAACGTGATTCCATCTCGCTGTTCCCGTAATATTACCCCAGTTGAAATTGAAATTAAAAAAATCAGAACTAAATCCAAAGACGTCTTTTCCAAAATACCCACTAAAGAAAAGTTTGTCTTTATCGCTTAGTTTGAAATTTATTTTTGTATTTAAATCATAAAAATAATAAGCAGGTATTTTGAAGGCATCCTTTTTATCCTCATTGGATTTATTGACCTGCTCTGTAATTAAATCTATATAGGTTCTCCTTCCGGAAATCATAAAGGAGGATGCTCCTTTTTTGATAGGGCCTTCCAGGGTTAATCTGGACGCAATCAGTCCCAACCCACCCGATCCGGAGAATTTTTTATTATTTCCTTCCTTGAGTTTGACATCAATGACGGAGGATAATCGACCACCGTATTGAGCAGGAAATCCGCCTTTGTAAATTTTTAAATCCTTGACAGCATCTGTATTAAAAGTGCTAAAAAAACCAAATAGGTGATTGGCATTATAAACAGTTGCTTCGTCCAGTACGATGAGGTTTTGGTCAGAACCTCCCCCTCTGACGAACAAACCCGTCGTCCCTTCGGAGCCGGATGGAATACCGGGTTTTAATTGTACTGTTTTTAGGATGTCACTTTCTCCCATCATAACGGGGATGAGTTTCGCTTCTTTGGTAGAAATGTGTTCCACGCTCATCTCAGTGGATTGCATCTGCTCTTCAAACGAATTAGCTTTTACAACGACTTCTTCTAAGATAACCCCATTCCCTAATTCAATATTGATGGTTTGGTCAATCGACGGAAGGATAGACTTTTTTTGTGCTTGAAACCCAATGAAACTATAAACGATGCTTATAGAATCTTTCCCTTGCGGCAATGTAAGAGAGTAAAATCCATATTCATTAGACAGAGTTCCGATTCCTAATTGAGGAACGCCAATTGTTGCTCCAATCAGTGTTTCGCCCGTTTCTTTATCGGATAATGAGCCGCTAATGGTGATTTTTGATTGTCCGAAAAGCACTCCTGTGCTTACCGCAAACAAGAAGAGTATAAATATTATTTTGCGCATAATCTATAAATTGGTGGTTAATGTCAAATAACCGGAATACGAAGTGAACGAATTAACAATGCAAAAGTATCCTGCTAAACGGGCTTTAACACAAATATTTCTACCAATGGTAAAAAAAGTGCTATGAACCGTTGTAACTAATCTTTCAAATGTCGTTATGTATGTACAAAGGTATTATTATTACTACGCTTTATTAATGCGTTATGGCACAAAAAAACTGGCGTTTCAATTCTCACCGGGGGCATTCTTATGTCATCGGTTTATATCATTCGGAGCAATCCGGAAATATCGTCATTCATTGTAACTCAAAAGTAACAACGATAGATTTTGGCGTGCAGGAGTCCAAGGAGTACTCCTTCTTTATCGGAGAAGAATTATTGGTTATTAAAATCGAGAAATCAGGGCAGCTATACACTTATGAGCTCATTATTGATAAAGAAGTCAAAACAGCCCTGAATGCCAAACGGGCAGAAGAGGATAAGACTGAAAAAGTGGGTTTGCTTTTTGCGTTATTAGGCTTAATCATTGGTGTCCTTTTGTTCTTTTTTGTGTTTAGGTAGTTTGGTGTCAAGGCTTCAATGTGTCAAGGAGTTAAGGTTGCGGGCGGGCGGGAAAAGTACTGCCAACTGAAGCCTGCCAACTCCCCCATAAGATAACACCTTTTGCTCTTCTCTTTTTCCCTCCCCCAAAAGATGTCACCTTATGCATCCAACTGCCAACTGCCCACTGAAGACTGCCCACTGAAGACTGCCCACTCCCCCTATCATCACCGCAATTCCTTCTTCAAAATTTTACCCGTTGCACTCATTGG
>CAZNCI010000367.1:0-4168 GCA_964571475.1 uncultured Saprospiraceae bacterium | reverse complement strand
CGGGCTTGTGACGCAGGAGGCGTTATCCGTGGCAATTTAAAAAGGAACTTTTAGTGACTCCTGCTTTTGAGGAAGCATTACATTTGACACACTACCAAATATTTGAGTTAATCACCACCCAATAAAATAAGGCAACACCTTTGGCGCTTCTCTCCTCCCTCGCCCAAAGATGCCGCCTTATGCCTATTCAGTAGCTTAACAGCTCAATAACTCATCAAGCCACTTATTCTTTTATCACTTTCCTGTAAATACTTCCTTTATCGGAATAAATTTTCACAAAGTAAATACCACTTGGAATTTCGCTCATGTCCAGTTTGGATGATTTAGATGTTAGCATAAGCTGTCCGTTAATATTCAAGAGGTCAATCTGTTCAAAGGCAGCGCCTTTTACTTCAATAATAAGCGTTTTTTTGACTGGATTCGGAAAAATAGCTGCCTGGAAAGGCGCTGATACCTGCTTGGTGCCTACAATTCCGGATATCGTCGCAATGGTAGATAAGCCGACTACCAATAGGGGCTTTTCCCGTTCTGTAATCGCCCGTATATCTGTTACATTGAAAAACATTTGATACGTCTCATTGGCCGGGACGACATTGGCTACCTGAAAGGATAATTGTGCAATAGCACCCGAGGAAGTAATCGGTGTTCCGTCAATTCTGGTAATGGCCATGTCCAATCTGCCGGCAATCGGGTCATCGTGAAAAAAGGTAATCATATCGGAGTTTTCAATGCCGAGCCATGATTGCGCAAATGTCAAATCGAGAGAACCCGGGACAATTGCATCGGGATCATAGACAACCGTAAAAGATACACCATAAGCATCCTGAACCTGATTGATACCACTCAATATAATATCAAAGGTTGGTGTTTGTCCCACTTCAATATCAAAAGGGGCTACGTATAAGGCATCTGCACTGAGCGTAGTCGTATTGGTATTAGGCGGTGTCAGGTTGTTTTCTGCTCCTGTCCAAAATTCGGTTGTTTTTTTCCAGTTAGCATCAATGGCGGCTCTGTCTGTTGTATTGACAACACCATCTCCATTACAGTCTGCATATTTGTAGTTGACGAGAGAAATGGGCGTTTTGTTTTCCCAGTTTTCAGCGGTTTGTTCTGTCCAGTCGATGGTTGCATTGGCTCTTTGCGGTCCGGTTTGACCATATCCCAGTCCAATATTTAAAAGATCATGATTGTTGACAATGCCATTGAGGTCGGTATCACCTGGCCATAATTGGGATTCTTCACTCCAAATGCCTCCCTTGGTTAAGGATGGGAATATTAGGTTCTCATTTTCACCTATAAATTCAATTGCGGTTGGAGATTCAGTTATTTGTACGGTTCTAAATCCATCAGTTGAAATAACTGAAAAGCAGATTTTAAAGAGGAGGTCGTCTGGGATATCCATATAGGTAATGGTAGGTTCTATCCATGCGAAGGTAAGAATGCCAGCGTCGGTAAAATGTGGAAGGGTGCCAAATGAAGTCAGATTTACGCCAGCAATTGATTCACCTGTTATTTCTATATTGGAGTATTGTAATTCAGCGGGGTCCCAATTGACACTAAACTGCATTCCCAATAAGCTGGATATATCTTTGGCCCTAACTTCGAGGCAGACATTTTCTCCTGCCGCACCATGTTTAGTCTCAATGCTGATATTCCCTTCTGTTTCTGAGGAAACGTAGTAAAAAACTTCTTTCGCACGAAGCGGTATTTCTTCATTATTTGAGTCTTGTATGGTACTTGCATAGGTATTAATGGTCACATAACCTTTTCCGGATTGAATAGCACTAAAACAGCTTGTGAACAAAGATGTTCCGCTGGTTATATTGTTTTCGTCACTGGACGTTGCCTGCCAGGTGAAAGTTGCCAGACCTTCGTCTGCCTGGATGTCAAAATTAGCTAGTGAAATACTTTGCAGCGCAAAATTGTCGATGGTGTTGAATTGCAAAATAGCGGGATTCCATTTTATGGTAAAATCGATACTCCCAATATCCTCGAACTCTTTGGCTATATAATCGAAGCAGAGGGCATCACCTACTGAACTGTTGGGGCTAGGCGTTTGTATTTCTAATTTTAGTTCTTTGGGACAAAATACATCAATCGTTTTGACACTTTCACAACCCAACTCATTCGTGACAGTAAGGGCATAAGATCCAATGTCTAGGTCTGATGTAGAATAAGCGCCGTCAGCAATAGTGTTTTCATCCCCATTACTCCACTCAAAAGTAAAAGGTGGATATATTGAAGTGTGAATTGTAGTAGTTGGCAGGTGATCAGTGCATACGATTTCACTTGAAATCTTAGGTGCATTATTATTTCGAAAAGGAAAAGCAATAGATTTTTCATTACCCGAATTTTGGTCTGTAACAGTCACGGAGTAATAGTTTTCTTCTTCCCCTTGGGATACATATTCTAAGTCGTATATTTCACTGGTCGTTTCACCTGTATTCCATAAAATTGAATAATGATCCCCCGGAGGAAATATTTTTATGCTCGCAGAGCTTTGGCTGCCGTTACAATCTGATTCGGTAATGGTTTTTGAAATACCAAAGTCGTGTGCGCAATCTCTAAATTTGACATTGGGTGTCCTAAACTGGTTTCCTTCAGTATCTGTTACCCTGGCGGAATAAGACTGATAGCCTTCGGTGGGTGGGTTGTGGATGATGAGTTCGGCCTGGTCTTCACTAATAGTTTCTTCTTGTCCGGTACTCCAAAGAATAGTGACGGGAAAAACAAACCCACAAAAATTATCAAGCGTAATACGTCCTATTATTTCCCCGTTTTCTTCATAACAGTAGTGGTTTTGTACAACCGACTTTTTGGAATCGAGCTGAATATCCCGAATTTGTTGGCAGCCGGTTTCCGGTTCTGTAATTGTAAGCGAATAATCTCCTGCTTCCAGATGCTTGATAGTTGGCTCTGTACTTCCAGTACTCCATGCATAGTCAAAATCTTCAGGTGATGAACCAAACTCTGGAAAATGGATGATTCCACTAGACGGTGACTGACAGGAAGGTTCAAGTTTGATAGTTTCTATTGGAAAACCATTAAATCCCGAAAGTGAGAAATTAGCCTTGACTGAATATCCATTTTGGTCAGTTATTTTCAGGAGATATGTTCCTTCTTTTTCGGGTAATATCTGTTCCTCTGTCGAGTGATAATCGTGGAGTCCCGACAAATCAAGGTGTCTTTCTGTCCATTCATAGTTATATGGAGGGCTACCTCCACTAATGTGTACATAGTTGGACTCTTGTGTTTCCTGACAGGCAAAAGAGGTTAAACTAGCTTCATCAATTTGGAAATCAATCACCTCGCCCGTAGATTGGGTGAAGATTCGAGGATTTATAAATGTAGTCGAAATATCTTTATCTGCTAGGTTTCTAGCATAGGGTTCGAAATAATCATCTTCTCCTATTTCTATAAAATCACTTGTGCCATTAATACCGACAGCCTGATAACATACCGAAAATAAGGTGCTATTGTCTGGAATGGAACTTTGTTCCTCTGTCACGGCAATCCAGTGGACGAGTATTCTGTCTTTTCCTGTATTTAGAGAAGGAAGCAGGGAAACTCCCAGCCCGGAGAGCTGATTGTTTTCAATACCCTTAAAGAGGAAGTTATCGGGTTCACTTCTAACGGTGAACTCAAAATTCAATACGTCCACAAAATTCTTTACTTTAATATCGACGCAGAATTCTTCTGCCGGGGCAACCGTCCGGTTCTCTGCATAAATGGTGAGTGGATTTTGAGCGAAAATAAGCGTGGTGGTTAATAGAAATGCAGCCACCATTACATTGCGTAATGTGTTAATCATGGGATAATCATTTAGGTTCGGGCTTAGCAAAGAAATAATCTATCCGGAAAGGCTTGTTTCTATTATACTATTGGGTTATAACCATTGTATTGGCTTGTCCATTTGTTGAAAAACAATGCCTTTTGGGGGGCGTCTTATTTATTTTCTAATCCCTTGTTAATAAAAAAAACACGAGAAGTATGGAGGGATTTAAAAGAATAAATACTCCTCTATCGTGACAAATATAGGTAGAAAAGCGGTAGTTTTCCAAAAAAATAAGAGAAAATTTTGCTTTTTTGTTGAAAATTACAAGATCGGAGACGATATGCCTTGCATTTTAGTGGCCATTCCTAATAACAATAATGAGGCTAAAGCCAA
>CAZNCI010000366.1:0-4182 GCA_964571475.1 uncultured Saprospiraceae bacterium | reverse complement strand
AGGTAGAGTGGAAAATAAGGGCAAAAGAAACAGTTAAGAATGGATAGTTATTTTTGACTCATTCCTAAAAATCAGGCAGAGGTGAAATTATTATTCCACCTCTGTTTTTTTACACTAAATTATCTGAATAGAAAAGGTCATCTGCATCTTCTTCATCTTCATCGGCATAAAATCCAGCTTCACGATAATAAAGTGCCGTCATCCCTCCGATTATATAAGCCAGCACATAAGCCCCAATGATTAAAAATACTACCTGGCTAATAAAGACCGACAAAATCGAAGCAGGCAAAACAAACCCTATTATCATTTGAATAAAAATCAGTGCAAGTCCCCCCACAAAAACAAAGGCAAAAGCAATAAGCGCATATCTTATTGATTTTTGCCAAGATATTTTCCTCGTGCTAAATGCCAGAGCATCTATTACTTTATCCCCTCCAATCGCAATAGCAGGAAAAATCAAAATGTATCTGCAAATCACCATTAGATTAAAAAAAAACAGTCCCACACCAAGTAGCAATTTAAATAAAATCGAGCGAGTCATCATTAAAAATAGAAAAGATAGAAAAGAACTCCCTATGGACACGCCGATTGAGATTAAGATCAATAACAAAACGCCACCTATTAATCGAAAAATCCTTTTATCATTTGCCCCCCTTATTGTCTCCAGTAGCGGCGCTTCCTTTCCAGAAATATGGTTGCCGGCTATATTAAACATCGCATTATAAGCCCATGAACCAATGTATAAAGAAATCAATAAAACCAATAATATCCCAATAAAAATCCTAGGTGAAAAAGATATTGCGCCAGCCGTAAAAGAAGCTAGCATTGAGTCCATATCCAATGACTGTCCCCCCTGTCCCAATGCCAAAAAGTTAGTAATATATTTAAAATGAACACCTGCAATATAAGTTAATATTGGTATGATAAAAAAAAGAAGAACCAACTTTTGAGCAATAGTAATCGCTAAAAAACCAGTCCATGTTCCAGAGGCTATCTGCTCCGCCTCACTAAAGACTTCATCCCCATTAAATTTTGAATTTGCTTTCATTATACTAATTTTACTTCAAAAATAATAGCTAAGTTAAGAATATAAAACCATTTATACAATTTTTTTCAAAAAATCCATCTGCCCAACCATCAAGTGCTAACTTTTAAAGCCTTTTGCTGCTTAAATCGATCAAATGCCAAGCCGATCAAACGATCTATCAATTCCTCATATTCTATCCCACTTGCCTTCCAAAGCATGGGATACATACTGATAGAAGTAAAACCGGGTATCGTATTAATTTCATTGACATAAATACTTCCGTCCTTTTTAAGAAAAATATCAACTCTGCTCAAACCTTCACATTCAAGTGTTTGAAATGTTTGAATGGCAGCCACCCGGATTTCCTCCTGCTTTTCGGGGGAAATATCAGCCGGAATCTGTGTACTCGATCCCTGATCGTCCATATATTTTGAATCAAAAGAATAAAAATCATGGTGGGCAATGACCTCCCCCGGAATAGAAGCCGCTGCATGAAAATTACCTAAAAGTGCACATTCAATTTCTCGCCCTTCTATATTTTCTTCAATGACGATTTTACGGTCAAACTGAAAGGCGATTTTAATGGCTTTTTTCAATTCCGCCTCCGTTCTAGCCTTGCTGATCCCAACAGATGAGCCCAAATTAGCAGGTTTTACAAAACAAGGAAAACCAAGTTCTTTGGCAATACTATCAACATCCGCATCTGCCTCTTCCGCATGTAGGCAAATATATCGACCAATCGGCAGGCCAGCATCCCTCAGTAATCGCTTCATTACATCTTTATCCATACCGACGGCGGAACCAATCAATGATGGCCCCACATACGGGATTTCCACCAATTGTAATAGGCCCTGCACACTGCCATCCTCACCAAAAGGCCCGTGTAATACCGGAAATACCACATCAACCGAATGAAAAAGCTGCTCCTCTGCCAACATAAATCCTTTGTCACCATTCAAAGATAAGGCCAGTTCTTTTTTGGGGTGTGCCCCAATAGACAGGGTCTGCTTATTATTAATTTCATCCATGACAGATGTCTCATCCAATAACCACCAACTTCCATCTTGCTCAATACCGATAAAGGAGAGCTGATACTTACTTTGATCAACCGAAAGGATGACATTTTTTGCAGAACGTAAAGAAATAGCATGCTCGGCAGATTTACCACCAAATAGGATCGCCAATTTTATTTTACCTGTATTCGTCATGATAAATAGTTTTGTATAACAAAGGAACGCATTTAGTTGTTAATTTAATAAAGTCGATAATACTTTTTATCAACTTACTTACTTATCTTCCCTATTGCCTTATTTTAAAGCCGTAGAATAAACAGCCCCGCTTATCGTTATGCTTACCGTAACACATCAAAATAAAATAAAATGAATAAATACATTTACGCCTTTTGCTTTTTAATGAGTGCTTTTATTGCTCATAGCCAGCAAGAATTCAAACTGGCATTTTATAATGTTGAAAATTTATTTGACCTGACCGATAATCCAAAAACACTGGACGATGAATTCCTGCCCGAAGGAGCCAAAAAATGGACAGACCAAAGATATCAAACAAAACTGACTCATCTTTCAAGGGTACTCGACAGCATTGGCAACATACAGTTTTTAGGTCTCGCCGAAGTTGAGAATAAAAAAGTCGTAGAAGACCTGTTAAATACACCTGCATTTGCCAAAAACACCTTTGATATTGTGCATTTTGACTCCCCTGACAGACGAGGAATAGATGTAGCTTTTGCCTATAACAAAAAGATATTCACAGTCGAAAAGGTGGACACCATTGGCATTACCTTCCCCCCAGAAATTGAAAAAGATTACACCACCCGACTAATCCTTCACATCGAAGGCACATTAAATGACGGAAGTCGCCTCCACTTCTTTGTCAATCATTGGCCTTCCAGAAGGGGTGGTGAAGAAAAAAGTCAGCCCAAAAGACTCTGGGTAGCAGCACATCTAAAAAGAGAAGTTGCCCGCATTTTCGCCAACAATACACAGGCAAATATAATTATTATGGGAGATTTTAACGATGAGCCCAACAATTTGAGTATTTCGAGTGTTCTAGGTGCGCTACCGGCGCATCAGGTTCAGGCCATTCCCGGACTTTTATATAATTTGTTCGACCAATATGATGCCAATAATGAAGGCTCGTACAGGTATAAAGGCTCATGGAATATGTTGGATCAAATTATTGTTTCCGGCGCATTGATAATGGACGGAAAAACAACGCTAAGTATTGAGCATCCGGCTATCTTTCATCAAGGGTGGATGATGTATAAAAATTCAAAACACGGAGAAACACCAAGCAGAACTTATGGAGGTAAGAGATATTTTGGTGGATATAGCGACCATTTACCTGTATCAGTAACTTTTCATCTCAATTAGTAAAAATAGACAAATAGTGGCGCAAAATCTATTCAAATTCAAACAATTCAATATAGACCAAACAGATGCCGTTATGAAGGTCGGCACTGACGGGGTACTTTTGGGTGCATGGACGCATCCTCAACAGGCACTAAATATCTTGGATATCGGTATTGGCACCGGACTAATCACCTTGATGATGGCACAAAATTCATCCCATAAAACCAATATTGATGGCGTTGAAATTGACGAGCAATCTTTTTTGATTGCCCAAAGAAACATCACAGCCTCCCCCTGGTCAGACAGAATCAACCTATACCACATTTCCATACAGGACTATTTGTTTCAATCTGATCAAAAATACGATTTGATTGTTTCTAATCCCCCGTTTTTTAGTGGAGGTACGCTTTCGGACTCTCAAGAACGAACAGACGTCCGGCACACCATTAAATTACCTCACGGAGACCTCCTAAGGTCAGTCAGAGGCCTTTTGGCTCCTACTGGGAGGTTTACCATGATTTTACCGCGTATTGAAGGACTTCGGTTTATAGAAATGGCGACATCCTATGGTTTGTATTGTAGCAAAAAAACGAGGGTCTTTCCCCATCCCAAACGGTCTGTTGAGCGCTTATTATTAGAATTCACCTCCAACCTAAAGGAAAAAATGATTGAAAAAGATTTCTATTTGCAGGCAGATGATACCCATAGAAATTACTCGAAAGAATACAGGGAGCTGACTAAGGATTTTTACCTCAATTTCTGATATTATCCACTATTCATTCCTTA
>CAZNCI010000365.1:0-4187 GCA_964571475.1 uncultured Saprospiraceae bacterium | reverse complement strand
GAGATTATCCAATATTTAAAGCAACTATGGTCTTAATCCTTGTTCTAATGGATAAACGTTCTGACACTTGTTGAGGATACACAAACAGCTTTAGGAATGGTCTTAATCCTTGTTCTAATGGATAAACGTTCTGACTGCAAAAAAGGCAATATTCAAATGCCGACGAAGCGTCTTAATCCTTGTTCTAATGGATAAACGTTCTGACCAATTCTTTTTTTAATGGTTGATTTGTCAGGCTTGAGTCTTAATCCTTGTTCTAATGGATAAACGTTCTGACCACCAATAAGGTAAAACGTATAGTCCTCACATTGAGGGTCTTAATCCTTGTTCTAATGGATAAACGTTCTGACCTGCAGAGACAAATTATTCTGAAAAGAATAACCGTTGTCTTAATCCTTGTTCTAATGGATAAACGTTCTGACCTACCTTTTCACATCTCGATGACAATCAGATAGTTAGCACTTGTAAGATGTTTGTTAGAGGTGGTTTTACACCAAAAAGGTACATCTTTTTTACTTTTCGCAAGCTATCTTTTTTGCCAAAAAACCAATATTTCAACTCCAAATGGCATGTCTTTTACACGCACAGCAAAGATATAATATTTATTTTAAAATTCCAAAAAAAGAGGATATTTTTATTGTTATGTGTGAAATAGAAGTCGATGTTTGCTCCTTGTGATTTTCCATGGAGCGCAATTCATTCGATGATATGGAGACTAAAAAAAGACTGCCGGCTCGTCATTCAATATCCTGGGCTTTCCCTGATGTCTTGTGGATATCTCTCTTGTTTTAAGAGATTGGCATCCCTGGAGTGGGGACTTTTTTTTCTCCGGTTTCAATACGCTCTCTTTCCCCCTTCATTCAATGCCTCACCCAATGCTCCATCCCTATCCGCCCACTTTCCACCAACCGCTTTTTTTGTTCCTCTGTTAGTCGTTTAACCTTAGGCGAAATTCCAGCCGAAGATATGGATACCGTTCTTTTCCAGTCATCCTCTGTTAGGAAATTCCGGTTTAGATTTTCGATGACCATGATATAAAAAGCCGTCATATAATCTTTGAAGCCTTCAATATGCTGGGGGATTAATTGTCTGGAACGCACATCTGCTTTAATTTGTTCCTCCGAATCAATGCGAATGCCCAGGGTATGTGGATTTGGAATCCTACTGCTTCGTCCGTCAATGTCCTGGATGATTGTGTCAAACATTTGAATCGGAAAATTTCCAATAATACCACCATCTACCATGACGTCGAGATTGTTTTCTTTGTTTTGTTTATTAAAGGTATGTCCAATACTATCTACAAATACCGCCTGATAGTATAAAGGTATCGACATAGATATCCTAACAGCATCTTTCAACTTCATTTGGGGGTATGTTTCGTGGGACAATATCATTAGGCGTTGTTGATTCAGACAAGTCGCCGTAAAATACACATCCTTATATCCATGATTGCTGAATTCCTCGAAAGTAATTTCTGAATTTCCGGTTTTCGCCTGGATTAACGCCCCAATCCATTTACTGAATTTTCGCCCCCGATACCACCCAAATCTCTTTTTTGTTCTCGATATTCCCCCTATAAAAAAGAATTGCCCGTCATTAAATTTTTGAAATTTGGTTTTCGATATAATCGATTCAATTTCTACGGATGAATAACCCAGTGAAAAGAGCAATGCCGTAATCGCCCCGGCAGAAGTCCCGCCTACCTTTTGAATGGATTGACTCATATCCTTTTCTTCCAATACCCGCAGTACCCCTCCATACGCAATCCCCCGAATCCCGGCTCCTTCAAATACCAAATTTTCAATCAAACTGCTTTGTCCCATTCCCGAAAAGGAAAAAATCAAAAACAGAAAAACAATCCAAATATTTTTCATCTTATTATTTTTAGCTCATTCCTAAAAACAGCCTTTGCACTTCCTTTTTTCCAACTCAACCCCTCAACCCCTCTTTTAACTCATTTCCGTTCTCTTCACTAAAGCTTCGTTCAGCTTATTAATCCGAAAATTTGCCATCCCAAAAAAAAATCGTACTTTTATACCCAATTAAACACCCGACATACATCATGCAAGATAAAAATATTTTTGAAAAAAACGATCCACCGCCACCAATTATGGGTAGTTGGACGCGATTATACGCCTTAGTGTTAATCCTTCACACCTTAATTATTACGATCTTTTACCTATTTACACAGCATTATTCCTGAAAAAGCCATCTGCTTTTATTGCCCATTTTTCCCCTGGGTACTGAGTAGTTACAAAAAATTAAAAAAATATGCACACCATCGACTGGGCAGTTATGCTCTTCACTTTACTGGTAATCGTTGCCTACGGCGTATGGAACACCCGATCCATTAAGACGACCAAAAGTTACCTCCACGGAGATAATGACTTACCTTGGTGGACCATTGGACTTTCTATTATGGCGACACAGGCCAGCGCCATCACCTTTCTCTCCACTCCCGGACAGGCCTATTCCGACGGTATGCGGTTTGCGCAGTTTTACTTCGGACTTCCGGTCGCAATGGTCTTACTCGCCGTATTTGTATTGCCTTTGTATTACAAACTCAAGGTTTACACCGCCTACGAATTTCTCGAAGGGCGTTTTGATCTAAAAACAAGACAACTAACAGCCATTTTATTCCTAATCCAAAGAGGTTTGGCAGCCGGTATTACCATTTATGCACCCGCCATTATTCTTTCTACGATATTGGGCTGGTCTTTGGCATTGACTACCTTATTTATAGGTGTGATCGTTATTTTTTATACCGTCATGGGCGGAACCAAGGCCGTAAGTGTCACCCAAAAACAACAAATGATCGTTATTTTAACAGGAATGTTCATTGCTGCCATTATATTAATGTACCAATTACCCGCTGGTGTGAATTTTAATGACACCCTCAACCTGGCCGGCAAAATGGGCAAACTCAATGTCGTTGACTTTAAGTTTGACTGGAATAATAAATACAATTTTTGGTCGGGTATGATTGGTGGAGTATTCCTGTTTTTATCTTATTTCGGAACAGACCAGTCGCAGGTGCAGCGATATTTATCCGGCAAATCACTCTCCGAAAGCCGGCTGGGATTATTATTCAACGGTATCATCAAAGTCCCCATGCAGTTTTCCGTATTATTTGTAGGCATATTGGTCTTTGTCTTTTATCAATTCAATCAGGCACCCATTCATTTCAATACGGCCAATTTGGCGGTCATCAGGGGCACCCCTTCTGAAACACCTTTCAACGAATTAAAAAAAGAATACGACGACCTCTTTCTCATCCAAAAGGAAGCATCCTTTCAGCTCATTGCTGCCGCTAATCAAAAAGACGAAGCAGCCATTGCGGCAGGCAGGGAAGAATTATTAGCACTCGAAGCTCAGGAGAAAGAACTCCGTTCCCAGGTTAATACCTTAATATTGAAAGAAGACCCATCCATCAAAATCAAAGACAATGACTATGTCTTCATTACTTTTGTGACGACTTATTTGCCAGTCGGTTTAGTGGGACTTCTACTTGCCGTCATATTCTCCGCCGCCATGTCCTCTACTGCCTCCGAGTTGAGCGCCCTGGCTACGACGACCGTGGTCGATTTGTACAAACGCTCCTGGGTGACTGACCGGGATGACAAACACTACCTGAGAATGTCCAAGTGGTTTACCTTATTATGGGGCATTATCGCCCTCATATTTGCCGCCCTCGCCAATCTTTCCGACAATCTGATTGAGCTGGTCAATATCATCGGATCCCTATTTTATGGAGTTATTTTGGGCGTGTTTATGATTGCCTTTTTCCTCAGGCGTGTCAGGAGTAACGCGGCTTTTTTCAGCGCATTGATCTCCGAAGTAATCGTCCTGACCATCTTTTATTTCAAAACACAGGGGACATTCAATATCGCCTATTTGTGGCTCAATATGATTGGTTGCCTGCTGACAATGGTCATCGCTTTATTATTACAACCGGTACTTAGACAGAGTCGTTAATGTTTTTTTGGGCGACCGGGCGGGCTATCCATGGGTTCGCTTTGCTCCGCCCCCATCCATTCCATTCGCCCCAAAAGGCGAATGGAATGGATGGCGGCACTCACATTCGTTCGTCCATTCCTATCCCTGTCGCAAAATAAATACACCTTTAAAAATAGACCCCATCGTAAAGACACAGTCATCTACTAAGCCTGTTCCGCCGAATGGCGGAA
>CAZNCI010000364.1:0-4199 GCA_964571475.1 uncultured Saprospiraceae bacterium | reverse complement strand
TAAATTATCTACTCAATTATTATAATGCCCGGAAATAAAATTATTGTAGAGCATTACCCCGATAATGCACAGAAAAATAATGCTGACGATAATAAGCGTCGTTTTGTATTTTTTCGGTATGTCAATTGCGTCGCCTTCTTCTCCTTTGAACTCCTTTCTGATTAAAAAAATAATGACTGAAATAAAAGCGATTGTTGCAATTGTGCTTAATATAGCTCCCATGATTTTACTTTTCTAACAAAGATACTCATTTGGTTTTTATTTTTAACCTTAACTTACGGCTCATTTAAACGAAAATGACAAAACTATTAATATCTTTGCCTCAAGTACTTACTTTCTATGGCAATCCAATAAAGTAAAAAAGTAACCCTGTCCCTTTAGGTGGGATACATTGTATCGTAATATTAAAAATGGAGAAACAGAAAAAGAAAATTTTAATTGTTGATGATGAACCGGACATTTTAGACTTTTTGAGTTATAATTTGTCCAAGGAGGGCTTTCATACTTTTACGGCTAGTGATGCGATGACGGGCATTGAAGTAGCCAGGCGGGAGCTACCGGATATGATTATTCTCGATATTATGATGCCGGGAATGGATGGCGTGGAGATGTGTCGTACTTTGCGACAGGATTCCGTTTTTGATGAAACTTTGATCACTTTTTTAACGGCGCGGGAAGAAGATTACTCCCAAATTGCAGCCTTTGATGTTGGAGGGGATGATTATATATTAAAACCCCTTAAACCCCGGGTTTTTTTGAGTAGAATACAGGCTTTGTTTCGGAGGAATGAAAGAAAAATGAATGCGATTACGGAGAAAGATGGAGAGACTGATATTCGAATTTCCGACTTGATTATCAGTAAAGACCGGGTTAGTGTCTTTAAGGATAATGTAGAAATTTCGCTGCCCAAAAAGGAGTTTGAATTATTACTTTTATTGGTCTCCAGACCGGGGAAAGTCTTTACCCGGGATGAAATATTTAAGCGTATTTGGGGAGAAAATGTTATCGTCGGACCTAGAACAATTGATGTGCATATTCGAAAATTAAGAGAGAAAATCGGTAAAAAATACATAAAAACCAATAAGGGAATTGGTTATAAATTTGAGTTTTAATGAAGAATCCAACTCCTCGCCATGTGGCTCAATACAGTGCCTTGGTCACCAGCTTATTTGTTTTGGTCTTTCACATTGTTCTTGTTTTATTGAATTTGATTAAGGCTGATTGGTATATCCTTGTGCTACCGCCTGTTATTGTTTATTTAGTGGCTTATTTTGTGTTTTTATATTACCTGAAGCGTTATATTTATCGAAAGATAAAACTCATCTATAAAACAATCCATCAAACCAAAGTCGGGACTTCCATTAAACAGGAATTAATGAATTCGAATGAAAATGTCATCGAAAAAGTGGAAACTGAAGTGACTTCATGGATGAAACAAAAGGAAGATGATGAAAAAAAATACAAAAAATGGGCAGAGTATCGTCGAAAATATATCGGGGATGTTTCTCATGAGTTAAAAACCCCTATTTTTAATATCCAGGGCTTTTTACATTCCCTGATTGATGGGGCTTTGTATGATGAAAATGTGAACCTCTCTTTTTTGAAAAAAGCAGCAAAAAATGCCGATCGACTTCAAACAATTGTGGAGGACTTAACCATGATTTCGGATTATGAATCTGATACCTTGGTCCTGGAGATGCTGGAGTTTAATATTAAGGATCTAGTCGTCGAAGTCTATGAAGAATTAGAACAAAAAGCCCAGAAACGGAACATTCAGCTGAATTTCAAAAATGGGGCAGAAACCGGCTTTCAAGTGATTGCTGATTACGAAAGTATCCGTCAGGTATTGCTTAATATCATCCATAATTCGATTAAATATGGAAAGGAAAATGGAGAAACGCTGGTGAGCTTTTATGAAATGGGCTCCAATGTATTGATCGAAATTGCCGATAATGGTATTGGGATTCCTGAAAAAGCCATTCCGCGTGTATTTGACCGGTTTTATAGAGTGGATAAAGGTCGATCCAGAAAACATGGCGGTTCTGGTCTGGGACTTGCTATCGTTAAGCATATTATCGAAAAACACGGTCAAACCATTAATGTCCGAAGTAAAAACGGGGTGGGATCAACAATTGGTTTTACACTGAAGCGGGTAAAATAACCTAATTGTTCTTTTTTTTTTGCTGATGAATGATGAGTTCCCTACCTTTGTGTGCTTTTAGAAACACCTTCGCTCTTAATAATAATTTTTATTCATGATTAATATCACAGGCTTATTTGTAAAATATGGCGATCGAGTCCTTTTTGATCACCTTAATTTTACCATCAGGGTAAAGGATAAAATTGGATTGGTCGGGCGTAATGGAGCTGGGAAGTCCACCCTCCTGAAGATAATTGCCGGAGAACAAAGTCCGGATAGCGGCAAGGTCGTTATCCCGGGGTCAAGTACCATTGGCTTTCTTCATCAGGAGATGTCCTTACCCAAAGGGCGTACCGTTATGGAAGAAACACTCCGCGCCTTCGATGATATTAAAAAAATGGAAGAACGCCTGAATGAACTCCATGAACAAATTGATACCCGAACAGACTATGAAAGTGATGATTACACCACTCTTTTGAATGATTTTACGGATCTAAATGATCGCTTTGTAATGGTTGGTGGCGGTAATATGGAGGCGGATACAGAGCGGGTACTCAAAGGACTTGGATTTAAACAATCAGACTTTACACGATTGACGGATGAGTTTAGTGGGGGCTGGCAGATGCGTATTGAGCTGGCAAAGATGTTACTCCAAAAACCTAATTATTTATTACTGGATGAGCCCACCAATCACTTGGATATTGAGTCTATCATCTGGTTGGAATCCTTCCTGAAAGATTATCCCGGTTGTGTGATGACCATTTCTCACGATAAACAATTTTTGGACAATATTACCACCCGTACCATTGAGATTGAGTTGGGAAAGGTATTTGAATATAAGGCTGCTTATAGTAAATATGTATTGCTTCGGGAGGAAAGACGGTCCAAACAGCAGGCCTCTTTTGAAAATCAACAGCGGGTGATCGCTCAAAAGGAAAGAACGATCTCCCGGTTTATGGCGAAAGCCAATAAAACCAAAATGGCCCAATCCATGAAAAAGCAACTCGATAAAATGGAACGAATTGAGATTGACAGCTCGGATACGGCTGCTATGAAATTGCGTTTCCCCGAGCCGCCCCGTTCCGGTCAAATTGTACTAGAAGGTAAAAATGTAGTCAAGAAATATGGTGACCTTATGGTTCTGGATGGGATTGACATCAAGGTCGAACGGGGAGAAAGAGTCGCCTTCGTTGGTCAAAATGGACAGGGGAAAACAACCCTGGCCAGAATTCTGGTAGGGACACTTCCTCCTTCGGATGGGGAGGTAATCGAAGGGCACAATATCCATTTGGGTTATTATGCTCAAAATCAGGCTGCCGAGCTAGATACAAAAATCACCCTTCTTGAAACGATGGAGTTGCATTCTCCCCCTGAAAAAAGAACCCAATTACGTAAGATACTGGGTAATTTTATGTTTAGCGGTGAGGATGTGGACAAGAAAGTTTCCGTGCTATCCGGAGGAGAGAGGGCCCGCCTTGCATTAGCTTGTTTGATGCTGCGCCCAATTAATTTACTGGTGCTGGATGAGCTCTTGGTTAGCGACATTACCGATGCCATGATTTTGGGGGAGTTGTTTAAGCACCTGGTGGCCGCGCAAGTGGTTTTGGTATTCACCTCCAATTTCTCCCCGGATGAGTTGTACAAAGACGGCTTGCAGCGCAGCCGTTTTTTGCCGGCCATTGATACCCTCAAACAGCACACGCATGTGTTAGCGCTGGCCGGCGACAAGGACTACCGTTTCGGTTTACTCGAAGGGCTGGAGCACTATCTGGTGGGTGAGGACGCCGCGGTGCTCAACGCCAAGCTAGCCCGGCAGTTTCAGCGTCTGGTGGCGGTGGATCTGCACCAAGAGCGTCGGGACATTGTCCTCAACGGGCGAAAGATTCCGGTGGTGCGGTGGGCCGATGGCGTACTGTGGTGTACCTTCGATCAACTCTGTGGCAGTGACCGCTCGGTCAGCGACTACATAAAAATCGCGCGCATTTTCCACACCTTGATACTCAGCGACGTGCCCGCCATGGGGCCCGAGCAAGACGATGCGGCGCGTCGATTTGTGCTG
>CAZNCI010000363.1:0-4201 GCA_964571475.1 uncultured Saprospiraceae bacterium | reverse complement strand
GAAGAGTAGGCGAAAAAGAGCAAGTTTAATATGTGTGTTATTTAGTTCTTAAGACCTAGCTCGCGCAAAAGATCTTCCAGACGACTTCCTCTTAGGGGACCGTATGTATCGTTGATGTAATCGTTAAATTCATAATTGTATAAAAAGGTTTTAATATCGGGGGCATTCGTCTTTTTTATATGAAAACGCAGGTCTCTTTTTAGCTGGCGTTTATTGACGAAATTCGGTGGGGATAAACGATCCAGCATTTCAGCGATAATGGGCGTTTGCAAAGAACTATCTATGGGGGCATGGTAATAATATTTTACGGATGTATCAATTTGGGCGATACTCTTTTTGTTATGGATGAGGGTTTTCCATTTTTTCTTATTGAGAACTTTTACGATATAGGCCATTTTTATTTTTGGCGCTACGCCATGGGTGGATTTTAATCGAAAATCTTTTTCCCGTATGGCAAGGCGTTGATTTTTTACTTTTGCCGGATGATAAATTAAACCTTTATCTGTCTCCAGGAGGTATCCGTATTCCATTCCTTTTTTTAAAGGCGGAAGTGTGTATGCCAGCATATCTTTTTCGAAAAGCGTAGGAGAATAACCTTCTAGCGTGAAATATCCGGGATATTCATTCATCGTGAAGCTATAGGCAAGTGTTTCGGGGTTTCTTGTTTTGGGAAAAAGCTCTTCCTTTACGGCGATTAAAAATTCATTCCCAGCAGGGGTTGAATTAGGGCGAATGGTATATAATCCCCCTTTGCCTGAAAGTTTGACATAATCTTTTGCAGAGGTGAATTTTAAGTTTCCCTGCATTTTTATCTTATCCCTTTTTTTAATTTTTTTGTTGTTAAAATAAACGTTTCCATGTACGACGGCAACGTAATAGGTTTGCCCAAAAAGGGGATAGGAAATAATAAAAAATAGTATTAAAAGTGTGGTGTTTCTCATTAGTATTAATTTTTTACGTCTGTAATGCCTCGTTTTGAGTGGTTTTATCCCGGCGAAATACAAAGCGCTTTAGGATGAATGTTACAATTTTTAAATAAATAAAAAGAACAAGAATATTAATGTGTATATTAAAAAGGAAATAGGATAAAATAGTGCCAATAATCAAAAAAAGACTGTCGTCAATGCCATCCGCCAGTATTTTACCCACCGCCGTTTTACTTTTGTGCCACCATTTGCTGCGAATGCCTTTTTTTTCCTGTTGGTATATTCGCCAGGACATCCAAAAAAATAATGTAAAAATAAAAAGTAACCAGCTCCCCTTTATAAGGCTGCTACCCTCCAATAAGGTAAGATAGGCATTGTGTATAATGAGTGGTCCCGGGCATCTTCCAAATACAGTATTATGAATGTCGGTCTGAAAGTTACCTACAATAATTGTCGTATGACTTAACATACTTTTAATGAAATCCTCGTCCCATATTTCTTCCCATTCATATAGAATGGTGGCTAATGGTCTTACCGAAAAAGTGTTTTTATCGGCAGATGTTCCATTGTTCAGGTTGTTTGGGTTTATTTTGAAATCTATAATGGGATTCGCCAAACTGATTTTTTGATTGATATGGGGAAGTAACCAGCCTTTTTTATAAGTTGCATGATTGACTAAACTCATTGCCACTAAGGGGAGCGAGGGGCGGTCATTTTGAAGAAAGAGCGGGTATTTTAAAAATAAGTCGTTGGTGCTCTGGTAGCTGGCGATACCCGTCCTTAGGCGGATTGCATTTTCATTATTGGGGAGGCGCTTATATAATCGTTCACCGCCGACAATGGGAAAGGGGAAACTGTCAATCGCTGCCTGTAATAGACTATCATTCGGAGACGGTTGTTCAAAGTCTAAATCTAAAATTAGGATAGGAATATCACTACCATATTTTTTGATGTAAGACAAAAAAGTGGCTAAATCAGACCGGTTGGTGATGGCTGTTGTGTAATAACCAGTTTTTTCTTCATAGAAAGGGTCTATGGTCTCTGAGATTTCCTTACTATTGGCTATATCTACATATAAGACGGATTCCGGGTTGATCTTTTTTTTAGGGGTGATAAATGCCTTCTTTACTAAATTAGTCCATTTTACAAAAAAAGCCTCGTCGCCAAAGGTTCGTGGAAGACTGAGCCAATAAAGCGAAAGAACGAGCATTACAAAAGCATTCACCGCACTAAAAGAGATGGTTTTAAAAGGTATCTTCTTGAAAAATTCAGTTTGAAGAATTTTCATATAATATGGTATGTTCGATTTTATATAAGCTTACTATACCGTTGAATACACGGTGTAGTGATATATTTTGTAAAAATAAGAAAACTGGATGTAAAAATCAAGTATTATGACATTTGTTTGGAATTTAATTTCACATGAAAATGTATGATTACATCCTTTGTTTTTGAGCGGGAAAGACGCTATTGAGAATTGGTGATTATTAAGTGATTTTTCTTTTCTTTTGTGTGAATAATCAATACATTTGCGCTTTCTGGTTTTTAACTGTCCGCTGGCGGACGTTATTTTTATTTTAAATTAAAAAATTAGGTAATATGAGAAAAATTGCTACAATTCTATTTTTTCTAACTTTGGTGCATATCCATACTTATGCGCAGGAAGAAAAGGGGGCTAACGGCAAGGGTTTCATCACTTTTGATGCTGACTTGACCGAAATAATGGCAAACCCAACGGATCATTTACGAAAAGTGAGTGTTTATTTAGAAAATAAAAAAATGAGTGAAGCTCCATCTAAGGGGTTGGTTTTAGGGGCTTCTTTGATTTCTATTTTTGATTATCAGTCAAGTAATACAGATTCTAAATTTGCTTACCTCATGCGTCACCCTACCAGTAGTAATGAGATAGGCAAGACCGTCAGCGAATTTGTAATTCACTCCGCCCAGTTTTCAATGATGGGAGATGTAAATAATTGGATCTCTTTATTCACGGAGGTGTTGTATAACCCGGAGCAGAGTTTTGGTCCCGGTACGATTACCGCTCTTGGCCGCAATCAATTACAATTGCGCAAAGGATTTGTCATTTTTGGGGATTTAAATAAATTTCCAATCTATGGCGCTATCGGTAAGATGGATGCGCCTTTTGGTCAGTCTGAAAGTGTGAATCCTTTTACCAATTCTACCATGTGGCATGCCTTCGGTGGTTTAGGTTTTGGGGCACAGCTTGGATTTAAAAAAAGTGGCTTTAGTGCTACGGTTATGGCTATACAGGGGGGCGCTCAATTTCGAGTACTCAATGCACCCGTTGAAGAGACCAATGTGCCTTCTCGGGTAAATAATTTCTCATTGGATGCTAATTATACCCTTAATTTGATGGAAGCTACCAGTGTAAAAGTGGGTGCTTCTTATTTGCATGGAACTTCCTATTGTCAGGAATTTCCCGTTGAGCACTTCAATCCGGGAAAGGAAAACAATCCTGCGGTATCTTATTATACGACCGTTTTGATGAAGGGCTTTGAGTTGAAAGCCTCTTACGCGACAACCATGCACGAGTGGCCGGGGACTTATAATCCTAATCCTCCTTTGGATGTATATGCCGCTTCCAAGGTGTCATCTTTAAGTGTAGGTGCTAAGTATAATTTTAAACCTTCCGGTAAATGGCAATATGCTCTTTCCGGGGAATTTTCCAATTTTGTAGCAGGACCTGACGGCGCACCATGGGAGCGTCAGAACCAATCTGTCCTTGGTTTTTCTGCAAAGAATAATACGGCTAAATTATTTGTGGAATTATTTAGTACACAGGGCTACTCTCCATTAAATTGGGTAAGCGGTGGTAATTTTACCGACCCCGGTGTAACCTGGAGCGATAGAGATGCAACAAGTCTTGGTATTGTAATTGGGACGCAGGTAAGTTTGTAATATAGGCTGTACGTAATTTTAAACTGGTTTCAGATACTACCTATTTGTTGCCATCAAATGACTTGCTGACCATTTCTCTGAAACAAAAAGCATCATCGGTGCGGTATTATGGTAGTAAAAGAGGGGATTAGGTCTTGATTTTGGCACCATTTTTGCAAAAAAAGGCAAAAAATGTGCCAAAATCAGGTTTGTGAGATGCGATTATTACAATGTCGCACTTCAAGTGCTTGTTTTGCTTCTCGTGTCGAAAATGATTTACCAAAAGCAACAAAATGAAATGCACCCACGAAAAAATGTCACCTCTTAATCAATTTTATTGCTCCATTAAGCGATTGATCTAAATTATTTATTTTACA
>CAZNCI010000362.1:0-4206 GCA_964571475.1 uncultured Saprospiraceae bacterium | reverse complement strand
TTGCCACATGGGGAATTGCTGAGACGGCGTTTAATATAGGAATAACTTAGTTCTTGAGCCACTAGTGTCTCAAGGTGAGTAAATTGGAGTCGGAATTTTATTACGATACAGCTAAAAACGTACCTTTTTCCGCATAAGCGATGGGAATAGGTGCCGACGTAGGAGGCAGACTCGTAGCTTTGCGGAGAGGCCGAACGAACAGTGAGCCTATGGACGTAGCGACCCCGACGCTGGGAGGCGGGCGCAGGCAGGGAGGGGATATGCCCTAATTAATATCATCAGCCACCCCTGTCCCGAACTGTACTTAATGGCTTAGAGCTTGTTTGGAGCTAAGGAATCAGGCGTTTCAATTGTCTGATACTAATTTTATTTAATGCTTTTTTCAATTGTCTTTCGGTGACGTTTTTTCCATCAATTGAAACGATGATTCTGTCTTCGACAATTATCGCAATATTGCCTTCTTTGCTATCGGAGTCGTAACTCTCGAATGCTTTATAGCCATCAATGGTCGTGGTGCGTTCATAACCGTGATCCGACTCATTATCCACCTCCACATTGGCCCAGCCAGCCATCGTTGACATCATCATACCCAATCCGCCGACATCTACCAAGGATATTTTTATTTTTTCATTTCCATTGCGATACTCCGCTTGAGCTGTTGCAGCTTTTAATTTACCAATACCTGACTTTTGCCCCTCAATAGAGGTTCGGTCCATACCTCGCAGACTGGAAGGTAATAAGGCTTTCATCTCCCTAAAATTAACCAATTCCAAATCTTCTGAATTAATTAATTGATTGATTCCATTTTCGATATCATCGGCATTCAGGTCAATATTAATATTTTCGCCATTGTCATCTTTAACTTTCAGGTGAAAACCATCCTTGCCTCCAATACTGATATTAACATTGTCGTCGTTATCATTTTCCGCCATTTCAGATGCCGAAGCCGTATCACTCCCACAAGATAATAAAATGAAGGAAGCAAATAATACAAAAGCAAAGGATAAAAAAGTTATTTTTCTCATTTATTTTAATTTTTACGTTTTGGTGATGAATATTTGATTCAAAAATGGCTCAAATAACTGCTACCGCCAATTTTTTTCTACGAATCTTTCTTTTTTGGGGAGGAATCCTTCTTTGGCACAGGGTCAAAACCATGACCTCCCCAGGGATGGCAACTCGAAATTCGTTTGATGCCCATCCAGCCCCCTTTTAATACGCCCCACTCTTCAATCGCTTCCACCATATAGTGAGAACAGGTGGGCGTATATCGGCATTTCGAACCCAACAAAGGAGAGATACTCAATTGATAAAATTTGACAGGAAGGATAAATATTTTTCTGAGTAGTTTCATCTTTTTACTTTTTTTCGGCTTGGCAATCTTCTCTTCGCTGGCGCTTCGTTCAGCTTACCAAATCCGAAAAATCACCAAACAGCTAACGCATCTCCTTTTTTAAACAAAAAATACGCTTCTTTGTTGTTTTTGCCTTTGACTGTAATGACATTTTTTTGGTCGGCAAAGACATCCATTAACAGGTCATTTCGCAGACTTATTTGGGGTTCATTTCCCAATAGGGGTACTTCAAAATAACACCATAATCCCCTGAGGTCATCGCTTACTTCTTCGCCGATATAATGGATGGGACAAACTTTTCCTTTGGCTTTAATTTCAAAGTGCAAAGACACATATTGGCGAATAAAATCAGAGGTTAAACTATCTATATCCTCTTTTTGAATGTGTATATTGGTTGTGCCATACTGTTCCAGCGCCAGCGTTAAGTCATCTATAAATAAAAACTGACTGACCTCATAGGAGGAAGAAGCATCATTCCATTCCATCAAACATTGGCTGATATGGAATTGATGAATGGGCGTTGAACTAGACAACAAAATGACACTCATTAAAACAAATAGGATTTTTTTCATCTTTATTTTTATTGGCAAGGATGTAGCTACTTATTTCCCCCATTTCTCCAACTGCCGGAGTATCGCCCGAAAATCTTTGGGGTAAGGTGCTTCAAAGGTTACGTCCTTTCCCGTAGTCGGATGCTTCAGAGTCAGTGCGTAAGAATGCAGGCTCACTCTGGACAATAACGGGCGTTCTTCCTGATTTTTGCCCAGTTTGTACCGCCGTCGCTTGATTTGTGAAAGAAATAATTCGGAACGATTACCATATTTAAAATCAACTGCCAAAGGGTGGCCAATACCTTGAAAATGCACCCTGATTTGGTGAGTCCGCCCCGTTTTGATAATGGCTTCAAGCAATGTAAATGCGTAAAACCGCTCCAATACCCTAAACTCGGTCAGAGCATATTTTCCGTTTTTACCAATTCTCATTTTACTACCTGCCCCGGTATTCATAATAGGCTGTTCGATGACGCCTTCATCTGATGAAAAATTTCCATCCACCAATACATGATATACTTTATGGGTTGTTCTTTTCTCAAATTGTGCAGACAGATTTTTATGGGCAGCTGCATTTTTGGCAAATACCAAGACCCCACTCGTTTGTTTATCCAACCGATGAACAATGAATAAATCATCAAATTGCCGATTTAATAAACTATACACGCTTTCCTCCTCCTCGTACTGACGACCGGGAATGCTCAATAATTTGGGCGGTTTATTGACGACTACAAAATCATCATCATCGTATATTATTTCTAATGCTACTTTCATGCTTCTATTATTTTATGCCCGCTTCCCCGGATGATCTGCCTGGGATGTTTCTCTTTCTTTTCCGCACTACCCCTGCCATCGTTCAGCGCCATGATCAGAGAAAGTCGGTGGAGTCAAGTTTAGAATATTTCTTTTTTTTACGAACAAAATAATCCCAAACAATACTTTTTTCATAACGTCCTTTTTTGTTAAAAGGAGCTATCCTTAAACGTTCAATTCGGGTATTTTCTTCTTTTTTTCTTTTCCTCAACTGGCGAAGTTGTCCATAAAAAGCAAAATGTGCCCGAATAATTGCCCCAATAAAGGAAAACTTGCCTTGCAATAAAAAAACAGCACCAGACAGCCCATCCAGAATGAGGCGTATGAAAATCAAAAAAAAGACCCTTCCTTTTTCTTCATTTTTAAATATAGTAAATAATGAATTTCGAAAATTCAAAAATATCTTCCGCGGGCTTTGATACCCCAATGTTCCCCCACCTAAGTGAAATACCTTTGAATGAGGAACAACTGCTATTTCATACCCTGCCCGCTTCAATCGCCAACACAGATCAATCTCTTCAAAATGGGCAAAATATTCGGCATCAAACTGTCCGATACCATGATACAAATCTGCTTTAATCGCCAATGCGGCTCCCGTTGCCCAAAAAACAGGTGCGACATCGTCATATTGTCCTTCGTCTTTTTCCAATTGATCCAAAACACGCCCTCTGCAAAAGGGATAACCTAAGTAATCTAAAAACCCTCCGGAGGCGCCTGCGTGTTCAAAATAATCCGGCTGATTATCCGATAAAATTTTTGGCTGACAAGCAGCTGCTTTTTCGTTTTGCGCCAGATAATCCACCAAGGGAGCCAGCCAGTTTTCCGTCATGCGAACATCAGAATTGAGCAAAACGTAATAAGTGGCCTTCACTTCACTCAAAGCCTGATTATACCCCCCGGCAAAGCCCAAATTATCTGGCATTTCAATCAGCCGGATATCGGGGTGATTTTTTTTCAAAAACACAACAGAGTCATCCGATGACCCATTGTCCGCTACTACAATATCAACGTCATCAGGCGTATATTTCACAACACCAGGCAGATAAGTTTCCAGGTGCTTCCTCCCATTATAATTGAGAATAACAACGGCTGTTTTTGAAGGTCGGAAACCCGCTAACACCGCCGAGGTTTCTACTTTATCGATATGTAATTGCTCTGTCAATAACTCCAGGCTGTCAAACCGCTTATCCTCTCTAGTCTTTTTTATCAAAAAAACGGTCAAAATATCTCCGTAAATATCCTCATCGAAATCAAAAATATTCACCTCAATACTCCTTCGTCCATCCCCTTCGACCGTTGGGCGATTACCGATATACATCATGCCTCCGTATCGCTTGCCCTTATGCTCCACAAATACCGCATAAATACCCACGGCAGGAATAATTTTAGCCGTATTATCAATGGAGATATTAGCCGTTGGATACCCCAGTTTTCGACCAATTTGTTTGCCTCGAACCACCTTACCTCTCAAGGAAAATGCGTGTCCCA
>CAZNCI010000361.1:0-4210 GCA_964571475.1 uncultured Saprospiraceae bacterium | reverse complement strand
AAAAAAAATGCCCGCTCTTTATCAAGCGGGCAAAATCTAGAGTTTAGTCTTATTATTCTATAAATGGTAAGTAATCATCAGAAGACCATGCGTCTTAGACATTATTTCTAATTATTACAATGCAAAGATAAGGGGCTTTTTTTTATTTTGAAACCCCATAAACATGGGGGGGGCTTATTTGAAAAAACTCTTCATTGTCAGTAAGAGCATATATCCCTTTTTGGTATCAATAGAGTAACTTGCACCTATTCGCTCAGCGCGCATTTTTATATTCTTCAGCCCCTGACCTCCTTTTGAATTAGGTAGGCTGGCATTACCTGGTCCATTATCCTTTATTTTCAATTTGAAAAGACCGTCTTCTTTTAGGAACATAATTTCGGCAAAAGAAGCCTTAGAATGCTTGGCGATATTATTAATTACCTCTTTGGCAATAAAATAAATTTCCTGCCTGACTTTTCCGGGCATTTTTTGTTTTACTTCAATGTTAAAATGTTCAATCTTATACTGGATATTAAGCGGCAATAGGATTTCATCGGCATGCTCCTGAATCCTGATAATCAAGTCCTCTACCCTATCCTTTCGGGAATCAATAGACCAGATAACATCACTCATTCGAGACATGGCGGATCGACTATCCAATCCAATTTTTTTAAGTTTTTGATGCACCAGCGGTTTCTCTGTCAAAGCGCTTAACAAATCCGTTTGCATGGCAATGCCCGTTAGCAGCCCGCTCAATTCATCATGAAGGTCACTTGCCAAACGGGTACGAAGCCGCTCTACTTTCAGTTTTTGTTCTAATTTATATCTAAAAAGAAGAAAAATAAGTCCTGCAAAAATCAAAAGCATCAGGACAATAAACCATATTTTTTTATAAAAAATCTGCTCTACATGGATAACAACATCAAGGCTATCTTCGCTCCAATTGCCATTGGGATCAGAACCGATTATATGTAAAACATAGTTTTTAGCAGGCAGTCGATTATATCGAATAGAATGGTTGGTACTCAAATTAACCCAGTCTTTATCGTAGTTTTCCAAATAATATTTAAACTGATTTTTTCGACTTTGGTGATAAACCGGAAGTGCAAAATCAAAACTAAAATAAGTATCCCATGGATAAATGGTAATTTCCTTTAATTCATTCAACCCCGTATCCTTAATTTGGAGGCTGTCTGTTCTCGAATCAAATCGCACAAAACGGGTCAGCATTACTTTAGGGATATTTTTTTCGACTAAAAGCCCACTTGGCGAAAATACATTCATCCCATTCACCCCACCAAAATAATAATTTCCCTTTAAATCTTTGTGATAGGAAAAACGATTAAATTCATTGTGGCTAAATCCGTCTGCTTTATAAAAATTATGAAAGGAATGCGTCTTGGGTTCATAATAGGACAAACCGTTGATTGTGCTAATCCAAAAATTGCCTTTCTCCCCCGGCATAACACCGTAAACGGTATTACTGGCCAGCCCATCCTCCTTTGTTAACACCTCCACTTTTCCTGTTTTGGGGTCGAGGATATTTAGTCCATTTTTGGTACCAATCCAAAGCTGACCATCTTTATTGAGATAAATGGTATAGACCACTTCATTAGATAAGCCCCTACCGGGCGTTCCCTTTTCAACGCTGTATTTTTGAAAAACCGTAGATACTTTATTGATAACATAAAGCCCATTTTCTGTTCCTACCCAAACCTCATCTTCCCTTCCCAAACTGACAAAAAGCGGTGGTGCATTGGCCAAGGGGTTCCTCCCGTCCACGTTTTCAAAAGGAGAAAAAGTTTCCTTTTCAGGGTTAAACACAGTCAATTCGCCTTCTTTGTCCCCTTTTTTCACGCCTAACCAAAATACATTTACCGTTGTATCATAAGCAAAGCTCGTAATGGGAAAAGGGTAAGAATAAACCCTTGTCACACAGGAATCAATATCATACTCTATCAACATTCCCATCCCCTCTTTACCCATTGCAGCTCCCCACAAAGCACCATTTTTATCAAATATCAGATTATTGGCATTGGTGAATTTCAATGCCTTTCCAGTATCCTCATCGCGCAAATCAAGCGTATCCAGCGTATGAAATCTGTTATCCAACCGAAACCAGTAATCCTTTTCTCTGGCAAAGTAGATGTAACCATCTCCCTTGTCGGTGATCCCCCTAATCAAAGCGCCACGTCGATCCAGATCCAGGTTTTTCGACAGATAAGTATTGATTTTAGTCCTATTATTACGAATGATTTTAACCCCTGTATCAATCCCAAAAAACAAGGTTTTGAAATAATCTTTTGCTTTACACGAAAGGATATTATTACTGACTTTGGTCAAATGAGAAAAGTCGTTTACCCTACCATCCGGTGTCATGCAAAATAACTTTTCGACGGGTGGATTTGTCCCTGCCGCTGCCGTCTGCGCGACCATTAAATTCCCTGCATTATCCTCCCAAATTTCAGTAAAGAAATGATCCTCTTCCGGAAATTTAACCCTTTTGAATACCTTTTCTACAAGATCCAGCTTAAAGACACCTTTATTATTACTCAAAGAGAACCACACATTAGAAAACTTATCCTGATACAAAAAATACGGATGCCTGGGATACAAAAATGGGGTATTTTTGCCTTCAAAGTGTTTTTTCTCAAAATGTTTGATAATCTGTCCAGAAGAATCATATAAATCCAAACCTGTCAGGCTATTATTAATAAAGAAAAAGCCATTAATCATGTGTAAAAAATCAATAGAAGCCCTCCTGTTTCTGGTTTCTATGGGTAATTGGAACAACAAATTCACGACGGATTCAAAATCATTATTTTTTTGAAATTGATAAATAATCATTTCTTTTTCGGTCGTAGCCAAAATAAAAACATCCCCATTATTATCAATATTTATCTTTCGGGGTATCCCCCGAACGCCAGTTTGGGGCAAAAGATCTACCCTTCGACTTTCACCACTCAATGGATCTAAAATATCAAAAAAGCTAATCGTATTTTTATACAGAACAACAATTTCACCATCCCGGTCTTCCTTCAGCTGTTTGATATTATCAGCAGAAATGTGATGCCGGCTTTCAACCGTTTGACTTTGATTAAATATCGAAAAATCATAACCATCAAATTTATTCAACCCATTTTCCGTTCCAAACCACACTGTTCCATACCGACTGATTAATATATCATTCACCTGACGCCCTGACAAACCGTCATTAATAGATAAATATTCTGTCTGAAGGGGAGCAGAATCCTGTGCCCTAAATGATGCATCACCGAGCACAAGCATATTAATAACAAAAAATAAAACCGTTCGATATATCTTAAATCTCCCCATCCATTTTCTTTCTTATCACTTCAGCTTTACTATTAACGTGTAGCTTTTTATATATTTTCTTGATATGATCCCGCACTGTCTCTACCGAGATCAAATATTTATCGGCAATCAACTTATAACTGAGTCCATCCACCAACCCCTGCACAATTTGGCTCTGCCGTGGAGTCAATAGATCCGTTTTGGGCTTGGGAGCAAAATGTGTGATGACCTTACGTGCAATACTGGGAGACATATAAGCCCCTCCCTTATGTACGGCATCAATGGCCTCTTTGATTTTACTTAGTTCCGAACGTTTTGAGATATAAGAAACAGCTCCGGCACATAAGGCCTTGAAGATTCGATCAGAATCATCATAAGCCGAAAGGATGAGTATATTCAAATCAGGGGAAATTTGCTTGATGGGACGTATGCCTTCCAAACCAGACATTCCGGGTAATCGAATATCTAATAATAAAGTATTTATTTCCTTTATTTCATCCTCCATATCAAGGAAGTCCTCGACGGATGCCGCCGTAATCATCACCTTCATATCGGGCTGTGCATCCAAAAAAAATTGTAAATTTTCACGGACGGAATTCTCATCCTCAACTATTCCTATTGTTATCATATATCTGTAAACATACTCCTATCAAAGTGGGATAAACCACTCAAAAGGGAATTATAAAATAGATCCGACATTAATGTCAAACCATTAAAAAGAAAAAAAGGGATGATTTTTGAGGAGTCTAGTGTCTTAAGAACTAAATAACACGCATATTAAACTTGCTCTTTTTCGCCTACTCTTCCCCAATAAATGGGTCACTTATCTCGATAAATTCCCCATTTATTGGCTCGATTAGACAAAAAATAGACGGCGTTTAATATAGGAATAACTTAGTTCTTAAGCCACTAGTTA
>CAZNCI010000360.1:1429-4215 GCA_964571475.1 uncultured Saprospiraceae bacterium | reverse complement strand
TGGTTTGGTCAAACTTTCGCCAATGAAAAGGCAAAAGGCAAAAAAGAACCCGCTATTGCAGGAGATATTATCAAAGCGGAAACCTTGTGGTCATGTACCACTTGTATGGCCTGTGTTGAAGCCTGCCCCGTAGGTGTTGAGCACCTGACAACTATTGTCAATTTAAGAAGAACATTAGTGGATGAAGGCAATATGGAGGATATGCTTCAGGATGCCTTAATGAATATTGGCGACTATGGAAATTCCTTTGGAAAACCGGAGCGCATGCGGGCGAAATGGACCAAAGAATTGGACTTTAAAATAAAAGATGCCCGAAAGGAGGAAGTTGAATACCTTTGGTTTGTGGGAGATTACGCTTCCTTTGATAGTAGAATGCAGGATATGACTCGTAAAGTGGCAACTATTTTTAACGATATTGGATTAAATTTTGGAATTTTATACGATGGGGAGAAAAATTCCGGTAATGATGTCCGACGAATAGGAGAAGAAGGACTTTATGAAATGTTGGCGGAGGATAATATTGCTGCCTTTGAGGGGGCGAAATTCAAGGAGATTTTCACAACTGACCCACATTCATTTAACACCATAAAAAATGAATATCCCGATTTCGGTGGTCATTACACCGTCCATCATTATACCGGATTATTATGTAAATTAATCGACGAAGGAAAACTGAAATTATCCGATAAACTAAAGGGTATTAAAGTGACTTATCACGATCCCTGTTATTTAGGACGCTACAATGGCGAGACAGCCGCTCCACGTAAATTATTGGAAGCATTGGGTGTAAATCTGGTGGAAATGCCACGAAATAAAGAAAATTCATTCTGTTGTGGCGCCGGTGGTGGCCGTATATGGATGGATGATTCCAAATTGGATGAGCGTCCGAGTGAGATGCGTATCAAGGAAGCACTTTCGTTGGGTGATATTGAGTATTTTATCATCGCTTGTCCCAAAGATTATGCCATGTATTCTGATGCTGTTAAAACTTCCGGCAATGAAGGTAAGATTGCCGTTAGAGACATTATCGAATTGATCTCTGAAGCTTTATAGTAAAAAGAAGATGTAAAAATTAAAGGCTGAAGCTTAAAGTAAAGTGGTACTTTGACTTTGGCCTTTTTTTGTAACTATAATGATATGACAAAAAAAATAAACTTCCCGTTTACTGCAATTGTAGGGCAGGAGGAAATGAAGCTCGCTTTAATTCTGAATGCCATTGATCGGGGTATTGGCGGCGTGTTGATTATGGGGCATCGGGGCACAGCCAAAAGCACCTCTGTTCGAGCCTTGGCTTCTTTACTACCGGCACTGGAAGAAAATGAAGTGGTCGCCGAAATCAGTGTTCAGGGTACAAAAGAAAAAATGCCCCTAAATGTTATGAGAGAAGATGCCGTTCCAATTGTAGATTTGCCCCTTAGCGCAACAGAAGACAGAGTCGTCGGCACACTCGATATCGAAATGGCTTTGACAAAGGGGAAAAAATCCTTCGAACCGGGATTATTAGCACGGGCACATGGTGGTTTTTTATATATTGATGAAGTGAATTTATTGGAAGATCACTTGGTTGATTTATTATTGGATGTGGCAGTAAGCGGGGTTAATATCGTGGAGCGCGAAGGTCTAAGTGTCCGCCATCCGGCCAAATTTGTCTTAGTGGGCTCCGGCAATCCGGAAGAAGGTGATTTGAGACCACAGTTGTTGGATCGCTTTGGTTTATATACGGAAATCACCACTATTTTAGATCTTAATCAAAGAGTAGAGGTGGTGATGAGGACAGAAGCTTTTCGCAAAAGCCCCCTGGCTTTTGAAAAAAAATGGTTGCCCGAACAAAAAAAATTGTGCAAAAGAATTCAAAAAGCAATTCAAATCATTGAAGAAGTGACCATTTCTGAAAAATTGATGGCAAAAGCAATCGAATTGTGCCTCAAACTGAAAATAGACGGACATCGAGGTGAAATAGTCATCTCCAGAGCAGCAAAGGCGCTGGCTGCCTATAACGGCAAAATGAATGTAACAGGGGCAGATATAAAAACGGTGGCCTCTATGTGCCTTCGCCATCGCCTGAGAAGAGACCCACTGGAAGAAATAGACTCCGGCAGCAAAATAGAGGAAGTTTTGAGCGAACTATTCGTCGGAGGGATAAATACTGTAAAATAACAATCTATATGCAATCCATCTTCGGACAAAAAGATCCCTTTATTACCCTCTGCCTGCTTGCGATTGAACCGGAGCTGAAGGGGGTGTTAATCGGTGGACCTCCGGGGACGGGTAAGACCTCTATTGCAAGAGCTGCAAGTGAGCTCTGGAAAGATCGACCGTTTATCAATGTGCCATTAGGCTGCTCGATGGATCGCCTGGTTGGTGGTATTGATTTGGAATTATCGTCAAAAGCGGGTCAACTCGTCGTCAGCAAAGGGCTTTTGGCAGAAGCCAATGGCGGTGTTTTATTCATTGATCAAATTAATCTATTGGCCCCTGAATTATTGAATGCTGTATTGCAGGCGCTTATGAGCAATGAAGTACAGCTCGAAAGGGAGGGCATCTCCCAAACCTTTGCAACCAAGTTTTCGCTAATAGGCACTTTTGCACCTGAAGAAGGGCAGCTTTCAGCATCTTTATCAGAAAGAGTAGCTTTTGTGACTTATACTAAAACACTCGCACATTTACCCATGCGGCTTTTTATTGCTAAAAATTACGAAAGAAGTTTAAAAATCGCCCCCGATATTATTGACCGAGTGGCTTATGCCCGTAATATAAAAAATCAGGTAACGATAGAAGAAGGTCAG
>CAZNCI010000360.1:0-1419 GCA_964571475.1 uncultured Saprospiraceae bacterium | reverse complement strand
TGTACGCTAGCGACCCAAACAGCCGTAGAAGGCAATCGGAATGAGCTATTCGCTACTCTTTGCGCAAAAGCAAATGCAGCATTGGAGCAGCGCATACCGGTCACTGCCAAGGACGTTTCGCTAGCCGCAAGACTCGTCTATCTAAACCGAATGACGGGAAGTGTCATGCCTGGGCAATCGGGTGTAGATGGTGCAAAAAAAAAAGAATCAGAAGATGGAGAGCCCATCGACCCAACAGGAGGGAAAAAAGAACATAAAAAACAAAATCCAGAACACGAACAACAGCCTTCCAGCGAAAAACAAGATGGGAAAACCATGCCCAAACCGGAATCGAAAAACACCAATCAACAGGGAGATGACAATACACAGACAACAGAGGGAATGCCTCATTTTAACGATGAAGATGCAGGAACAGTTTATATGCCTGAAATATCATCAGACACAAAAAAAACAAAGGGTAGTGGCAGGCATGTGAATGCATTTAATGCCTGGCGAGGGCGACATATCCGATCTGTTCCCGGTCATCCCAATAGAGGACGAATAGATTTATTGGCGACTTTAAAAGCGGCAGCCTTATCTGCTTCTTTCAAAAAAAAGAAAACCAATCCCCAAAACGAGGTGTCATTTGACGTCCATCATTCAGATTATCGTGTCAAACAGTTTAGTCATAAAAGTGGTTTGTTGTTTATTTTCGCGGTGGATGGCTCCGGCTCGATGGCCATTAATCGTTTAGGGGCAGCTCGAAAGGCAGCTATTTCTTTATTAGAAAAATCCTATGTCCATCGGGATAAAGTAGCAATGTTGTATTTTCGCCATAAGGAGGCGAAGATGATTTTAGCACCGGGAAATAGCATTTCCAGGGCCACACAGGCATTAAAGAAGTTTCCGGCAGGCGGCAAAACCCCCATTTCAGCAGCTTTGGTCAAAAGCCTCGCTCTTGCCAAACAGGCAGAATCGAGATGGGAAGTCGCCGGTACTGTTTTAATTATGTTTACCGACGGCAGAGCCAATCAACCTTTTCGTGCAGGAAGTGAAGGAGCATCCAATGAGACAGTGGCGATGAACGAAGTAAAGCATTTATGTCTGGCATTACAGGATAAATTAACAGCCAGTATTTTTTTTGATACCCGACGGTATTTTGTTCCCTATAGTGAAGGCAAAGACCTGGCAGAATGGCTGGGCGCACATTATTTTTATCTGCCCAAAGCCAAACACGAAGAGGTAACCAAACGCATGGAACAGCAAATTTCAAAACTTAGGAAATAAGACAGAAAAATACTTTGAAATGCGGTGTTCCGGTAGTAGATTTGTAGCAGGGTTGGAAGAGCGAAATAACATTCATAAATCAGCCTTCCTCTCCCCTGTTTATCATATAAGGCAATTAAAAATAATAAATTACCTAATAATTAACGTAGAAAA
>CAZNCI010000359.1:0-4263 GCA_964571475.1 uncultured Saprospiraceae bacterium | reverse complement strand
TAAGCTCATTTCATATTCTCCCCCTTTCTAATCCAAAACCGTTACTTTTCCTTTATCTTTGCATCTAAATATAAAACCCTTTCAATTATGTTAGAAAAGATAAAGCTCGCCTTTGCCATTTTTTTGCTGATGAGCACTGGTCTTATTGCTCAGGAAGACTTCTTCCATAAATACGAATTCACGCACGCAGATACACTCCGTGGTATGCTACGGCACGAGCGCACCTGCTTCGATGTGACTTTTTACCACCTCAATATTGACTTGGACATCAATAATAAATCCCTTGGAGGTTATGTGGATATTCAATACGACACCAAGGAAGATTTTCACACCTTACAACTAGATTTATTCAAAAATATGAAGATTGACAAAATTCTTCATAAAGAGAAAGAAATTAATTACAAACGAGTAGAGAATGCTGTTTTTGTCCGCTTTTCGCAAAAACAACTCAAGGGAAAGTCCGATAAAATACGGGTATATTATCACGGGAAACCCCGTAAAGCCAAAAATCCCCCCTGGGATGGAGGTTTCATTTGGCGCAAAGACAAAAGTGGCAACCCCTGGATCGGTGTCGCCTGTGAAGGACTGGGAGCCAGCGTCTGGTGGCCCAATAAAGATCATCTTTCCGACGAGCCCGACAGTATGGCCATTTCTATTGGGGTCCCTTCCGAGCTGATGTGTGTCTCCAATGGAAATTTGCGAAGCAAAGAAAACAAAGGCAGCATGACCAAATATCACTGGTTTGTCTCCTACCCTATTAACAATTATAATGTTACTTTAAACGTAGGGAAATACGCCCATTTCAAGGATACTTATACTGCTTTCAGTGGTGAAAAACTAGACTTGGACTACTACGTCATGCCCGAAAATCTCGAAAAGGCCAAAAAACAATTTCAACAGGTCAAACCCATGCTGGCATGTTACGAACGGTATTTCGGAAAATATCCATTTTGGGAAGATGGATATGCCTTGGTAGAAACTTCCTATCTCGGCATGGAGCACCAGGGAGCAATTGCCTATGGCAATCGCTATATGAAAGGCTATTTGGGAGGGATGATCCCCAAAGGCATGGACTGGGATTTTATCATTATCCATGAAAGTGGACACGAATATTTCGGCAATAGCGTCAGTGTCAGCGACCATGCAGATATGTGGATACACGAGTCATTTACCACCTATATGGAGGCCCTATATCTGGAATGCACCTATGATTTTGACCGATCATTGGAATACCTGATGATGCAAAAACGCATGATTAGCAACCGCGTTCCCATCGTAGGCCCACGTGATGTCAACTGGGATAAGTGGGGCGATAGTGACAATTATTATAAAGGAGCCTGGATGCTACACACCCTTCGAAGCACGATCAATAACGATGCAAAATGGTTCGATCTCCTGCGACAATTTTACAAAAAATATGCTTACAGTATCGTCGAAACCGATGATTTCATCCACTTTGTCAAAGAATATACGGGGAAGGATTACACCTCATTTTTCAAACAATACCTCACCTACGCCTCTATCCCTACACTCGAATACCGCCTCAGAAAAAAACGAAGCAAATTAATCCTCGAATACCGATGGAATACCGAAGTAGAAGACTTTAAAATGCCCGTAAAAGTTGGCGTCAAAGATCATTATGTAATGATTATGCCCTCCGAAGAATGGCAACGTGTCTCTCTCCGAAGAGTCAAAGAAAAGGACTTTAGAATTGCAGAAGAATTATTTTTGATAAAAACAGAGCGTTTGTATTAAGGTGACACGCAATCATTACAGTAGGAAGGGCTGATTTTGCACAAATAGGCTTGACAAAAAAAGACGGGGTTATCATAAAATCTTTTTTTCAGTGGGGGGGCTATAAATATTTTATTCAGGCTTGCTCTATTGTGCCCTTTTGCATTTTCAATCCTGCAAGATTATTTTTTTACTTATAATTCCCCCTTTTGTCAATACTGAAATCAGGTATAAACCCCTTGGCAAATCACTTAAATTCAGGTTCAACTGATTCCCTTTTAAGGTTGCCCGGCGTATTTTTTCTCCGGTTAGCGTTGATACAAAAACAAGGGCAGTCATCTCTTCCGTAGAACGCAGTTCAATATTCCCATGTGTGGGATTAGGATAAATACTGATAGCATTGCTTTTCAAAAAGGCAGAAACAATGGCAGAATATTGTTCTTTCCCATCAAAATCGACCTGTTTAAGACGATAAAGGTTTTCATCCAATGCCGGATTCCTATCCATAAATTCATATCGAACACTTGTATTGGAATTGCCATGACCTGCAACTTCCCCAATTTTTACCCAATTACCATTTATACTTTTTTCTATATCAAAACGTAAATTGTTCTGTTCGGAAAAAGTTCCCCACAACAATCTAACAGCGCGATTATTAACAACCTCCGCACTAAAGTCCCATAAACCAACCGGTAGCAATGCCGTTTTTGTAAATAAAAAATCATCCAAAAAATAAGTGCCGGCAGCCTGACCTAAATCCATATTCATCTGCACATCAGAGGTAACGGAAGCCGTAAAAGTATAAGTATATTTTGCCCAGGTATCAGTCAATGTAAAGCCCTTTACATTGTATAAGACATAGGTAGTAGGATTGATAAAAGCTGCCGTTACCTGCCTCCCTGTAACATCGGCTTTCGCCCAAAAACTAAGGGTATAATCAGTCGCACTTACATAGCTTAAATCACCGTGAATCAACTGAACATCCCAATTATTTACCCCCGTATTCAAGACTTCCACACTTGCGGATTGAAGTCCTTCCTGTACATTATTCGTAAGGATATTAAAGTTAGCATTCGCGCCGTTATCGGTTCTACTCACCCAATTGGTAAAATCATTTTCAAAACCGTAATTTGCCAACATATTAGGAGAAACCGTCACATCCAATCCGGCAGTATGTGCACCACAAGCATTGGTCATTAAACAGGTCACCTGACCAGATGTCGTCCCCCAATTTACTGTTATTTCATTGGTGTTTTGACCAGAAACGATGGTGGCACCCACAGGCACTGTCCAGGAGTAAGTCGTACCGGCAATATTCGCCAAAGTATAAACAGTCGCCGCCGTATTTGGCAACACTAAATCTTTGCCTTCAATATTTACATCCGCCAATTGTTGATAAACACGGACATAATCGACCTCCATGGTTTGAGGAAAAAATGTTGACGCATCAGGCGAACCCGGCCAGTTACCACCAATGGCTACATTTAAAAGAAAATGAAACTTCTGATCAAAAGGCCAATTATAAGGAGCAACACTCGCCTGTGTTCCGGTAAAATAAAGTACGCCATCAATATAAAACCGCAACGCTGTTGCTTCCCACTCCAATACAAATACATGGAAATTGTCATTAAAATTGCCACTACTCAAGGTATAACCCGTGCTTTGCGTCTGCAAATTCCCGGCAGTTCCATAGTGAAAGGAAGCATAAGAAGTTTGCGGCTGATGTCCCACCAATTCCATAATATCTATTTCGCCGTTTTGCGGCCAGGCACCATAAGGGCTATCCGTGGATAACATCCAGAATGCCGGCCAAATACCCTGCCCAATCGGTGTTTTTATTCGAGCTTCGAAGCGTCCGTACTTCCAATCCCCCTGATGAATACTTCGCAGACGGGCAGAGGTGTAATTAGCCCCCATATAATTCTCTTCCTGCGCAATAATCTGCAAATTACCCCCGGAGACAGTGGCATTGTTCACCCGACCGGTATAATATTGTAATTCATTATTTCCCCAACCGCCTCCGCCAATTTGAGGTGTCCATTTAGAAGCATCTAAGGACGCACCGCTAAAATTATCTTCCCAAACCAGATTCCAGCATTGAGAATGAAGCGTGAAAAATGAAAATATAAAAAAGAGGAGGAATAAGGTGTTTTTAGACATTTTTTAGTTCTTAAGGAATGAGATATAAATAAATGTTCTTTCTTTACTCATTCTTAATATTCGCTAGATAATTAAATAATATTTAGACAATAATACAACATGAAATCAAAAAAAACAAATTTCGTGTTTAAGTGCTGCAAAAATTTATTTATAAGTCGCCCACGTTCTGCAAGAAATTTGCAAAATTTTGCCAGATGGGGAATTACTGATTAGGAACATGTTTGGTATCGGGTGCGAAAACCAAAAAGTTAAGAATATATTAAAAAAATACATCCGTTTAGTTTTTCCAAACTCTTTCTCTATATTTGGGAATGCACTAGTGGCTTAAGAACTAAGTTATTCCTATATTAAACGCCGTCTATTTTTTGT
>CAZNCI010000358.1:0-4296 GCA_964571475.1 uncultured Saprospiraceae bacterium | reverse complement strand
ATTTTGATTTTGATTTTCATTTTGATTTTCATTTTGATTTTCATTTTCATTTTGATTTTGATTTTGATTTTCATTTTGATTTTCATTTCCATTTTGATTTTCATTTTGATTTTCATTTTCATTTTCATTTTGATTCCAACATTCGTCAGTCCAGGCAGGTTAGGATAGAGGTGCGGGAGGGCAAGAAAACAATTGAGCCCACTCCAAAAAAGTTAGACAATAAAAAAGGCTGACTGAGTTTTCAGTCAGCCTTACTGGAATCAACCAAAATAAGGGGGGACGGGCATATACAATTCAAGAAAATAAAAACATTTGAGTGTTTGTTACTACCTAATTTTGTATTTAATGCTAGTCCTAAAGTAGTTATTGTGTGTGTTGTGTGTGTAAAAAAATCTGGTAGTGTATCAAATGTAATGCTGTATCAAAAGATGAAGTCCCTAAAAGTTCCTTTTTTTAAATAGCCACGAATTCACGAATTTCCTTGGCGAGCCAAGGAATGTTCGCCTATTCCTCATGGACGCGGTACAAGCCTGTGACGCAGGAGGCGTTACCTGTGACGCAGGAGGCGTTACTTCGTGGCAATAATATTAGCATTACATTTAGTACACCACCAAGAATCTTACTATTTTTACGCTAAGCAATTAACCTATTTTTAGTTGGGGGGCAGTGATTTATTATGGTTAGGTGTGTCTCATATCCAAATTCTGATTTATTTCTACCAATTTAAATATTTAATAATTCAAAAATAATCATTTAAAATATTATATTTGCGTTTTACACAATAGAGACTAATAAGATAATGAATACAAAGGTATGCTGTAAAACAAACATCTACTTGAACAATACTCTTAAAGACTTGCACATATCTACTTTTTCAAACGTATTAGATGAAAAAACTACTAAACAAACACAAACAAGGACGAGACCTGACTACGTTGGTAGAGAATAGGACGACCTATAATGCGGATTATTCCGAATTAAATATCTATGAGACGCATGCAATTGCAGAGAAAGTCTTATTGAATTTTGATGTTCCGGTTATTGCAAGTATGCTCACTGGTAAGAAAGTGATGCATTTAAAAGGAATGCCTTCTTTTGAGTTTTATCCGGGAGAATCGGTCGTTGTTCCTTCAGGAGAAGATATGGTCATTGATTTTCCGATTGCAACAATGGAAGATCCCACACAGTGTTTGGCTTTGGCGCTTGATCCAAATAAGGTGAATGAAATCGTTGAGCACTTTAATCACGCAGTTGCTATTGAGAACGAAAATAACGATTGGTCAATTGATCATGCTTCTTCGCATTTAACCAATCAGGTAGAGCTGAATTATTTGATAGAAAGGCTGGTACATACCTTTACGAATAATGTAAAATCCAAGGATGTTATTTTGGATTTGATGATACAGGAGTTAATTGTCAGGTTGCTACAAACAAAGGCAAGGTACAGTATAGTCAATGACCCGTTTAATGTTTTTAGTGATACAAGGATAGGAATGGTTATTAAATACATAAAGGAACACCTGACAGAAAAGGAAATTAATGTCGAATACCTCGCGAATAAAGCGCACATGAGTACTTCACATTTTTATAAGCAATTCAAAAATACGCTTGGAGTTTCACCTGTAGATTATATTAATTCAGAGCGGATTAAATTTGCAAAAAAATTGATTGCACTAAACAGCAAAGAACGCATTTCTACCATTGCGTTTAAATCCGGTTTTAATAGTGTCAGCTATTTCAACAGGCAATTTAAAAAGCACGAATTAGTTGTTCCCAGTCAATACAGAAAGATGATTAAGGATTGAGTTGTTCAAGTTCAGGATGATCCGCTTTGAATAAGCGAAACAATTTATTGCTGGCAATAAAGGGAATGCGTTTGCCAAAGTGTCCTTTTGTTTTTAAATGAATGGTCACGATATTCATAAAGAAAAATTTGTGTTCATCAATTTTTTCAATATTAGACCAAGGGTACTTATAGTGCTTGAAGTAATTCGTTACATAAATAAAATCCGCAGCCATTTCTACCCGTTTGAGTCGAAATAAGGTAAGGGCCATAAACAGAATTCCTGTAAAGAAAAAAACAACTGTCCCCGTACGCAGGTATTGCCCGGGAATACTCCCCTGATACTGCTCCTTATATACAAAAGAAGTAATCATTAAAGCCCCAAAGAAAACAATCCAGAAGGTTGGGATGAAAATCTTATAAACGAGGGTCATATTAGTAGAGACTCTTTGCATAATTTAGCTTAGTTCTTTTGCTTTTGCTTTCTTTTCTACTCGTGCTGAGACAAAAATACTCGCTTCGTATAAAATATATAAGGGTATGCCAATTAAAAATTGCGTTACGACATCCGGTGGTGTAATTATGGCGGCTAACAATAAGATGCCAATGATAGAGTGTTTGCGATATTTTCGCATGCCCTCCGGAGTAACCAGCCCAATTTTTGATAAAAAATAAACGACAATTGGCAATTCAAAAATCAGACCCGCCGGTGCCGTAAACATCAATAAATAACTAAGTACAGACCCCAATTGTGGTGTATTGGTGACACCGATTATTTTAATGCCCAATAGGAATGAATAGGCAAATGGCGCAATTATAAAATAACCAAATAAAACGCCGGATAGAAATAGGCCGGAGCAGATAAGTACGACACCGGAAGTAGCTTTACGTTCCTTTTCATATAATCCAGGGCTAATAAATTGCCATAATTCCCAAAATACATAAGGGAAGGCGACTATAAATCCTGCTACAAATGAAATTTTGAAGCTCATAATAAATGGCTCGGCAACGCCAATGGCGAGTGCGGTATATTCTGGTGGGCTGAAGCACATCTTCTCTCCCAACCCAAGATAATGTGAAATATCACAGAAGTATTTATAGGAAATAAATTCAGCCTTAGATGGGGCAAAAAGCGTCGCAAATAGCCAATCTCTAAAGATGAACAGTACGATACTTACTGCCAGAATCGCAATTAATGACCGGATGACATGCCAGCGTAATTCTTCCAGGTGATCCAGGAAGGACATCTCATCCTTTTCAGTTTTGTCCACGTCAATTTGGTCAAGTGCCATTGATTGTAATTTACTATTGGATATTAATTCGCAACGATAGTTTAATTAGCAGGCAGATTATTTTACACCTACTTTCAAAAGGCAAAAGTAAAACATTTTCCTTCAAAAGTGTAACTTTTAGGTCTTCTCTCGTTATGTGATTGAATATGTTGCAGTTTTTGTGCCATATTTCTACTCTCAATCGTGACAATCCAATCGGAAAAATCAGCTTTTTGCTCTATTGGATTGCTCCAAAAAACCAAAATCATGTTTCACATTGGATGCAGCGCAATATAGTTGTCTCCTCATTTTTAATACCTAAATTCTTTAATCATGAAGTTTAACCTCTTTTATGTGATGGCATTGCTATGCCCTTTTTTAACCTTTGCTCAGGATGAAACCCCTCCCCCACTTGATGATATTGTCAAAAGAACAACACTTCAGGAAAAGCCCCCATTATCATACCGATCACTTCGAGAATCAGACGTTGTTTGGAGTAAAAAGGTATGGGAGGAGATTGATACCCGCCAGAAACAAAATCTCGTCTTCCGGTCTCCCCATTCGGCTTTGTATGAATTATTAGAAACGGGGATAAAATCAGGTGAAATAACCGCTTATAGCCCAGAGGATGATCAATTTTTAGTGCCGTTTTCAATTGAGGAATTTATCGATGCGACCTCTTCTGTTGATACGATTGAAGTGACGGATCCAGAGACTTTGGTGACATCACCTGAAATTATTCGGGATGAGACGAATTTTGAATCTGTATTGAAGTTCAGGGTCAAAGAAATATGGTATTTCGATGGATTAACGTCAACCATGAGAGTGCGAATATTGGGTATTGCTCCTATTGTAAAAAAAACAAGTGAAGATGGAGAGGCCTCATTTGAATATCCATTATTTTGGGTGTATTATCCACATTGTAGGTCGTATTTATCAAAATATGAGGTTTTTAATCCATCCAATGATATGGGACGTATGAGTTGGGAAGATATTTTGGAGATGCGCAAGTTTGAAGCAACAATCATTAAGGCTTCTAATACGCAAGATATGAAATTAAGCGCTACCTATACCGGCAGAGACTTATTGCTAGAAGCTGAAAAAATTAAAACAGAAATCAGAAATTTAGAGGAAGATATGTGGGTGCATTAGGGGGGGAGTTGGCAGTCTTCAGTGGGCAGTTGGCAGTCGGCAGTGGGCAGTGGGCAGTGGGCAGTCTTCAGTCTTCAGTTGGCAGTTGGC
>CAZNCI010000357.1:0-4310 GCA_964571475.1 uncultured Saprospiraceae bacterium | reverse complement strand
TCCGGCTCAGCCATACGCCCTTACCCTATTAATCCGCTGGCTAATTCTCCTTCTTCTGCAGGGATAATTTGATTGCCAAAAGATTGAATACGTTTGATATTGGCAATAGTTGAAGGGTGAGCATACATATCCAAATCCATTGCAGGAGCGACGAATACGGGACACCTTGCTGATAAATAAGCGGCTAATAGCAGATTATCACAAAGTCCGTTGGCCAATTTGGCAATGGTATTAGCGGTAGCGGGGGCAATAATATAAAGATCGGCCCACAAACCTAATTCGACATGGTTGTTCCAGTTGTCACTATCAATGACATCGGTCAATACAGGATTCCCCGAAAGGGTAGAAAGTGTAAGAGGCGTAATAAAGGCAGTTGCGGAAGGCGTCATTAACACCTTAACATCAGCCCCTGCTTTTTTGAATAAACGGACGAGAGAAGCCATTTTATATGCGGCAATACTTCCCGTTATTCCAATGAGTATTTTTTTATCAAAAAGTTGATTATACACAAAATTTAAATTTTCGCAACCTACTCTCTCACCTCTTTTTTACGATAGTATATTTCATTATTGAGGAACTCCTCCAGCGCAATAATTGCCGGATTGGGAAGGCGCTCATAGAATTTAGAAATTTCAATTTGCTCTTTGTTTTCGCTAATTTCTTCAATGATATCTGAAGTGATGGCAAATTCTTCGAGTTTTTGACGAAGCTCATGCTTCAAATCAACGGTCAACTGGTCTGTTCGCTTGGCAATAATAGCCAACGACTCATAAATATTGCCCGTCGGTTTTGAAATTTCCTCCAAGTCTCTGGGTTTCGCATTGGGATCTATCCCCTGTACTCTGTTTCTTATATCAGCCATTTTTTAGCTCTTTTAGTCTTTTTCTAGATTTGGATAGCATTTGTGCTACCTCTTTTTTATGTAAACTGTCCGTATAGCGAGCCAAAAACTCGGAAGCTTTTTTCTCTGCTATGGTAAATCTCTTTTCTTGTTTTTGCACAAAGCTATTTCCCGCTAAGAGGTAAGCTGCTTTCGCCATTAAAAATCTAATTTCCTGTGCATTATTTGTTTCAGGATAATCAATTAAGACGTTCTCGAAGGTTCGGATAGCCGCTTCGTATTGTTTCATATTATAATATAACTTCGCCGAATCAAACTCTTTTTGCTCCAGCTTCGCCCTTAACTCATCTATTAAACGGTTACACTCTGCTACATGTTCACTTCCGGGATATTTATTTATAAACTCCTGAAATTCATCAATCGCCTTGACCGAGCTGGATTGATCCAGTCTAAAAGTTGGCGACATCAGGTAATTGGAATAAGCAGACATAAATTCAGCCTCTTCTTTATATTGACTAGCGCCATAAGTATTGGCAAAATTCTTAAAATAATAAGCGGCCAATAAATATTGCTGGCTGTAGTAATAGGTATAGGCGTATTTGTAGTAAATCTCCTCTGCCTCCTTTTTACCACGATAGCTGCTTATGATTAGTTCATAAAGCGACTGTGCCTTGATGTATTTCTCCGTAGCGTAATAATCGTTTGCCTTTTGGAACATCTGAACGGGATCCCCACTTGCCCGAATTTTTTCAAATTCACTCTTACAAGAAGATAACGCAATCCCCAATATTAATAGTATAAATAAGTACTTTCTCTGCATAAGTGCGCAAAATTAATCATTTTAATAAGATGATGCAACAAAGTTGTTTATTTCTTTGCATTCTATCACAATAAAGAGGAAAAAACAGGGCAAAAGGTTGGGTCTGTTCTTTTTGTTTGTAAAAAAAAGGGCTTTTTTGGGCGCCCGCCCTCCTTCAATATAACAAAGCCCCAACTTCAAAGAAGTCGGAGCTTTGCTTTTTATTCAATCAAAAATGAATATTGTACTATTATTCTACAGTAATCGTCTTACTTTTTGAAGTAACCAGACCTGTTGTAGTAACCACATCGACTGTAAGTGTAATATCAGTACCCGCCTCCACATCAGATGGGATGGTATAGGGTATGGGCATTACCTGTACATTTTTGTCCTTATCAAAATGATCAGCATAAGGTGTGCTGGATACATCAGATTCTGCGCCAAGAATATCCTGCTTCAAATCCAATTTCGCCACATCATCAATAGACCAATAGTCTACCAAAACCGTAATGGTTGAACCGGGCGTGTAAGTCGCTCCGTCCATAATAGACACCCCTTGTATCTGGGCATAATGCTTACCTTCTGTAATGGAATTTTCGCTAATCCAATCAGACTCCTCGTAACAGGAGGTCATTGTCAAAGCCATTAATCCCAATACTAATATTAATATATTTTTCATTTATCTAATTTTTAATTATTGATTATTGATCTCTCCACATTGGAGCGGTGAAGTCTTTTTTATTAGCATCATAAACGGCTGTATTACGTTGTAATTCAGTATCCGGATAAAGTGCTCTTTGCCCCGGCTTATCTCGTCCTAAATAATCTGGCTCGACAAAGTTTTTATATACTGCCGGATCATAATGATGTCTTCTCATATCCACCCAAACTTCAGCATTTAAAAAGAGCGCGATGAACTTTTCTTTCATGATGTGCTCTAAATCTGCTGTTGCTACGGCAGGATTGGCCAAATAATCAGCTACCCCATCTGCACCTACCTGCTCAAAATGAGCCGCTATTCCATCTTCATATTCTGATTGAGCCCGTCCCATGTCTGTGTTCAAAGCCGCTTCTGCTGCAATAAACTTTAATTCAGAAAAAGACATCATCACCGTTGGAGTTTCCTCCTGAATAATTTTAGTAGAAATTAACGCATTGGACTCAGGTGCATCCACATCCCAAGATACAACTCCTACGTAATCAGCAATCGCTACTGTATCATAACCGGGGTCTGCCATTAATGGTGTACGTGGATGGGTGTGACCGCCGTGTGATGTAAAAAAAATATTATCTTAGCGGGAAAAAAGTTATGAAAAGTAAAGTTATCAGTAAGACAGGCAATAAACTTAAGATAGAAATGGAAATTGAGTTAGATCCAACATCCATGTTAAATAGTGAGGAACAAATAGCCAAAGCATTAAATGAAGCTGGTCTTTTGGCTACGGGAGAAGCCTTGGAATTATTTGATGCAAATGGCTCCCCGATAGAATTAAAAGGCAGGGTAATGACGAGTAAAGGGAAGCAAAAAAAACTACCAAAGTCCCTACGGTGCAAAAGAAATAGAGCGGTAGGTATATCAAAGTTCGGAAGGGGGCAAGGTGTATGTACCCCTTGAAAAATCTGCCAGAATTATACGGGATGCAACACCTCGTCTAGCCAAACAGGTAAGTAGCAAATATTCCAATATGAGTGCTATTAAAGTACAACGGGATTTTGCAGAGAATCATGCCCGTGACCTGTCACGGGATTACATACAGAATTTAGGGCAAAGTGTAGGTTCTATAATAGAAGAAGAATCGGAACAAATAAGCTACGCCCCCCCTGTAAAAATATCTGATATTCAGAGTGTTAGCATCGGCAGGGATGGGACGACAATGCATATAATCAAAGATGGTTATCGAGAAACAATGAATGGTACAATAAGTTTTCATGACGGAGAAGGAGAACGACTTCATACCATTTATTTAGCGCAGGCTCCGGAATATGGTAAAGCAAACTTTAATGGGCAGTTGATAAGGGAAATAGAGTCGGTGAAATTTTTATTGAGAAATAAGGAGGTCAAATATATAGGTCTAGCAGATGGAGCAAAAGACAATTGGAGTTTTTTGGAATCTCATACAGATATATCGATATTAGACTATTGGCACGCTTGTGAATACATAACCAAAGCAAGTAAGGCATCTTCAAAATCAGCCTATGAACGTAAGCAATGGCAAGAACAAGCCCGAGATGATTTACTTCACAAAGAAGGAGGGGCGAAGGATTTATTAAAAGAGATGAAGGGGTTTAGACGAAAGCAAAAATTGAGTAAAGAGGCAAAAAAAAGCCTAGAGAGTGCCATTGTATATTTCACCAATCATCATCACCAAATGGATTATGCCAATTATGTGAAAAATAATTATCCGGTAGGCTCGGGAGTAACCGAAGCCGCCTGCAAGGTGATAGTAAAAGAACGATTTTGTCAATCAGGCATGAAATGGAAAATTAAAGGGGCACAGAAAACACTTATTATCAGAGCTTTATATCACACAAATGGTCGGTGGAAGCAATTTTGGAATTTTATTGACGATTTCGGATTCTCCCAAAATTAGATACATCACACGGCGGTCACACCCATTATTGTTGTTTATAATTTGCTCTTTTTTAAGCTTTTATCACTTCACTCTGAAT
>CAZNCI010000356.1:0-4315 GCA_964571475.1 uncultured Saprospiraceae bacterium | reverse complement strand
GCACCGATGGTGCTTTTTTGTTTCGGAGGAATGGTCAGTAAGTCATTTGATGGCGGCAAATATGTGATATATGAAACCCGTTTGAACCACCAATTTTTTAAATGTTGTCGGGTTTGATCTATTCAGGATTGTAAAGCTTCCGCCATTCGGCGGAACAGGTCTCCGCCATTCGGCGGAGCAGGCTTCCGAGCAGGCTTAGTAGATGACTGTGTCTTTACGATGGGGTCTATTTTTATAGGTGTATTTATTTTGCGACAGGGATAGGAATGGACGAACGAATGTGAGTGCCGCCATCCATTCCATTCGCCTTTTGGGGCGAATGGAATGGATGGTGGCGGAGCAAAGCGAACCCATGGATAGCCCGCCCGGTCGCCCAAAAAACATTAAGAGCTTGTTTGGAGCTTACTTCTTTGAAAACCAACATTTCAAGAACCTGTCCGGCGACAGACGGGCCTGGAGTCGAGAAAATATAGCCATTTACCCCGCCTTTTTTTGCCCCGCCTTTTAAGGCGGGGACTTAGAATTGAATTTTTAATTGATTTTGGCGTAATTTTTGCAATTTTCTGTGAAAATTATGACAAAATCAGCTGAGTGTATTTGGATGAAAAACACAACTCATTCTTTGAGCCACTTTTTTATCGCCTGAACGAATTGACTTCGTTGGTCAATAAAAACACTATGAGAGCAATTTTTTAGGGTTGTTAGGTGGTTTTTGTCCATAATTTCTTTCAATTCCTTCAATTGTAGGCTGCTATACAATCCATCTTCCTGTCCGTAGATACCGTATATAGGAATGGCACTGGAAGCTTTAATTGCATTTAATTCAGCCGTTAGATTGAGTGTTGTGTACTGGTCGTTTTTCCAAAATCCATAAGGGGCTTGATAGTCCATTTGGGTGATGTATTTGAATAAGGAGTCTTTTTTTAATTGTTTATAAATCATTTTGGCTTCAGCCGAAAGACTATCCGGAGAGTAAAAATTGTTGGACATAGCGTGCATGAAGGAATAGGAGCTATAAGACAGGGAGGTGGTATCCATTTTTTCAAGCATTGAGATGTAATTGAGATTAAGGGAATCCTGCTTGGTTTCATAAATTTTTCGACAGGAAGAAATGATGGTTTTAAAGCAGGTCTGTAAATCAAGTGGCGCGCTGAGTAGAATAATGCTACTTACTTTGTCTGGATAAATAGCCGCGTATTTGATGGCAAGCATGCCTCCAAAGCTATGTCCCATTAAGTGTATTTTTTCAAAATGAAACCTATTGATGATGCCATTGATATCCTCCATAGACTGCTCAAAGGAATAGGCTGCTTTCTTGTCCGCAGAGCGGCCTTCCCCCCGACGGTCATACACAATGACAAAAAATCCTGCATCGGCGAGCGTCTGAGCAGAGGTAGCTTCAAAGGAAGCTGAATTATATCCTGGTCCACCGTGAAGGAATAGAATGGCTGGTTTGGAATTATTTCCAAAGGTTTTTAGGTAAAGTTTCTGGCTGAAGCCAATAAGCGGTAGTGTTAGAAATAGGAAAATTCCTATCGTTTTTAGTGATGTCATATTATGGGTTTAGTATGCCAAGAGCGTAATTTCGAAAACTGAAGTTTAAGCACCTGACAAAATAATTATTTAATTTCTAAAGCATAAAGGTCTGCTTCTTCATCAATATACAAAACATTTTTTTCATATTGAAATCCAAGTTTTTCAAGGACACGGATAGATGCGATATTGTCGGGGTTGACCAGCCCGATGATTCTTTTTAATCCTAGGTGTTCTTTGCCAAATTGGATGGAGGCTTTGCCGGCTTCGGTAGCGATGCCTTTGCCCCAATATTCTCTGAAAAACCGGTAGCCGAGTTCTACTTCATCCAGTTCGGGGATGTATTTAAGTCCGGAAAATCCGATAAAAAGGTTGTTTGTTTTATCCACGACGGCGAGTCTTCCATAACCGTACTTTTTATAGTCAGCAAAGGTAGTTTCTTCTAAAAGTTTTTTCATGGATTCCCGTGTGAAGGTCATTCCGTATCCGACGAATTCAGCGACTTCCGGGTTTTGATTCATCAGTACACAACGGTCAATGTCATCCATGCAATGGGCACGGAGAATGAGTCTTTCAGTTTCGATTTTAAATCCTTTATTGGTCATAATGTTCATGTTTTGACTGAATGGCTTTTTCTAATTGAAGCCAATGCCTGATGTGGTGATTAACGACAAAATGAAAGGTATCTCCCAGCCGCAGCCGAATCAAGGGGATGGTGGTTTTTGTTTTTACCTTCATGGTGTCTAATTGTTTGCTTTGCCTGAGGAGCTGGATGAGGTGTTTCTGTTGCTCGATGAAGCGATCAATACTTGCTAAGGATAATTGGGATCCGGCTGGATCTTTATCCTTGAACGTTTTCATCTTTTTGACAGTTCCTCCTTTAGGTAACATCGACTGGACTAAATAATTCCCTAAAACACCACTTTTATAATTATTTTTTTGAGTAGGCTTCGCTTCCGCCATTTGTTTTTCTATTTCCGGCAGGTAAAAATCACCGTATAAATTAAGGTGTTCGATACATTCGAGGGCGCTCCATTTATTTGGGCTGGGTTTGTAATTTAGCGTATCAAGGTCTTCTTCTTTTAGTAGAATTGCTTTGTTGAGGATTTTGTTGGTCTCGTCGATGAGCCGGTCGATGTGTTGATCTTGTGTCATGTTTTTTTTTTTGCAAATATGCATATCTTAACTGAAAATTGATTGAATAAGCTTAATATTTTGTTTTTAAACAAAAAATAGGTATGTTTGTGTTTTAGTATATTTTGTTTTAATTATTATGCCTACACCACTAAAGTATCTTTATAACGATCAGTTTTTTGATCAATTTTGTCGTGCATTAAATGAGGTATATGACAAATTTGATTCCAGAGGATTCATGGAGTCTGTTTATGCCAATGGATGGGAGGAAATGGAATTGAAACAGCGGATGCGACATATTTCAACGATGTTACAGCAGTATTTACCTTCTGATTATTCGGATGCAATTGCTGTTATTTTGAAGTTGGTGGCTTATGCCAAAAAGCATCATGAAGGCATGGCATTGGAGTATATGTTTTTGCCCGATTTTATAGAGCAATATGGGCTGAATGAGGTCGAATTATCCATCAATGCAATGGAGCAAATTACGTCCTTAGCAAGCTGTGAATTTGCCGTCCGTCCGTTTATTATCAGGGATCAGCCATTTATGATGGAGCAGATGTTAGAGTGGTCAAAGTCGGAGGATCATCATTTAAGGCGATTGGCATCGGAGGGTTGCCGACCGCGATTGCCCTGGGCGATGGCACTGCCAACAATGAAGCAGGATCCTTCTGATATATTGCCTGTTTTGGAGAATTTGAAGCAAGACCCATCCGAGTATGTCCGCAAAAGCGTGGCCAATAACCTAAATGATATTTCCAAGGATCATCCGGAGATTGTAATGGCGATAGCCAAGCGTTGGAAGGGAGCATCTAAAAATACCGACTGGATTGTCAAACACGGTTGCCGTACCTTACTCAAACGGGGCAATCGGGAGGTCTTGCGGTTATTTGATTTTGGTTCGATCCAAAAAATAAAAATTGAAAATTTCAAAGTATTGACCCCGCTGGTGAAAACGGGCAATTATATGTCCTTTCAATTTGAATTAATCAATACCGCTCAATCTGCCGCTAAAATACGCCTGGAATATGGCATTTATTACCAAAAAGTAAGCGGGTCACTTTCTAAAAGAGTTTTTATGCTTAGTGAAAAATCCTATGCTGCCGGAGAGACGGTTTGCATTCATCGCCGCCAGTCATTTAAACGTGTTTCTAGCCGGAAGCTTTATCCGGGCTTGCACCGGGTGGGGTTGATTGTGAATGGAGAGGAAGTAGCGATGGGCGATTTTTTTCTGGAGATGTAGCCACTAGAACTGATTCGTTTAGTGATTTTACCATTTGTTTTTTTATTTTTTCTTCTGATTGAATATTTTGTAAGTTCAAACTGGTTTCAGAGCATCTTCCTTATGCCGCTAATACAACTATTCGTCTCCCTCCTATCGCTTTGGCGTTCTTCGCTACCTGTTGCCGGCGGTATTAAACAGCACCTTAAAGCGCTGGAAGCGCGGCATTATGGTAATAATCGCATGGCACAAACCTAATTCCTACTTTTAACTACCATAATGCCGCACCGATGGTGCTTTTTTGTTTCGGAGGAATGGTCAGCAAGTCATTTGATGGCGACAAATATACAGTATCTGAAACCAGTTTGAACTTAATACATCTTTTATTTTTCATTTGGGACAATCAATAATACATTAGCGACCGGT
>CAZNCI010000355.1:0-4330 GCA_964571475.1 uncultured Saprospiraceae bacterium | reverse complement strand
CCCTTCCTTCGTCAGGGATCGTTCAGTCATATTCGGACGGCGACTGAACCTCACTATTCAGGAGGCAGGCCTCACTATTCAGGAGGCAGGGTCGCCGCTACAAGTGTTCTGCTATAAATTTTACATTTGTAGGTTTATCATTGTAGGTTTTCATTTTCATTTTCATTTTGACCTACCTATCCGACATTCGTCAGGCTAGGCAAGTTTTCATTTTCATTTTCATTTTGATTTTCATTCTAATTCTAATTCTAATTTTCATTTTCATTTTCATTTTGACTGCTTCCTTTTCTTGCACAATCAAAAATAATAACCTACATTTACGGTTTATTTAAAAATTATGAAAAAGATACATTTAACACTCGCGCTATTCCTTATTACCTCTTCTTTTTTGTTTGCACAAAATGAGTTGGTTTTACCCCGTGATCTAAAATCAAGCTATGAAAAGGGCATCCGAAATTTGGATGGTACACCCGGGGAGAATTACTGGCAAAACCACGGTGATTATTTAATCGATGTGGCTTATGAACCTGCCACGCGAATTGTCTCCGGTGAAGAAACCATCCTCTATTATAACGAAAGTCCGGACACCCTCAAACAATTGGTATTGGCTTTGTACCAGGAAGTATTGAGTAAAAACACCCATCGTTATCGCGATATTGGCATTGACACACTCAAAGATATAACCGTTATCATCGAAGCCCTTGAGGTAAATGGAAAACCGGTGGATATGCAGCAAAACACCAAAAGAAAAGGTACCAATCTATTCATAGATTTAACCCAAAAAATCCTACCCCAATCCAAGGTAAAAATTAAAGTAAAATGGCATTTTCAATTCCTAAATGGGTATAAAATCCGAACGGGTGATGATGGAGAAGGCGTGGTATTTATCGGTTATTTTTACCCGCGGGTAGCCGTCTATGATGACATTGATGGCTGGGATCGAAAAAGTTATAATATTTTGCACGAATTTTACTGCGATTTTAATCAATACAAGGTAAATATCACCGTTCCAGGTGGATATATCGTCAGTGCAACTGGTCGTTTACAAAATGCCGCGAAGGTTTTAAAACCCAAATATTTCAAAAGGTACCGCCAGGCGCTTCGCTCAACTGAAGTGGTCTCGATTATTGACTCACTGGATTTAAAAGAAGAGATTATTACCCGTAAGGGCGATTTTTTGACATGGAAATATTCCGCGCCATTATCTCCTGATTTCTCGTTTAGCGTATGCAAAAATATACTATGGGACGGGGTAAATGTCCCTTTGAAATCCAAAAATGTATTCGTAGATGCCGTTTACAAAAAGAAATCCAACGACTTTTACCGAGTGGCAGAGGTCGCCGCTGATGCTATCAAATACCTATCCGAAGATTTCCCCGGAGTAGATTATCCCTATACCGATATGACGATGGTCAATGGATGGGCTGCCATGGAATTTGCCATGATGGTCAATGAACCGACCGTAAAATCAGAGGAGACCTTATACCAATTAACAGTACATGAGGTAGGACATACCTATTTCCCCTTTTTTATCGGCACGAACGAACGGAAATACGCATGGATGGATGAGGCGTGGGCTAATATTTTTCCCATTTTTTATTTTGAAACAAGAAATATGGAAAACAATTATATTCCTCACAAACTGGAGCGCTATTATCGAATCGCAGGAACGGAAGAGGAATTGCCCATTATCACCCCCACTAATTATCTGGAGTACTATCCGGCTTATCGGCACGCAAGTTATAGCAAACCTTCTTACGCCTTACTTTGTTTACGCGATCTGCTTGGCAGGGATGTATTTGCAGAAAGACTTAAAAACTACTTCAAAAACTGGGCGTTTAAGCACCCCATTCCCTACGATTTCTTCGGAGCTTTTAATCCGGATAATGATGCCAGTGTCAATTGGTTTTACCAAGAGTTTTATTTCAAGACCACCTATGCCGACCTGACACTGGTAAAGGACGGATACCAATACAGTGTGGTAAATACAGGAGGACTCCCGCTCGGATTCAAAGCCATTTACACCCATCAAAATGGTCATGAAAGCACGACCTCCTATGCTCCTTTATTGTGGCAAAAAACACGGGAAATCAAACTCAAAGTGCCCGATGATGTCACTCAAATAAAAATAATGAATCAATGGAATTTGGATGTCAACATGGAGGATAATGTAGCAAAAAAGGATGACTAATACCCTATTCCCCATAAAGGGGGCATTTTATTTTATCGCTTCACCGCCCATGGACACCCGTTATTTCCAATACAAATAATAACTCAAAGCAATAAGTGGGATATTCTTTGTCAATACACCAAAGGGGTGCAGCCAATAATGGGGTGCCCCCAGTGTCAGAATAGCCATATAAATCAACATAGTAAGAATTTGCAATACTAGGATTTGTTTCCGGTATTTTTTAATAAAAACGGCAATTCCCAGAAATATATCAACCAAACTCCCTGCCCATATAGACGCAATAGCCATATCGTGACTGGCACCGACTTCCTGCATCAAGGCATAACTGGCATCCCATGAAATCAAAGAGGTTACACCGGAAGCAATCCATATAAAACTGATGGCCAATAAGGCAAAAAGTGGGGGAAATACCTCTCCTCCTACTATATTTTGAAGATCGGTACGCTTACTTATTTCATCGAACATAGGTTTATAATCATCGGCAGAACTATCCAAAAATAAATTAAACGTCGCCTTATTAAAGATGCCAATGGAGGCATTTGGAAAAAAGGTAAATAAACTGCTAAAAATCCACTCCGGGACTTTGATAAAATGAGCTTTATGCCCCTTCATGGCGGAAAAAACAGTTTTTAATGATTCCGGTTTTGCTACGGCAAAAATTTGCCCGGGATATTGGTCAAAATGCGAAACAATGTCCTGAATCAAGCTAACCAACTGATCGATGTGTACAAAATAAACCGGCTTTTCACTGAATAAAGGGATGAGCGGAAAGCGGGCAATTTCGGCAAAAAACCGGGCACTTCTCCCCTTCTGACCGATCACTACCCCCGGATAAACCACCCTCGCCTGATCGTATTGAAGTAAAAATTCATCCGTCACTTTTTTGGTTTTCAAAAAGGCAGTAGCAGGGGCTTTTTTTTCGGCGCCAATAGCCGATATATGAATTACTTTAATCTTTTTTTTGACGCAAACCCCATATAGTTCCAAAGGAGACTTGCGCTGTATCTGATCAAAATCTCCTTCGATGATTCCAATCGCATTGATGACCAAATCTATGCCGCACAAAAAATCCTCCCAGTCGTTTTTTTTCGTAAAATCAACGTATTTCCATTGCTCATACCCATCTATTTTTTTCCTCCCGGCAATGGTAATATTATGCTTTGCGACAAGCGACAAAAACACAGCATTTCCAATAAATCCACTCCCTCCCAGAATTAAAATATTCATTACATAAATGATTTATGAGTCCACTCCGAAAAGTGGCAATTATCACAAAATGAATTATTTTGGATGAAATTTACTTTTTCCGAAATTCGTTGATGCCTGAGCATCAGCTAATTGAGTAAAATGGAAATTTCGCCAAAAGAAGCATTTTGGGTGTTGATGACTTTTCGGAGTGGACTCATTTATACACCATTAAATAATACAGATAAACCGCCCCCAAAAAAGAAGGAACGCCCAAATAAAACCAAATCTTCATCTGCCGGTGAAATTCAGCGGGCAATTCACTTTTATCCTCTATTAATTTTTTCATACGAACCTGTGCAAAAGCCGCTCTTATCCACAATACAAAAACGATAAAACTCACCGACAGAACCACCCAAAACCAATTCGTATAGGTAAATCCCAGTAAATTTGAAAGCATCACTCCCGTAATTAACTGGATAATAACAGAGGGAGCCGTAAAAATCATATCCGCCAAAATAACCAGCTTCAATACATCCCGAACCGTCGAAAATTGACATTTTTTATACGTTAAATACAAATAAAAAGCACTACCCGCTCCTGTGCCAATCATCACGGTCGCACTTAAAATGTGAATTATTTTTAATAGTTGATAACTCATTGTTTGTTTGTTTTTAAGCCGCGTCGGTATCCGTCCCAGGGAGCTTAGGTGCACCTGGTATCCACTATACCCATAAGGAGACCCTCAAATTAACAAATAGAACAAACAGCAATGTTCAATTTGAATCCTTAATTGAATATTTTTCAAATTATAATCCCCCAAATATACAAAAATTGGCGGTGTATCAAACAGGCGACTACAATTAACCAAAGCAAACGAACCAAATTGAAAAATAGATTTTATGATAACCCCGCCTTTTTTGCCCTGCTTTCTTTGCCCCGCCTTTCTTTGCC
>CAZNCI010000354.1:0-4349 GCA_964571475.1 uncultured Saprospiraceae bacterium | reverse complement strand
TTCAGTCTTCAGTTGGCAGTCTTCAGTCTTCAGTCTTCAGTTGGCAGTCTTCAGTTGGCAGTTGGCAGTCTTTAGGCTTCAGTCCAATAACTCCTAAAATCGGCTTAGCATCTTCTCTTTGCTATGTCTTCGTTTAGCATACTAATTCGATTTTTTCAATAAACTTTTACGATTTTTGGTTAAAAAAGTAGTGTCTAAGACAGTTTTTTGTAATTTTGAGAACTAGAACAGTTCTTTTTAGTTGTGTTAAGGAAGATATTTGATTGCTAATTTTTAGAATTGCGGTCGAAATAGTACTCGTATTATTATTAAAAAACACAAAAAATGACGAATAATCATCAATACTGGTTTCTTGAGAATGTTGATTTAGAAGGGATGTTGTGTCCGACTAAATTGGGGCAGGGGCAAATGAGAAAATATCCACATAAAACTTTCAAAAAAGGAGATTACATTTATTTGCCGGAAGAAGATTCGGATAAGATGTATTTTATTACAGAAGGTCGGGTGAAAATCGGAACTTATAGCCCGCAGGGGAAGGAAATTACAAAGGCAATTTTAAATGCAGGAGAAGTATTTGGTGAATTATCCCTAATAGGTGAGGGGAAAAGACGAGACTTTGCCTATGTGATGGAAACCACCACTATGTGTATTTTGGATATCAACGAGATGAAATCTCTCATGAAAGAGCACGGCCCTTTGTCGATGATGGTCATGAAGATTATTGGAAATAGAGCCATCAATATGGAGCGCAGGCTGGAGTCATTGGTTTTTAAGGATTCCAGAACCAGAATTATTGAATTTTTGCATAATTTAGCGATGGAGAAGGGGAAAAGAGTGGGCTTTGAGCGGGAGGTGCGTAAATTTATTACCCACCAGGAGATTGCCAATATGACGGCTACATCCCGGCAAACGGTTACGACTGTTCTAAATGAATTGAGAAATGATAATATTTTGATTTTTGACCGGAGAAGAATGTTGGTCAGAGATATGGATAAACTTAAAGCCGCAGGACTTGAAATTACATAATTAATTGTGGCAGCAGGATAAAAAAAGGCAGTGGCTAATTTACAGGAAAAAGTGTTTTTGGAGATACTGAAGCAGCTAAATGTTGCTCAGGCAGATGCCGTAAATACAATTGAAGGTCCTGTCTTGACTATCGCAGGTCCGGGTACAGGCAAGACTCATATCCTTTCTGCGCGCATTGGAAAAATCCTCACTGAAACGGATGCACAGGCCAGTAACATTTTATGTTTGACATTTACGGATGCCGGTGTTCATGCCATGCGGAATCGATTGTTGGAGTTTATTGGCACGGATGCGCATAAAGTCCATATTTACACCTTCCACTCTTTTTGTAACAATATCATACAAAACAATCTTGAGTTATTCGGAAAACACGAATTATCCCCCCTGACGGACTTGGAGCGCATCGAAATTATCCGTCAATTGATGGATGGCATTCCGGATGATAATGCAATAAAAAAAGACCGGGCAAATATTTATTATTATGAAAAACATTTGGCCAACCTTTTTAATGCCATTAAAAGTGAAGATTGGTCAATTCCTCAGATAAAATCAGCTATTCAGGCTTATTTGAAGGACTTGCCTCATCGGGAAGAGTATATCTATAAAAGGGCAACGGCTCCTCATAAAAAAGGAGATGTCAAAATTGCCCAATTACAGGCGCAGGAGGATAAAATGAAGTTGTTGGAAGCAGCTGTTGATCTCTTTCCTGCTTATCGCAAAGCATTGGCAAAAGCCGGGCGCTATGATTTTGCCGACATGATTATTTGGGTATTGAATGCCTTTCGGGATAACGAGATGTTATTGAGGCGCTATCAGGAACAATACCTTTATTTTTTGGTGGATGAATATCAGGATACCAATGGGGCGCAGAATGAATTATTAAAAAAATTATACGCTTTCTGGGATGCGCCTAATATTTTTATCGTAGGAGATGATGACCAGTCTATCTATGAATTTCAGGGTGCCAGGTTGCAAAATTTGGAGGAGTTTTACACCCTGTTTGAATCAGAAATAAAGGTCGTTGTATTAAATGAAAATTACAGGTCTTCCCCTCAAATTTTATCCTTATCCGAACAGCTCATCTCCCATAACGAAAAAAGAATTATCAATCGGCTGGATGGACTACAACTGACCAAGCACTTGAAAGCTGCCAATCCCAAATACAAAAAGCTCCAACAGCAACCCAAAATTACCGCCTACCCAGACCCTAAACATGAAATGGCAGGGGTATTGCAATCCATACTGAAATTAAAAGAAGCGGGGGTGTCCCTGAGCCAAATCGCAGTAATTTACGCAAGACATAAACAGGTAGAGGGCCTGATTATGTTGTTGGAACAAAAGGGGATTCCCTATACAACCAAGCGCAAAGTGAATATTTTGGATCTGCCCTTTATTCGTAATATTTTACTATTGCTGGAGTATATTCAGTTGGAGCAGCAAAAGTCTTATTCAGGTGAACACCTTTTGTATTGGATTTGGCATTTCCCATATTGGGGGATAGAGGAGGTGGATATTGTTGCTTTTACGCATCAAATGACCTTGTCCGGGCAGGCTTATAAACAGCCCTATCGCTCTATGATGGAAGCAGGTAAATTGAAGCAATTTAAACTCAAAAATGCCGAGCGCTTTCTTAGGTTTAATCAATTAATTGAAGGGTGGATCAGGGATGTCACCACCCGACCGCTGCCCATCATAATAGAGCGGCTCATCAATCAGTCCGGATTATTGGAGTACGTATTAAAACAACCGGATCAATGGTGGCTGTTGGAGGTGCTGAATACCTTTGTCGATTTTGCCCGTAAGGAGCAGGAAAGAAATCCAAGATTGAATCTTTATCGTTTTTTTCAAACACTAAAGGCCATGGATCAGAATCGGCTTGGTATTCCTTTGGAAAAAACAATTAGGTCCGAGGAAGGAATCCAGTTTGTGACGGCACACAGTGCAAAAGGTTTGGAATTTGAGCACGTATTTATCTATGATGTCAGCAAGGAGAACTGGGAAAAAGAAGGACGGGGACGCTACAATTTTACCTTGCCGGATACCCTGACACTTTCCGGGATGGAAGATGTACTGGAGGCTAAAAGGCGGTTGTTTTACGTGGCAATAACCCGGGCGAGAGCCGGTTTGTACATCTCTTATGCCAAGACAAAAAAACAAAAAGACCAACAGCCGGCCATTTTTATTGATGAATTAAAAGCGGAGGATAAATACATTGACTTCGAGGAAGTAATGATGGATACCCAGTCCCTCTTAGAGGTGAATAGGCTGCGTTTGAAAAGTACAGATAAACCGCAGATTGCGCCAGCGAATAAGGCAGCAATCAAAGAATTATTGGATGGCTTTCAGATGAGTGTGTCGGCATTGAACCGGTATTTGACCTGTCCATTGAGTTTTTATTACGAAAGTGTTTTAAGAGTTCCGTCATTGATGAGTGAAGTAGGTGCTTATGGGGTGGCGGTCCATGAGGCATTGCAGCGTTTGTTCGAGACGATGTTGTTATCTCCCACCAAGACCTTTCCTTCATTGGAACGCTTCCTCGAAATGTACACCAAGTCGATGGAAAAGCAGGAAGGTTATTTTTCTCCCAAAGAATATCTGCGCCGGCTAAATGTAGGTCAAAAATACCTGACTGATTACTATCAATTGGCAAAGGATAATTGGCATAAAAAAGTAAAAATTGAACAAAATATCTCTAAAGTAGAGGTGAGGGGTGTCCCCATCAAGGGAACAATCGATAAAATCGAGCTTTACAAGGATAATAAAGCAGTAATCGTAGATTACAAAACGGGCAAAAAGTCTAATAAAATGCGACGCCCCACCAAGAATAATCCTCTAGGAGGTATTTATTATCGTCAATTGGTCTTTTATAAAATATTGTATGAAAATGCCTTTCCCTTTGCAGAAAAAATAACGAGTGGTCGATTGCTTTATCTACAGCCCAATCGAGCAGGAGAATTTGATGAAGATGTATTGGAGTACACCGCCGATGATGTAGCTAAAGTGAGTAACATCATCGAAGAAACTTATGCTAAAATTCAGGCGCAGGAGTTTTATGACGGTTGTGGGAAAGACTATTGCACCTGGTGTAATTTTGTGAAAAAACACGCCTTCCCTGATAAGATTATCAACGAAGGCGTGGAGGCTTTGGATGATTAAGAATTATGGTGGCGTATTAAATGCAATGCTAATGTTTTAGCCATGAAGTAACGCCTCCTGCGTCACAGGCTTGTGACGCAGGAGGCGTTATCCGTGGCAATTTAAAAGAAATTTTTAGTGCCATCCTTTTATGAAGCAGCATTACATTTGGCCCACTACCAAAATTA
>CAZNCI010000353.1:0-4365 GCA_964571475.1 uncultured Saprospiraceae bacterium | reverse complement strand
TAAAACTACATTTTTAAATTAAACATTAACATGAAAAACATCTTCAAAATTTTATTTTTTGCACCTCTTTTGTTCTTGGCTGCCTGTGGTAACAGTAATGAACCTTGTGACGGTGCCTGCCCTACGGGTTATGAATGCAAAAATGATCTTTGTGTAGAAATCATAAATCCTTCTACAGAAACGGTTGTTTTATCAGGAGCCATCACCTCTGACATGACACTTACCGCTAATAAATTTTATGAACTTGCGGGAAAAGTTATAGTGGAGGATGCGGTATTAACCATTGAGCCCGGAACAATTATTAAAGGAAGACCAGGCACAGGAACGCTGGCTTCCGCATTGATTATAGCACGCGGTGCAATGATCAATGCGTGCGGAACTGCCCAAAAACCAATTATTTTCACCTCAACGCTGGATAATATTAAAATTGGAGAAAAAGCAGGTACCAACCTCAACCAGACAGATAACGAAAAATGGGGCGGAGTCATCATTTTAGGAAAAGCACCGGTTTCGACCAAAGATGGCGACACCGAAGGACAAATCGAAGGAATTCCAGCCGATGAATCTTATGGTAAATATGGAGGAACTGACGCAAACGACAACTCCGGCAAATTATGCTATGTGTCTATCCGCCACGGAGGAGCAGTAATAGGAGAAGGCAATGAAATCAATGGTCTTTCTCTGGGAGGAGTTGGAGCCGGAACAGAAATCAACCATATCGAGATTGTAGCTAATTTAGACGATGGCATTGAATTTTTTGGTGGCACGGTCAATGTTTCTAATGTAATCATCACCTATCAGGATGATGATGCTTTGGATATTGACCAAAACTACTCAGGAACTATTTCTAATTTTTACATCATTCACGGAGGAGATGGTACAGACGAAGGCTTGGAAATTGACGGTCCTGAAAACTCAACCTATAATACCGGAAAATTCACCATCGAAAATGGTACGGTCATTTCTCAAGATGGAAAAGGAAGTATTGCTGATTTGAAGTCAAAAGCACAGGGCACCATCTCTAATGTTGTCTTCAAGGGTTACACCAACTTCATGAAAGTAAGCGCTTCTTTTGATGCCTCCAATGCCTGTGCAGACAAAGTAGATGCTTATACTCATTTAATTTCTGATGATCTAATTGTTACCAATTGTGAAATCGTATCCTCCGATGCGGTTATGGCTGATTTCATAAAGGTTTACGCAAAAAAAGAGCCGGAATGCCTACAGGCTGTTGATACAGAATATCAGGCAGCAGCTGATGCGAAAATAATTTCAGCAGGAGGTAATTCAATTGTCACATCATCATCAAAAGGGGCTGACCTTTCTGAATTAAAAGGATGGTCCTGGACAGATACCAATGGATTATTACAGTAAAAATTAATAAAAAATAGAGGACATGGAGATTTCTGTGTCCTCTGCACCTAATTTATTTTCATGAAAAAAGTAATTGTATTTTTTATTAGCCTATTTGTTTTTGTAGGCGTATCTACAGCAGAGAAAGGTATTTTAAGAGGCGTCATTACAGATGCAGATACAGGGGAAGCCATCTCTTTTGCAAATGTACTTATCTCAGAATTGGGAACGGGGACAACCAGTGATTTAGATGGAAATTTTTCTATTGAATTGGAAGAGGGAACTTATAATTTAGTCATTTCCTTTCTGGGTTACGCCAGCCTTACCGTCAAAGAAGTCGTTATTCATGCCAAAACGGTAAACAACATAGCCCCTCAATTAAAAGAAGAAGGCACTCTCCTGGAAGAGGTAACCGTCACTGCGACACAATTAAATAATACAGAAGCAGCAATTGCAACCATAAAAAGGCGCTCTTCCGTTTTAATGGACGGGGTATCTGCCCAGACTTTTTCAAAAATTGGAGATGCGAATGCAGGAGAAGCCATCAAGCGGGTAGCCGGTGTTTCTATCGAGGGAGGAAAAAATGTCTATGTCAGAGGACTGGGAGATCGTTATACCAAAACCATTTTGAATGGCATGAATATCCCTGGATTAGACCCTGATAAAAACACCGTTCAAATGGATATTTTCCCGACTAATATCATTGATAATATTTTGGTTTATAAATCATTTTCTCCCGATTTGCCTGCTGATTTTAGCGGAGGGATTGTTGATATAGTGACCAAGGATTTTCCAGAAGAAAAAAGTTATCGTGTATCCTTTTCTACTGCCTACAACCCTACCTCAAATCTCAAGGCGGACTTTTTAAAGTACAAAGGAAGTAAAACGGATATTATAGGGCTGGATAACGGTACTCGTGCATTAGGGTTTTATCCCGCTATTAGTATTCCAGATGAAGCCCTGGATAATATTCAACTACATAATCTTACCCGCAGTTTTTCACCTACCCTGGCGGCAACAAACCACATGAGTGGGTTGAATAGCTCTTTTTCTTTTTCAGCGGGTAATCAAAAAAACATAGGTAAAAACACAATTGGATATATTGCAGCGGTTAATTATAAAAATAGTTTCACACATTATAATGACGCTTTTTACGGCAGTTTTGTGACCGATGAAAATAACCAGCTATTTAGTGATAAAACGACAAGGGGAAGAATTAGTAATAATAATGTTCTACTTAGTGGGTTATTTGGAGCTGCATTCAAAACGAAGCAACACAAATTTAGCCTTAATTACCTCCGCATTCAAAATGGAGAGGATCAGTCTGCAAAATTAATTTCAGTAGAAACAGATGTGAATCCGGCCACCGTTTATAAAGATGTCCTTCATTATACACAGCGAACAGTTAACAGTTTTAGGCTGAGTGGAAAACATAAATTGAATGACGGAAATTTAGAAATATTATGGCATGTTTCTCCGACTTGGATTGAGGTGGACGAGCCAGACTTACGTTCGACGGGCTTTGAGTTAACTTCTGACGGTGAATTCCTGATTCGCCCTTCTATTGGCGCCGATATTTCGAGATCCTTCCGAAACTTAAAAGAATCTTCCTATAATGGAAAAGTTGATATAGTATGGAATTACAAACAATGGCTGGGTTTAGATTCTAAGTTGAAATTTGGTGTTAATTTTTTACAAAAAGAAAGAGATTATGGTATTCAGTCATTTCTATTTAGGGTAAAAAATCAAAGCTCCCTCCATTTAGAAGGAGATGCCAACCGGATATTAACCGAGGAAAACCTATGGCTGCCGGATACGGAAAGGGGCACTTACGTAAAAGGGAATTTCGAACCGGCAAACACCTTTAATGCACAACAAAGTGTAATGGCTGCTTACCTGATGACAGAGCTGGCGTTTACCCATCAATTGAAAGCCGTTTTGGGTGCACGAGCAGAAAAAGTCGATAATTATTATACAGGGCAAAATAATTTGGGAACCATAAAATTAACGAAGGAAAATGTATTGGATGAACTGGATGTATTACCTTCCTTAAATTTAATTTACAGCCCCCTTGAAAAAATGAATATCCGATTTTCTTATAACAAAACATTGGCTCGACCTAGTTTTAAAGAAAAATCTATTGCTCAGATACAGGATAAGGTGTCCAATAGGACCTTTATCGGTAATCTTAGCCTGGTTGAGACCAAAATTCAAAATCTGGATTTAAGGTGGGAACTGTTTTTTTCCCAAGGGCAATTAATTTCAGTTAGTGGTTTTTATAAAAACTTAACCAATCCAATTGAATTGGAATCCTATAACGAATTATCCCCTTCTGATTACACCCCCAGGAATCAGAAATCAGCTGAGGTTTATGGTGTAGAACTGGAAGTTAAAAAGGATTTGAGTTTCCTAAGTGAAAGATTCCGCCATTTTAATATTGGCGGTAATGCCTCTTTTATTAAGTCAGTGATTAAAAGGGAGCATAAAATCGCCCTCTATTCTTCCGAAAACAGACAGATGGTCGGGCAATCACCTTATCTGCTCAATGCTTCACTGGGTTATAAAAATTCAGATCTTGGACTGGAATTTAACACTTCATACAATGTACAGGGAGCTCGGTTATTTATTGTTGGCGTGGGAATCAACCCGGATGTATATGAGCAACCATTCAATCAATGGGACGCAAAAGCGAGTAAAGTATTCGGTCATTCTCAACAGTGGAAAATAAGTCTTAGCGCTAATAATTTGCTCGGCTCTATCAAAAAAATCACTTATGATGGAGGTGAATTAAATCCAGCAGATTATTATTGGGCTAAGTACAATCCAGGTCGATCTTTTTCGATGGATGTCTCCCTGAAGTTTTAAAGAAAAGAACTTACTGTCTTTAGTACTAAGTTTGAGTACTTAATGCACTGTTTTTTTTGCCGTTGGTTTTAACCAACGGATAAAGGAATAGCTACTAACTTGGCTTTAGCCACATTTTAATAATGTTTTAAAAAATGTGGTTTTTCA
>CAZNCI010000352.1:0-4397 GCA_964571475.1 uncultured Saprospiraceae bacterium | reverse complement strand
ATGTTCTTTCTTTACTCGATCATTTTGTTCTTAGTTTTCGCTTTAAAAGCGGGAGCTTATCGAGATAAGTGACTGATTTTAAAGTGGAAAATAAGGGCAAAAGAAACAGTTAAGAATGGATAGTTATTTTTAGCTCATTCCTTAACCTTAGTTACCTTATTGAAGTTTTAGTAGAAATCTTTTTTAGTGTTTGGGGATCCTTTTTTGGTTGTTCTTTGATATTTTTTCTGTTTTTTGAAAATAGGAGGATATTTTTAAATCAAATTTTAAACTTTAAATTATGAAAAAAAGATTATTTGCAACGGCAGCTGTCGCATTATTTGTAGTGGGTTCTGCATTTGCCCAATTCGAAGTAAAAGTCAACCCAATTGGTTTGTTATTTGGAGGGCTCTCCGTTTCCGGTGAGTACATTCTGAATGACAATATGGGAGTTGAAGCCTCATTAAGGTTCGCTTCCAATACGTTTGCAGATGTAAAAACCAATGGCTTTGGTGCAGGAGCTGCTTATAAATATTACTTCTCACCAGAAAATGGAGCTGATAAATTTTACGTTTATGGCTATTTGAATTATGCGGGAGGTAAAGGTACTAGTAGTACTGATGTTACATTGACGTACTCCAAAATTGCCGCTGGATTTGGAGCTGGTTACAAATGGGTCGCTGATTCAGGCTTATTGTTTGATATTGGATTCGGTATTGGAAGGAATTTAAACTCTAATTGGGATTGGTCTGATGGAGGAAGTACTTCTATAAATTTCCCCATTGACATCGACGGCAAATTAGCCATTGGATGGAGATTTTAATATATTATTAAGAATGAATTAAAAAAAAGCGCCTTTCTGAAATGTTCCAGAAAGGCGCTTTCTTTACCTGCTTGAAATGAATCGGTCTATATCTTATTTAAGGACTTTATTTAGTCATTGTCACAATAATACCAGACTCAAAAGACAAGGTGTGGATATTATCTTTATAAGGACCGAATCCACCATTAAAATTATATAAAGTATGTGCATAACGGGACGCTACGAATGCACTCCACCTACCCCCGAATGACCGTTCGACACCAAAGCCAACATTACCGGTAACATAACTATTCTTCAAGAATTCACCTTCTTTTTGAAAAAAGCCTGGTCGGGCGTATTCATAACCAATTGGCTCAGGAATCCATCGATGTGTTACTTCTCTTTCATTTTCATCAGAAAAATGTTCTTCCCGTTTGTGGTAAAAAGCCTGGGTGACTAAATTCCAGGAAGTACCCAATGAGGTGAATAATTTCCATTGATTTCTATCAATGATATTAAATCGAACAGCAATCGGCAAATGGAAGGTATTAAATTCAAAATTAACGTATTTTTTTCCAACGTAGTTTTTGGCAACAGAGCCGGACACATTAATCACATCAATTGGTTGATACTGAATGGCAGTATAAAAAAACTTTAGATGGTATTCCCATCTACCCTTGGCAATCCCTACGGAAACGCCACCGGAATAACCGGAAGATTCTCTTCTGTAGATACTTGTAGCGATTACCTGATCCGTCGGTATATTATCGGTATTGGTCACGATGACGTTGGTCTCTGACCGTCCAACCATTCCGATTTTAACCAAGGCTTTCTTTGTGACAGGGAGATACTGTCCTACGGTTTCATTATTGGACCCAATAAGCAATTGGGGAGGAATGGTTTCAATATGATCAGCAGGAGGAAGTGACAATAGTGCCTCTTTTGATACAGGTGCAATATCTTTAGGAGCAAGCTTTGCAACTGCTGTCAGCTCAACCTTCGCAGGGGAAAGCTGATTGTTAATATCCAGTGGAATATTTGCTTGTTTTGGTGTGTTTTTATTTAAGGTCGTTCCATTGGAAATGACTCGATCATAGGATTGGTTAGTGAGTGTCATCCCGGGGTTTAAATCAGGCAGCTGATCACCTGGCACCTTTTCGGCCTGTGCGATAATTGAAGCCGGGGTGGACGGCAATTCTATATTTTGATTAACCTTCAATTGTTGCCAAAACGAAAGTAACATCAATGCCATCAAAGAGAGTTCCATGACTTTGAGGTGTGTAAGTTCCCTTATGAAAATTAATTCCTTTTGAATACGTTCTGCCATCAACACCCAATGATGCTGGTTCAAAGGAGACTCAAAAGAATTAAGCAGTGCCGCTTTTTGATCAAGCAATAAGTCTTCATCAGCCTCTGCCACCTCCGCTTGTTTTTCAGCAAAAAGTGCCCATGCTCCGTCGGTAAGCGGAACGGAATAATTGGCTACTTTTTCTTTAATAAGACGATCAAAATGATGCTGCTCTTTCACGCGATTCTATTATTTATGCTCCTTTAAAATATGCTTTAATTTTGCTCTTGCCTTAACTAAGTTGGATCTTGAGGTACTATCGGTAATCCCCAATAGCTTGGCTACTTCCTTATGGGGGTATCCTTCGATAACATATAGGTTAAAAACTGCTCTATAAGTGGGGGGTAATAGCTGTATCGCTTCAATAATTTCTTGCTCACTACATCGGCTAATCGCATCAGGATCGTGTGTTGATAAGTGATAGGCCTGATCCAAATCCTCTACACGCCGCCTTACTTTTTTCCTATAATAATCAATAGCCGTATTGACCATTATTCGATGAATCCAGGCAGAAAGAGTCGTTCCACTTTTGTATTTGCCAATATTTTTGAATACTTTGATGAATCCTTCATGCATGATATCCAAAGCGTCATTTTTATCATTCGAATATCTGAGGCATACGCCCATCATCTTGCCGTAGTACTCTTCATACAGCAATTTTTGAGCCCAAGACTCCCTGCGAACACAGGCTTTGATAAAGTCCGATTCACTTTTGTCAAATGGTAATGCAATATCCATTTTAGGTTTGTTTACAACCTTTTAAGCTAAAAAGTTGTCGTTATACTAACCATAAAAGTACGATTTTCTTTCCAGTAATACAAGCTTTTCAATTTCATAATTAATAACGCACGAAGTTTGCAATACGCTGTGTCTATTCCAAAACCTTTTTGAATGAGCCGCTTCTTTTCATTCTAATTCACTATCTTTGTCCCAAATTGATAGGAAGTATTATGGGTAAAATAATTTGTGGAATACAGCAGATGGGGGTTGGTGTTAATAATTTGGGGGACGCGTGGAAATGGTATAGAACTCATTTTGGAATGGATATTCGGGCTTTTGAGGACGAGGCTGTCGCAGAATTAATGCTGCCTCATACCGACGGCAAGTCAAGAAAAAGGCACGCGGCTTTGGCTTTGAATATGCAAGGCGGTGGTGGTTTTGAAATATGGCAACACACTGGTAAAACACCTGAAAATTGCACTTTTGATCCTCAATTGGGTGATTTCGGTATTTTTATTGCTAAGGTCAAAAGCCAGGATGTAAAAAAAACCTTTGCGACCTTTCAGGCAGCTAAATTAGATTTATTGAGTTCAGTGGTAAAGGATCCCTCGGGCAATGAACACTTTTTTGTCAAAGATCCTTACGGGAATATTTTTCAAATCGTACAGGAACCCATTATTTATCAAAAAGAAAAATCTGTCACAGGGGGGATTTATGGGGCTGTAATTGGCATATCTGATTTTGAAAAATCCAAAACTGTTTATATGGACATCCTCGGTTATGATGAGATTGTTTATGATAAGCAGGGTGTATTTGATGATTTTGCCGGACTGCCTGGCGGAAAGCAGCCTGCCAGAAGAATTCTGCTCAAACACAGCCAACCGAGGACAGGTCCTTTTTCTCAATTATTTGGACCTTCGCAGATAGAGTTGGTCGTTGTGCCCACTCGAAAGGCACGTAAGATATTTGAAGGGAGAATTTGGGGGGACCCCGGATTTATTCATCTGTGTTTTGATATTCAGGGGATGACAGACTTAAAGGCAGAATGCGAATCGAAAGGGTTTCCATTTACGGTCGATAGTTCTAATAGTTTTGACATGGGTGAAGCTGCCGGCCATTTTTCTTATATTGAAGATCCCGATGGTACACTGATCGAATTTGTAGAAACACATAAGCTACCCATTCTTAAAAAAATTGGCTGGTATATGAATCTCAAAAATCGAAAACAGGGAAAATCCCTTCCCAATTGGATGGTCAAAACACTGGCTTGGAGTAGAATTAAGGAATGATTTTTTCAAGGCGTCAATGTATCAGGGTTTCAAGAATTCAAGGAAACAAAGCACGCAGGACTTCCTTTAGAATGCTGTCGCTATGACATATCTTTAAAATGATAATAAGTTCAAACTGGTTGCAGAGCATCTTCCTCTATCCCGCTAATACAACTATTCGTCTCCCTCCCCTATCGCTTTGGCGTTCTTCGCTACCTGTTACCGGCGGCATTAAACAGCACCTTAAAGCGCTGGAAGCGCGGCATTATGGTAATAATCG